>NZ_JADOGI010000043.1 GCF_015645445.1 Nonomuraea cypriaca | reverse complement strand
GGCGGCCCACTGGGGCGGGGCGGCGGGGACGCCGGGCGCCTGAGCCATCGGCGCGGCTACCGGCGCAGGCACACCCGCACCGACCCCGGCGGGAACCGGAAAGGGCGCGGCGGGAGCGGCCTGCGGCAGCGGAGCCACCGGCGCGGGGGCGGCGGGCTGCTGCAGGGCGGGCGCGGTGCGGAACGGGTTGCCGCCGACCGAGTGCAGCCACTGGGTGGCGAACGCGGCGTCGGCCTGGTCGTACGGGTTGAGGATGTACGGCGGGTCCATGTCGGGCTTGGCGACGCCCTGGCCGAGGCGAGCCAGGACCGGGTCGGCGCTGATGCTTCCGCGCAGCGAGTTGATGAGCGGCTTCTGGAAGAACAGGACGCCCGGCTCCAGGCGGGGCCCGGCCTGGTCGGTCAACACGACGACGTCGCAGGAGATGGCGTCGGAGGGGCCGTACTTGGTGACGATGCCGGTCCGCAGCTCCCTCACGTAGATGAGCAGGAGGTGGCCGACGTGGTTCTTAGCCTTGAAGTCAGATCCGGCGGTGGGCTGCTGAAACATGTTGATCCTTTTCGTGAGATCCGGTGATCCGGGTCGTGTGATCCGGCCGTGCAAGTAAGACGGTACAAGACGGTACACAGTGAAGCAAGACGAAGCAGTCGTGAGAATGCTTCACCGTGTACCGGGAGCGGTGTTAGGCGGCGCCCGGGCAGCCCTTCGACGGGTCCGTGCTGCCGGGCTGGAACCAGGGGCAGAACGTGCAGAACGCGTCCGACGCCGGGAAGGATCCGAACGCCTGCGGGTTCTGGCCGGGGTCAAACTGGGGCTGGTGCAGCAGGGTGAGGACGTGGTCGAGCCGCTGCAACGCGTCGAGGGCGACCTGCCGGTTGTACGGCTCGCACCACACGTGCAAGCCGTCGATGCGGCCGCCGCGCGGCAGGAACACGACCGAGACGTCGTTGACGGTTTCGCCGGCGTTCTCCTGGCCGAGCCCGTACAGGTGGGCCTGCACCCTGTACTGGTCGCCCGGGCCGTTCTTGCGGTACTTCTTCAACCGGTCTTCGCCGACGCACTTCCAGTCGATGTTGGTTCCGGTCGCCCGGTCGAACAGGTCGGCGTTGCCGTGAATGTTGCCGCGGATCTGCAACCTGCGCTCGATCACGTAGCGCTCCTGACCGAGCCGCTCGTTCTCCGCCCGGAACGTGTCTTCCATCCAGGAGTGGACGGCCGTCCCGATGATCGACGCCCACGGGTCTCCGTCCGTGTTCACCTGCGGCCAGTCGCACAGCTTGTAGGCCAACCGGCGGACGCACGGCGTGCCGATCTCAGACGGGCCGATCACGCGTTGCAGGGATCGGGGCGCGTTCGCGCCGGCGTTCTTGACCGTGGTGACGACGTTGGTGGCGATCGACGCGGCCAACCCCGTGAGGGCCGGGGACGCCCACCCCGCGTCCGGCTGAGAGAACGCGACCGCCGTCACGCTTCCACCTCGTAGCGGTAGGTGAGGATGCCAGCCCGCTTGGCGGCGTTCGCCGTGTGGGTGGCGCCCCGAGAGCCGCGCACGAGGAAGGCGAGGCACACGTCGGCGCCGAGCCCCACCATGTGGGCGTTGCGGCGAGGCCCTGCCCCGGGGCAGTACGTGTCCAGCAGGCCGGGATGGTCAACGTCGCCGGACGGCTTCCGGCGGCGGTGCCCGGGGGGGCAGGCGGGGACGCAGTGGTCCCAGTCGGCCGGGTGGCGTTCGACGGTCAGGCCGCCGCCCCACGCCGACGCGATCCGGTCGGCCATCGCGTCCGCGCCGGACGGGCAGGCGCCGTGCACGATGACCAAGTTGCCGGGGCCGTACAGGCGGACGTTGGCGGCGATCGCGTCACGGATCCTCTGCTCATCCGTCCACGCCCGTGACCCGGTGATCAGCAATCGGTACGTCATGCATTCCCTCCGTGGGCTTCGTCGTAGGCGGCTTCTACGGTCTTGGGGATGCGGCCGGCTGCCGGGCAGTCCAACCCCTGGGAGGCGGCCCACGCCCGGATCCCGGCCCGCTTCACCTTGGCGGCCGGCGCCGACGGCTCGGCCACGCGCGGGCCAGGCTGGCGGCGGCCGGTCAGCTCGCGGTGGCGGGCCTGCTTCGCCTGCAACTCCTGCTGCAGCTGCTCGATGTCGCGGGCGACGGCGGCGGCCTGGTGCTGGTTGATGAGACGCTCCATGAGTTCGTCGTGCGTCTTCCTGGCGGTGGCGGCCAGCCTGCGCAGCTTCGGGTCGTTCGAGGCCTCGGCTTTGGTGAGGGCGATCTCGAACGTGAGCTGCCCGGCCCGCTCCACCCCGTCTGGCAGGCGTACGGTCCCGTCGGGGCTGCCCGGGTCGGAAACCGTGTCGGTCTCGGCGGACAGGAACCAGCCCTTCTGCGCGCGGGCGAGGCCGACGACGCGGTCCCGCGGCCAGGAGACGGACGCCGCCGCCTCCTGGGTCGTCTTGCGGGCCGCCAGCATGCGCAGCACCTTGACGGCGTCCGGGGTGAGACGGTCCACCGTCACGACAGGTCCTTGTTGATGGCGCGAGCGACCGCCAGGGCGAAGTCGGCGTGCAGCTCCGGCTTCCCGGCCGCGAGGCGCTCCGAAGGCCCACCGGCGGGGGCGCCGAACATCTCGCTCATCCGCTCGTACCTGGAGGCGAAGTGCTCCAACAGAGCGGCGAGCGGCTCGGCCAGGTCCGGGTTCGCCATCGCGATCCACAGCGCGTTGCACGGGTTCCGCAACCCGCCCTTCGGGTACCGCTTCTGCCCAGAGGCCACCACCTCCGACTCAGGGGTCCCCGTCGGGTGGGCGTGGGAGTAGACCGCGCTGGTCACGGCGGCGTCCGGCGACCAGACCGGCGTGGCTTTCCACGGCCCGGCCGTGGCTCCCCTCGCAGCCACGCGGATCTTGGCTGCGGCAGCCTTCAGTTCGTCACTGGTGCTCATTTCCACTCTCCGGTGAGGTTGAACGGCCGGGAGGCATTCTTCGGCTCGTAGTAAGCCGCGTAGATGTCGGGGTGATCCTTCTTGAGGCTCTTGCCGTTGAGCTGGCCGCCCGGCGCGGATTCCCGGTAGGTGACGGCGGGCCGCCCGTTGACGGTGGCCTCGTCCAGGCCTCGCTCCACCAGCCAGTCCTTCACCTTCTGCTGCGCGGCCTCCTTCACCGCCTTCCAACCCTTTTCGTGGTCGGCGGCGTCTTTCGCGTAGGTGAGCCAGCCGACCAGCTCGGCCGGGAGATCGGTGGAGATGGGCTCGGGGCCGGGGGTGAGGGCGTCCTCATAGAACTGGTCGGGTGCGGCGCGCAGGATGGGGATGAGCGCACCATCCTCGGCCGAGCTGTGGATACCGGCCTGCGTGGGCAGCGCCCGGCAGTCGAGCACCAACTCCGCCCGGGTGACCGCGACGTACGTGAGCATCGCCTCCGCCCGGTCCAGGCGGCCTTCCGCGTCGTACGGCTCGCTCCAGTCCGCCGCCAGGCGGACGGTGTCCCATTCGCGGCCCTTCGCCCGGTGCGCGGTCGAGATCACCACGTCGGCGTTGGATTCGTCGACCAGCTGGTCGACGATGCGGATGATCGCCTCCGGCCCGTGCCCGTCGACCAGCTTGACCAAGGTTTTGAGGTCGGCGCCGCCGGCGTCGTGCTCGGCGTACTCCTGAACTTCAGCCCACGAGCTGAATGCCATCAACTCGGGGTGCTCGGTGCCGCGCCCGTTGCGGAGGTCCTGGCAGGCGCGGGCCAGGTTACGGATGTCGTCGCCACCACCGACCAGCGCGGGACGCAGCCCGGATCCGAGCGCGGCCATGGCCTGCCCGACCGCGCCCGCATTCGTCCGGCACAGGACGGCGTTGGGCTGGTCGACCCGGTCCAGCCGGGAATCCTTGGCCGGGTTGCCGGTCAGCCGGAGCGGCGCGCTGAGGAGTTCGAGGTATTCGTTGGCCTGGTCGGCGATGCGCTGCCCGAACCGGAACGACTGGGAGAGCTGGAAACGCTCCCCCGCGAAATCCTCCATGGCGTCGACGGCGCCTCTCCACCCGTAGATGGCTTGCGCCTGGTCGCCGACCAGGATTTGCTGCGCCTGCTGGGCTTCGACGATGCGGGCGATCACCGGGTTGGCGTCCTGGGCCTCATCGAGCAGCACCGTGCCGTATGGCAGGACCGGCCGAGTGAGCGCCCAAATTTTGAGGTAGTGGTCGTGCTCGAACTTGAGCTTGCCGTCGAGGCTGGTCAGGTCCTCCCACGCGCGGCGGGCGAACGGCACCACGTCGAATCGGAGCGCGCTCGCCGCCTCGGGGGACAGCCCTGGCACGTCAGGGACGTGCGTGGTGTACACCTCAACGTCGTCGGAGTGGCAGAACCTGGCCACGGTGTCCATCACGATCCGGGCCACCTTCACCGAGGTGAGCGCGTGCGCCCCCAGGTCGAGCACCGCCGGGATCTGCAGGAACCTGGCCACCTCCCGGGCCGGGAGGCGCGGCCCGTTCAGCCGGTGCTTGAACTGGTGGCCGACCGCGCGGAAGGCGAGCGAGTGGGCGGTGCGGCAGTCCACGTTCGGCGGGAACGACGCGGCGGCGTCGTTGGCGATCGCCCGGTTGTACGCCAGGTACAGCATGCGATGCTGCGGCCTGGACGCGGCCACCATCTTCAACGTCGACGTTTTGCCGGTCCCGGCGCCGGCCTCGATCACCAACGGGCTGCCGGTGCTGGCGGCGTCGAGGATGGCGGCCTGCTCGACGGTCGGCGCGTGCTCGAACTTGACCGGCGCGGGCGTGGCGGGCGCGTGCACGGGCGGCTCCGTGTAGGTGGCGGGCTGGGTGAACATCAGGCGGCCACCGCCGCCAGCTTGCGGGTCTTCTTCGTGACCGGGACGTTCCCCCACACGCACACCTGGACGCCGTCGATGACGGCCTTCACACGCAGGAAGGGGGAGGTGTTTTCGCGCCGGTTGGGGGTGGCGTCGAAGTGGGCCGCCCAGGCGTCGATCGCCGCCTGGGCGGTTTCCGGCGTCTCGTAGTGCGGTCCGCTGAGCTGCCCCTCCAGCTCCGGCAGGCGGTCGGCGCTGGCCAGGTAGACGGTGCCGATGTGCCAGTCGGGGGTGGGCAGGTCAAGGGCGAGCAGCGTCATGAGTACGGTCACCGCTGCGGTCTGCCGCTCGCGGATGGTGGCCGGGTCGGCCCATTCGGTCATTGGCGTGTCTTTCGGCTCGGCGGTTTGGGGGGGCGGCCCCACCCCCGATCGGGAGGGCCGCCACACCTCAGAACGGTACAAGACGAAGCATAGCGAAGCAAGACGGTACATGCGCCGGTTTGCTTCACCACGCGTCGATCTAGCGGCGGTCGGCCGCCATGTTGGCCCGCTGCAGCAGGTGCACGCGCTGCTCCAAGGCGGTGACGTGCGCCCGCATCGCCGAAAGCTCCTGCGCCGGGGTGCGCGCCGCGGCGGGGTCGAACACGTCGCCCAGGCCCTCCGCTTCGAGAGCTTCCAGGGCGTGCTGGGTGGCCGCGTGCGCCGCCTGCTCCTTGCGCAGCAGGTCCAGGAAGCGGTCCGCCTCGGATGCGATGGCGGCCGTCTTGGAGGCTTCGGCGGCGGCCTGCTCGCGCGCCTCCACCAACTCGCCGATCAGGGTGCTGCGGGTGCGGATCCAGTCGATCAGCATGCGGGCTCCTTCACGGTGGCGGTGTGGCGGGCGGCGGGTTCGCCCAGGAACGAGGCGACGAAGGCGCCCACGCCCGGCGCACGTCGACCATGTGGACGTGGTGACGGTGGAGCTGTCCCGGGTCGTGATGGTGATGGTCGCCCCCGGCCTGTCGGGGGTGTTGTGCTGGTCGGTCACGCCGACAACCTGATGGGGACGACCAGGTATCGGAGGCCCGCATCACCCGAACCGGTGATCATGACCGGCTTCGTGGAGGTCTCCATCTCAAGTTTCGCGACGCCGCCGACCGCCTGGAGGCCGTCGAGCAGGTACTGCGGGGTGAACCCCACCCGGATGTCGTCGCCGTCGAGGGTGCAGTCGACGTGCTCGGCCGCGCGCCCCGCATCGGCGCCGCCCGCCTCCACCAGCACCCCGCCCTGGGTGAACGACAGCCGGACCGAGGCGTGCCGTTCCGCCACCAAAGCGACACGCTTCACCACCTTCACCAGCACGTCGGCGTCCACTTCGGCGGTCACCTTCGCGTCCACCTTCGCGTCCACCTTCATGCGCGCCTTGTAGTCGATGAACTGGTCGTCGAGCAGCCCGATCGTTGTGGTTCGGCCCTCCGAGGTGAACGCGGCCAGCCCGCCGCCGATGCCGACCTGGACCTGGCCGTCAGGGAGGCTGCGCGCGATGTCGTGCAAGGCGCGGGCCGGGATCATCAACCCGTGGCCGCCCGCGTCGAGGGCGGGCTCCCACGGCAGGTTGGTGCGCCACGCGATCCGGTACCGGTCGGTTGCCGCCAGGTCGATGCAGCCGTCGCCGACGTCGACGCGCACACACGTCAGCATCGGCAGCGTGTTGTCCTTACCGGCCGAAGCCACGACGTGGGCGACCGCGTCCGCCAACGCCTTAGAGTCGACGGCGCCCACCAGTTCGGGCACCTTCGGCAGAGTGGGGAAGTCGTCGACCGGCATCAACGGGAGCCCGTACTCGGACCGGCCGCACCGAAGAACAGCCTCCCGGTCGTCGACGGCGACATCGACCAGGCCGTTCTTCGGGAACGCTTTCACCACCTCACACAGGGTGCGTCCGGGCAGCAGCACCCGGCCCGCGACTGCGGGCGCGTCCAGCTCGACGGCGATCCGCCGCGACGTGTCGTAGTCGTAAGCGGACAGCTCGACACCGTCGTCGCCGGCCTCGATGAGGATGCCGCCGAGCACGGGCACGGGCGCCCGCTTGGGGAGGGCGTGGGAGGCCCAGCCGACCGCGTCGGCCAACTCCCCCGCCATGATCGTGAACTTCATCGGATGGTCCTTCACAGGAGAGGAAGCAGGACTTGGCCTGCCGGGGTCTGGGAGGTCTTCGGCCTGGGCGGGGGGATCACATGCACGTCCGGCGGGCACCGGTGCTTGCGCTTCCACCTGTTCGCGTCGGCCTCGCTGAACGGCTCGTCCTCCTGCCACTCCTCCGACATGACGGAGTGGCAGGCGCGGCATTCGGCGTTCCACGGCGGCATGCACGTCGCGCACCTGACGGCCTGGTCTGGGTCGAGCCAGCCGGACCCATCGACCGGCTCCGACACGTGCTTCAAGAGTTCGGGGCAGTCGCGGGAGATGTGGCCGACCAGCCCGGCCGGATACCACGGCCGGATCCATCCGGCGACGGCGCTCAAGATGTCACCGCCTGCCGGGCCTTCAGCCGCTGCTCGTACCGCTGCCCGGAGCGGGCGGTCACCCCGAGCGCGGCGGACGCCCTCCGCACCGACAGGCCGCGCCCGCGCAGTTCGGCGAAGTCTGCGATCCGCGCCAAGGTCTCCAACCACGTGTGGAGCTGCGGGTATTTGTGGAGGGTGCCGTTCTCGTGGTGCCACTGGTAGCAGGCGTGGCAGAGGGCGCGGCCCTGGTGCAGGCCGGTCCCGCCGCAGCACGCGCACTCCACCTCGACTCTGGGCGCCGTCACGTGCCCTCCTTCGGTAGTTCGGTGATGTGGAGCACCAGCTGGCCGCCGGCCGCCACCTGGCCGAGGCGCATGTCGGGGCCGACCAGGTGGGTGTCGTCGTCGTCTTCGAGTACCGCGGCGTCGACCAGGCCGTCGATGGCCGCCTTGAACGACGGGTACAGGTTGGCGACGTCGCGGCGGCGCCGGTCCGGCGGCCGGTACTCGCCCACAATGTGCGCCCGGCCCAGGGTGGGGATCTTCTGCTGGCGTGCCAGCGAGGCGGCCTCGCCGCGGACGAGTTTGGTGCGGGCCGAACGCACCCGCCAGTGCAGCCGCTGGTTGGCGTTCAACAACTCCATGCCGGACGGCAGCTGGACTGTCCACGCGCGCGGCCCCGGGAACACTCCGAGAAGCGTCACCGCGTGTCCTCGCCGGTGCGCGCCTTTTCGACGGCGCGGATGAGCGACCAGCAGGCGAGGCCGAGCAGCACAACCACAAGCCAGGCCACGAACAGCACCAGCCACAGCGGGATGGCGGGCTCGCTGGCTGCGACGGCCAGGAACACGGCGGCCGGGACGGAGCCGCCGCAGATGCCGGCCTCCAGCCAGCGGCGTTTCCGGACAGCCTCGACGCCGAGCAGCACAGCGAGGGCTGCGACGGCGAGCGCGAACAACGCGGCCGCGGTCACGGCCGCCTCCGCTCTACGGTGAAGGCGGCCAGGACGCTGCGCGCGATCTGCTCGGGGTCGAACGCCGGGTCGTGGCACAGGGCCTCGCCGAGCGTCTCGGTCAGCGCGGCCAGCACCTCAGGGGCGGCTTCCGGGTCGGGGTCGGCGGGCGGCTTCG
The DNA here is from genome assembly GCF_015645445.1 of Nonomuraea cypriaca. Lineage (GTDB taxonomy): Bacteria > Actinomycetota > Actinomycetes > Streptosporangiales > Streptosporangiaceae > Nonomuraea > Nonomuraea cypriaca. The sequence continues at coordinate 49,958 of NZ_JADOGI010000043.1, read as the reverse complement.
TCCCGGCAACCTCGACCCACGCCTTGATCTCCGGGTCGTCGTCGTAGACGGCGGACGGACCGGTGAGCGCCGTGGCGGCCGCGTGGGCGAGCGTCGCGTGCACCTGCGCCTGCTGCTGGATCATCGCGATGTCCGCGTGGGGCAGTTTGTTGACCACGTCCTGCATGGCCAGAAGTCGTTCGGCCTCGCGGTAGTGTTCGGGCCCGGTCATGATGCCCGCCACTTCTGATCCTCCTTGACGGCCTTCGACGTCTGGCTGTAGGCGTCGTGCTCGGCGCCGATCGTCCCCAGCGCGTTCTCCTGGTTGGGCGGCAGCGTGCTCCCGTCGATCGGCGGCAGCACGCTGGTCGGGTACGGGTCGCGCCCGTGCGGCAGCCCGGACCCGTTGGCGGCCGCGGCGTCGAACAGGGGCGTCGACGACCGCGGCGCCGCCGCGCTGGCGGGCGGGGCCGGCCACGGCTGGTTGACCGGCATGAGCGGGTCGGGCATGACGGTGGCGGCGCGCTCCCCCTGCTCGGCCTGCGACAGGAGGAACCGCCACCCGGCCAGGTCGCGTTCGGCCTGGTCGACCTGGTCGCGCAGGTAGTGGACGTGAATGTTGCGTATCAAGGCGGCCTCCTCAGGCTGCGGGGGTGATGGCGACGACCGCGAAATCCGCCGGCCGGTGGTACGGGTTGAGGTGGCCGGTCTCGATCTCGCGGCCGAAGGTGATCAGGCAGGCGCACAATCCGTCGGTGCACGGGTGCATGTCGGCCTCGACGCGGACGACGGGCGCGAGCTCGCCGGGGCGGGCGTGGATGCGCGGGATGCGTGCGAGCTGGCCGGGCTGGAGGTCTTTGAAGGTCACGCCGGGCTCCCGGCCATCAGGTTGCGCACCTCGGACTCCTTGTAGCGTCGGTGTCCGCCTGCGGTGCGCAGGCTGGTGAGCTTGCCGGCGTTGGCCCAGCGGGTGACGGTGATCGGGTCGACGCCGCACATGGTGGCCACGTCCTTGCGGCTGAGCATCCGGTCAGCGGTCTGCGTCTCGGGCATGGTTCCTCCTCTCGGGTTGGGGGTTACGCGGACGCGGCCAGGCGGGCCGCGTCCTGCTTGGCGGTCTTGTTGCGGCGCCGGGCGTCGGCCGACTTGAGGGCGCGGCGCCGCATCTCCGCGGCTCGCGCGTTGACTGCGGCGGCCGGGATGTCCTCCTCCCGCACCCGCCCCTCCGCACGCAACTTGGCCTCCCAGTAGTCGAGCGACACGGGGGACGCGGCGGTGGCGGCCGCGGTGCGGGCGGCACGGTCGGTGGTGTTCGCCCACGACGTGTGGACGGCGATCAGCGCGGCCTGCCGGCGCCGCTCGGCGGTCGCCATCAGCGCGCCCCCTCGGACGCCTTCACGGAGGCCTCCGAGATCCGCCACTCGCCCTGCTTGCAGGACTTGGGGGCGCTGCAGAGGCTGCCGCAGGCGTGCCTCTTCTCGCCGGCGAGCTGGCCGGTGTGGAGCTTGCGCAGGACGGTGGACCGGCTCACCCGGAGCCGGGCGCACACGTCGGGAATCGTCAGCATGAAACCTCGAACATCGATCAACGCGGAGCATTACGAAGCAAGACGGTACACAGCGAGCGAAGATGATGCAATACGAAGCATGCAAAAGCATGGCGAAGCAGTGAGGGTTTACAACCTCTAACTAGGCGGGTTTTGAAGCACTGTGATTCAATGCGGTACATGACGGACCAGGGCCGATACAGCGGGCCGCCAGGCCGCCCACTCTGGCTAGCCGCTGAGCGGGCGCGCGCCACCAAGTTCGGCGGCGAATCCAAGTACGACTTCGTCCTGAACCGTCTCCGGATCGGCCGAGTGACCTACGACCGTCTTGAGAGGAACACCAAACGGCCGATCGTCCGAACGGTGAAAAAGATCGCCGACGGGATCGGCATGCCGCTCGATGAAGCACTACACCTGGCGGGCTACGAAACCGCCATGGCCGGCCCCCCAGACTCTGGCGTCGACCTTGTCGTGCAAGGACCCGGCGGTGTGATGCTCGTCCAGGTGAAGGACTTTCAACGCCAGCTGACGGAGCAGCAGATCGAAGCGCTCCGCGAGGCCGGCGAGGAGGTCGGCCGGACCCTGGGCGACGTCCTGGTGATTCTCGGCCTGGCCGAACCGGAGGAGCTCAAGCTCACCCGGTACGGCGATCAGGATGATGGCGTGGATTCCTCGACGGCCATCGGCGGGGAAGCCGCCGAAACGGCCCGTAGCCGCCGAGGATCCAGCACCTAAGCCGGCTGATCCTGCTTCTGCCGGGCTTGCCGGGCGGCCACCAGTTCGGCGGCGAGCGTCCGCATCGCAACGATCGCCTGACGGTCCTGGCGTAGGACCTCGACCGCGGTGTGGAACTCGTCGGCGGCCTGGTGGACCGTATCCCGCAGATCCTCCGAGACGCGGGAAATCTGCGCCTCCGCGAACAGCATTTTTAGCAGGGCCATGGTGGCGACCGCCGCTAGGAACGATCCAACAAGAAGCGTGGCATGGAGCCGGTCGGTGCCGAATCCAGTGAGGGCTGATGCGACTGTTGCCGTCCAGAGCAGGATGGTGCTGGAGGTCGCGGTCCAGGTGAGGGTGCGTCGTCGGGCCAAGTTGGGTTTGTCCTTCCCCCATCGGCCCATCAGCGTTGACAGGCCGGTTTGCCGTGTTTCCAGGCAGCGGCCAGGTAACTGTACGTGATTGTCCCGGCGTGTCGGAAGATGGGATTTCGAGCTGCGTTTGACCCGTTTTCGACCTTGAACGCGAACAATCGGGTCGGTCACGCTCCGCGATATATGACCGCCTGTCAGGTTTCGGTTTGTCCCGAAATGACGGATAAGTCTTTCCTGCCTATTTCCTGGCAGTTAGAAGAACGTAACCCGCCGGATAGGGCGGATACCTGCCCGGGTAGCGAGGTTTGCGGGCGTCGACCTCGCGCCACCAAGGTCGAAGCTCCGCAGCCCCGCACGGCAGGAAGGGCACCGCTGCCTGGATGCCAGGTCCCCCTCTCCGCCGTGCGGGTGCTTGAGGGTGCCTGCCAGGAGCTGCAGCTCCATCCGACCCCGAATCGTAACGAAGTAACCCCGTTAAGTCACGCACGATTCGGACACAAGTCAAGATACTTCCCGGCGAGTACGGAACGTCACGCCGCCCCCGCCAACATCGCAGCCACCATGACAGATCCGTCACAGCCAGGAAACACGCCCCCACCTGCACAAACACCGCCTAAGCGATCATGGCTGTGACGGATGACAGTTTCCTTCCCGTTCACCTCATTGCGTGCGCACGTACACGTGCGCGCACACACGCGTAAGGGGGGAACCGGAGAGAAACTGTCATCCGTCACGATCTTGATGCGGTGTAGCCTGTTTTCCCAGCTCAGGCGGCCGATTGGGTCGATGACGGATCCGTCATCGCGCTAGATCCTGTCCGCCGGCGATAGTCGGGCGTGAACTTCCCGCGCGCGCTCGGCCGCCAGGTCGCCGGCGTAGTGGTCGACCATCTCCCTCGTCTTCCAGCCCATGATGCTCTGGACGTCGCTGTCGCTCGCGCCCGCCTTCAGCAGCTCGTGGGCAGCCGTACCGCGGTACCGGTGCGGGTGCACCTTCCCGCGGATCCCGGCCAGCTCGCCCCGCCGCGTCAGCATGTCCCTGAGCCCTTCGGGGCTCATGTGCGCCGTGTTCCTTCCCTGGATGCCCAGCCACAGCCACGGCGACGTGAGAGCGCGGCTGTGTGCGCTCCTGGCCCGGATGTACCGGTCGAGCGCCTGGGCGGCCCGGGAGCCGAGCGGAAGCCAGTGCTGATCGCCGCCCTTCAGCGTGATGCGGAGCCGCCGGCCGCGCAGATCGACCTCGTTCCCGTCCGGATCCCGGGGCGTGTAGCGGACGTTCATGATTCCGGAGGCGCGCGGCCCCGAGTCGTACAAGATCGTCATCAACGCCCGGTCCCGCCGGTCCTCGAAGCTGTTGCTGCCCGCGGTGGCCAGGAGCTGGCGCTGCTCGTCCTCGCCGATGTACTCGCGGACCTTCCTGGCCACCTGGGGCCGGTCGACTTTGAGCACCGGCGAGCTGGTGGTGCGCTCCTGGATCTCGTCGCTACACATCCAGTTGAACCACACCCGCAAATTGCGGAAACACACGTCCGCGGACGCGGGGGATGTGCGGTGTCGTTCCCGTACGAGGAATGCGCGGACGTGTTCCGCTTTCACGCCTTCGGCATCGCACGGCAGGGAATTGTCGTTCAGGTAGGTGATGAACATGGTGGCGACGTCCGTGTAACTGCGGATCGTCTTGGACGCCTTGTTCGCCGATTCAAGGGCGAGCCGCCACGAATCCAGGCAGGCGGGGAGCGCGGCCCCGCGAGGTACGGGGATTGCGCGGGATGCCGCGCTCGTTCGTCGCCGGGTACGGCGTTCCGGGTTGAATTCAACGACGTTGGACACGCGTCAGAACCCTTCGCTGCTGGAGCTTCGGCGCGCACACATTCGCCTTGTACCGCGCTGCTTCATTCTGCTTCATCTTGTGCCAGCGCAGCAACCCGGGACCTGCGATCAGACGGGCTAAAAGCACCGTACGACTCTGGTAGTCTGGTTCCCGTTGCCAAGACCGGCTGGTCAGGGCAGCGATTCAATGCGGCCGTAGCTCAATGGATAGAGCATCTGACTACGGATCAGAAGGTTACGGGTTCGACTCCTGTCGGCCGCGCATCGTCTGACCAGGGAGTTCCTTGATCGCAAGGGACTCCCTGAATCATTTCTAGAGGCCGGCTGTAGCAACGCCCTTTGTTCACTGAGTGCGTGTTTGAGAAGGCTTGATCACGGTCGAGGTGCCGTGGCATCCGGCTGGCGGATGGTCATCGTGGCTTGGTGCGGTGCGGGGCGTGACAGAAAGGCGCTGACTGTTGGTGTGCCAGCCGGGCCAGCTCACGCGCCTTGCTAGTGGCTGTTACGACGTCTTCTGCCAAACCGAGACGTGGTTCCTACTGTCGCTGGTGTAAGACTCGCGCTTCCAACCGGCCCATCGTTCGCGCAAGGTCATTCCGGCGATCCTTGCCATCAGGTCGAGCTCGGACGGCCATACGTAGCGGTGCGGCGATGAACGGGTCTCAAGCCGGCCGTCCACTACCCAGTAGTGATGGGAGACGGCGATCTGCGACGCCACTCTGTGCCAAGCTCAAGTGAGACTGTGGTCAGGTTCGTGATGGTGTTGCGCAACAGGTAGGCGAGGGCGAAGGCGTGACCCACCCTGGTGGTGGCGAAGTCGCCGATGGTCACGCTGATGTTCTGCGAGCCCACCGAGCATGAACGATCTTCTCAAGCGCGCACTAAAGGGCTGTGCGGTAGCTCAGGTCTTTGGCCGTTAGAGACGTGGGCGTCAGTTTCAGCCACGCCGTGCCGCGTTGTCCAGGATCATCATGTAGATAACGCACAAAACGGGGGTCCCAACAGGACTCATCTTCGCCCAGGTATCGAGCCAGCTTGCGCCGACCGCGTGGCACATCGAATGGAACGAGTACACCTCGTCCGCTCACGATGACCTGACGGACAAGACCCGTGCTCAGATCGCAGTCGTCCACCGCAAGAGCGACGTGAGGGTCTCTGCGGATCCGCCGGAAGAGCTTCGTCCATGGCCCCGTCAAGATCCAGAAGGCTCCTTCCTCCCACAGGTACCACACCGGACGCACAGTCGGTCCGCTGGTCGCGATGCGGGCAGTGAGGGGCTGAGCGAGAAATGCATCGAGATCGAAAGAGGAACGCGTCATGGGGGCATCATCCCCGTCTATCGCACCAGCAGAAATACGACATTCGGCCTAGGACCATCCACCTGAAGTCGGCTCCGGAAAGCCGGATCTCGAATCTGCGCTAGGCGATCAACCTCATATGCGCTACTCGGTACGCCCGCTTGGATGCCTCGGGTAGCGCGGTCCCCATGGGCTGGGCTCCCGCATCACTCAGGTCGTCCTGCTTGTCGGCGCCGACGCTCGTCGTCACGCCACCACACCAGACACGGCTGGAACTGGGGGCAACTGCGCCGTCACCTGAAAGACGGCTCCGGCCGGTGGGTGATAGCCGCAGGCGGGAAATCGAGTACACGGCTCGCGGAGAACGGTCCAGCGCTGGGTAGGCCACTCGTGGGCAAGGTGAACGGCTCGTGTATCGCTAACCTGAAGGAACTGCGCCCCCGGTCCACCGGACGTAGCGCGCTTCGACTGCTGTTCGTCTTCGACCCAAGACGCGACGCCATCGTCCTTGTTGCCGCAGACAAGATCAAGGCGAGCCCTCGCGACCCTAACCGCTGGTATGAGGAGGCCATACCGCACGCAGAGCGGCTGTACGAAAATTACCTAAAAGAGCGCGCAGAAGGGGAGGGGCAGAACCAATGACGACGTGCGCGGCCGATCTTCCCGCCCGTCACGTCCAGGCAGACCCAAACAGACCAAGGGCCGGGGCCAAGATTGTTCTTCAGGTGGGGAGCTCCATTCTTGGCCCGCTTGCTCTCCGGGTGGACGAGGCAGACGAGAGATCATGTAGGGGGAGGAGTAAGAGGCAGGGAAGGGGTACCGAGGGAGGACCGCGCGAGGCGGTCTTGAACTAGCCGCTGGCGGTGCGCAGGAATGCGGCGGGCATTCATCGCCCGTTGCAACAGATCAGAATCGAACCCGTGCGTGGCCATGTAGTCGAGGAGCGGGTCATATCGATCAGCCCGGTCTCGCAGGAGCTCCGAAACCAACCGGAGTTCCAGCCGGACTACCGGCACCTGGTGAGAGCCGCAGGTGACCAGGACGTAATGCTGCCATGGCCCGCTGCCCGCACATTCCACCCCGTCCGAATCGACTTGCCTCTCGACGGTGCTGAGCTCCAGTTCGACCCCATTCACCTCGAACCTGGTGAAGTATTGCGAAGATTCGGGGAGCCATGAGGCGGTATATAGGCAGGGGAACGATGAGAGTGCTGCGGCGAACGTGTTTACGTCTTCTCGGCTAGCGAGCAAGATGTCGATGTCCCCAGCAGGGAGTGGGACGCCTTGCAGGAGTGCGGCGCTTGTACCACACACGCGATACGCCGTGTCGATGTCCGCAGCTCCGAGTGCAACGAGCACCATGTCTAATGTCGTAGTTATATCCGTCAGGTTCAGTGATCTTGTCCCGTCGCCCATATAAATCAACGTAGCAATCATGCAAGTGCGCGAGTCAGTCCTCCCGGGCGGTGGGAGCCACCTTGGGAGCCACTCGAACGGACGCGCGTGATCGGTTCCCCGTCGCTCATCGATATGGACCAGTGCACCAATGGCGGTACCGGCAGGAACGGAGCGCAACGGCTGAGGACAGGTAACCCGCATCAGCGAAAAGTCCCCGGACAGGCACGCCGTCTCAGGGGCTCTTCGGTGTCTTGATCCAATGCGTTGCCACCGGCTCCGCGGGCTGAGGTGTGCTGTACAGCAACCGGTACAACAACGCGGACTCACTCAACCGCATGGCGGCCACCCAAGCCTGCTGCTCAGACCCACGTGAAAGTGATCGACAAGCCGTCCGCCCTTCCAAGCCACCCGCACGAGATCGCCGAGCAGATCGCCAGCGTCTTCTACGAACAGCCACCGTCGTAGCCATGCGGTGGGAGGTCCGGGAGACCGCCCGGCGAGCCTGGGTGTCGGTCGCGGGTGTGGACGACGCGTGGCCCGCGTTCGGCCGCTCCGGTGCGGAAGCGGCGTCGAGGTCCCGCATCAGCGGCCACGCGGCTGTGTGTCCGACGCCGGGAGTGCTCGTATCGAGGCGGCGGTTGGGTACGCGGAAGCGCCGCCGGCGTCTCTTGGGTCTGGCGACGGTTCCGCTTGTCAGGTCTCCAGCAGGGGGTTATTCGCGGCCGTGGCGATGTTCCAGCGGCCGGCGCCGAGCAGGTGGAGGTGGTGGGTGTGGAAGGCGTGCAGGGTGCTGCGATGGCCGACGCTGACGAGCATGCACCGCGGTAGGTGCTCGCGGATCAGCCCGTACAGCGCGTGTTCGAGCCCCTCGTCGACGGCGGACGTCGCTTCGTCGAGGAAGGCCAGGCTGGGCCGGGTCAGCAGGATTCTGGCGAACCCGAGCCGTTGCTGCTCGCCCGGCGACAGCGTGCGCGCCCAGTGAGCCTCGTCGTCGAGGCTGTCCTCCAGGTGGCCGAGTTGGACCCCGCGCAACGCCTCGCGTGCCTGTTCCTCACTGATCAGGTGTCCGGGTTCGGGGTAGGCCAGCGCGGTGCGCAGGCTTCCCAGCGGCAGGTACGGCTGCTGCGACAGGAACAACGTGTGGGTCCCCAGTGGGCGGCGGACGATGCCGTGGGCGTGTGGCCACAGGCTCGCCAGGCTGCGGAGCAACGTGGTCTTGCCGCTTCCCGACGGCCCCCTGACGAGCAGCGCCTGCCCCGGGCTCAGGCTCAACGTCAGGCCTTCGATCAGCGGTTGGCTGTTGGGACGCCATACCCGCAGGTCTTCGATCTCCAGCGCGTCGGGCCGGTGGGTGAGGGCGGGACCCGACAGGGCGCGCGACTCCCTGTTGGCGTCCATCAGCGCAGTCAGCCGGTCCAGCGTCGCCCGGTAGGCGGCGAACTGTCCATAGGAGTTCCTGAAGAAGGACAGCGCGTCATGCACCTGGCCGAAGGCGTCGGCGGTCTGGGTGACGTCGCCGAGCGAGATCGTTCTGTTGAAGAAGCGCGGCGCCTGAATGATGTACGGAAACACCACCGAGGCCTGCGACACCGCGCCGTTGAACATCTGGAGTTTCAGCGACCGCTTGGCATAGGCCCACGTGTTGGCGATGGCGGCGGAGAACCTGGCGGACAGTGCCGTCCGTTCCACCTCCTCGCCGCCGTAGAACGCGACGTTCTCGGAATTGTCCATCAGGCGCATCAAGGCGTAGCGGTACGAGGCGGACAGCCTCTCCTGCAGAAAGCTGAGCGGGATCAGTGGGCGGCCGATCCTGAAGGCCATGAACGACGCCGCGATCACGTAGGCGTAGGCGAGGAAGACCATCGCTCTGGGCACCTGGTGCCCGAAGATCGTCATCGCCCCGGACAGTGACCAGAGGACGGCGGTGAACGACACCAGTCGCAAGGCGGCGGCGACCGCGTCGAGCGAGAGGGTGTAGGACTGTTCCGTGAACAGCGCGATGTCCTGCTCGATGCGCTGATCAGGATTGTCGATGGGAGCTTTGACGAACCTGCCCCGATGGTAGGCGCATCCGTCCAGCCAGTCGGCGAGCGCGTGGGCGTTGAGCCCGGTTCGCCAGTGAATGGTCAGCCGCTGGGTGATGAGATAGGCGAGTTGGCTGCTGGAGACATAGATCGCCGCCAGGACCGCGATCACGATGACGTGGAACCAGAACATGCTCGCGTTCATCGCCTGCAACGACGTGAACAGGCCATTGGTCGCGTACGACAGGAGCACCTCGAGACGCACCCCGAGAACCGTCAGCCAGAACAGCAGCAGCAGGGTCACGAGCAGCCGCCAACTCGCCCAGGTGCGGCCAGGCCGGAAATACGGGAACGCCAGCCGCCGGAACTGCCGCCCCCACCGGGTGTAGCGCGTCAGCAGCAGGATCGCCAGAGCACCGCCGAGGACGATGACGCCGGAGTCCTCCGCGGTCGAGGTGAATGACGTGAGCCACTCGTGCCGCCAGTCCATGAATGTCCTAAAAGTCCTATATATGCCCCTATGGTAGGTTATAGGTAGCTTCTAGGCTTCACCGCAGGTCAAAGGCCACTCCCCGTGATCGGGAGCCTCTGGCGTCATTCACTGAGGGCGAGTGACCGGAACCACCGTGACCAGGTTGTCCAGGCCCTTGAAATCCCTGGGATTGCAGGTGTACAGAGGGAGCCGGTTCGCGATCGCCACACAGGCGATCATCAGATCCGCGGTGCGGGGGCGTGGCTTACGACCTGAGGCGATGACGGCCGTCCACAACTGGCCGTATTCGCGGGCCGCGGTGTCGTCGAAGGGGAGTGGGTCGAACTCGGCTTCGGCGGTCTGCAGGATCTTCATTCGCTGGGCGAGTTCCTGCGGCCCTGCCGCCACCAGGACGCCGACCGAAAGTTCCGCGGTGGTGATGGCACTGATCATCATCTCGTCCGGGAGCTCGTCGGGATCGATGCCGGCGCGCAGGATCAGGATGTCGGTGTCGAGCAGCCCCAGGGCGTGGGTCATCCCTCGTCCGCCCCGAATTCGCGTCTGCCGTACGCACGATCGTAAGGGTCGTAGAGATCGTCGTTGACGTGGCGGTCCATGTCCTCGCGATATCTACGGTCGTCCAGTCGGGGCATGCCGCGCGATACAGCCGCGAACTCCGCGCGCGAGACAGCACGGCGCCGACGGCGAAGAGGGACCAGGTCACCGATGTGATGGCCGTTACGGGTGACGGCGTACCGCTCCCCGCGTTCCAGGCCATCCATGATCTCCGCCGACCGGTTACGCAGGTCGCGTTGAGAGATCTCATGGGAGCGGTCAGGCTCAGGAGTGCTCACACCTGAAGCTTACCGCGTGCTGTGCCATAGGGTGCTACGACGTAGCACATCCCGAGGCATCTCGGGCGCCAAGGGCGTTTATCCTGGTCAGAGCTAGGGGGTGGGCTGTGGCGGAGGACGGTCTCGTGTTGGTGACCGGGGCCGGCGGCGGTGTCGGAGGCGTGAGTCGTACCGTCGTCGAGCTGCTGCTTGCGCGTGGTCTCGCCGTACGGGCGATGGTGCACCACGATGACGACCGCGCCGGGGAGCTGCGGGCGATGGGGGCGCAGGTGGTCGTCGGCGATCTCACGCGTCCTTCCGACGTGGCGCGGGCCTTGGCCGGCGCCGGCCGGATGTTCTTCAGCATGAGCGTGTCACCCTCCTATCTGGAGGCCGCCGCCACGGTCGCGAGCGTGGCGCGCGAGATCGGCGAGCTCGAGGCTCTGGTCGGCATGTCCCAGATGACCGTGTCGCAGATGAGCGCGCTGAGCACCGAGGAGTCGCACCAGCAGCGCCTGCACTGGTTGTCCGAGCAGGTGCTCGACTGGTCCGGGCTACCGGTCGTGCACATTCGCCCGACCATTTTCCTGGACAACCCGTTGTTCACGACGCTGGCCGCGCGATCGATCGCCGGCAGCGGGACCATCAGGTTGCCGTTCGGCACCGGCCGTACGTCACCGGTCGCGGCCGTTGACGTCGCCGAGGTCGTCGCCACGGTGTTGCGGGATCCGCGGCCGCACGTCGGCAAGGTGCACGAGCTGACCGGTCCCCGGTCGCAGGACATGACCGGTGTCGCCGAGGAGTACTCCCGAGCGCTGCGCCGGCCGGTGTCCTACGTGGACGTCCCGCTGGACACCTGGGTGGACCAGGTCCTGTCCCGATCCGGGATGGGGGCGCACGCCGAAGAGCACGTCGCCACCATGGCGCGGCTGCATCGGCAGAACCGCTACGACCGCTCCACCAGCACCGTCGAGCTGATCACCGGGCGACCGGCCCAGACGATCGAGGAGTTCGTCGCCCAACGTGCCGATCTGTTCACCCGGTGAAGGGCTCGTGCGTCAGTCGAACTCCTCGACGTACTCCTCCGGTGGTCCCAGCTCGGGCCGGTCGCGTAGCTCCAGGGTTCCGCCGAGGCGTTCCAGTTCGAGGACCGTGACGATGTTCTCGCCCGCGCGCAGCAGCGGCGCCGGGCAGTACAGCGTGACCTGCGGCCCGATCTTCCAGTAGCGGCCGAGGAGGAACCCGTTGACCCAGACGAGGCCGCGGCTCGACCCCGGCAGCGCGAGGAAGGTGTCCGCGGGCGTGTCGACGTGGATCGTCGCGACGGCGAACCCGGCGTGCGTGGTCGCGGAGCCGGCGGCGACCGCGCGGGCCAGGTCCGCGGCCGACCATTCCTGCAGCGCGATCGGCGTGCTGTCCCAGCCCTGCACGATCCGCCGATCCACGAGTACGGGACCCAGCAGGCCCTTGTGCCGCCCGATGCCCGGCCCGTAGTTCACCCGGCCGAGGCTCTCGACCAGGACCTCCAGGCGTACGACCGCACCGGTTCCGCACACGGAGAAGTCGTCCGCGCCGCCGAGGAGGGTGCCGTCGGCGAAGACCAGGGCCTGGTCGCGTACGTCGGTGAGGACGAGCCGGTGCTCCCCCGCCGGGATGCGCGGATGCGCGGTGTGCAGGACCATTCCCGCGTCGAGTCCCAGCTGCTCGAACGAGGCCGGCCGCGGCCCGGTCGAGGTGGGCGCCGGCACGGCGCGGAGGCCGGCGAGCAGGTCGGCGCGGTGGACGAGCGGGACCCGCGCCGGCGGCAGTTTCGGCGTCCGTACGGGCATCCGCACCGGTCCGCGCGCGCCGAGGACCTCCCGTACGGCGAAGAACTTGGCGGTGAGCGTGCCGTCCTCGGCGACCGGCGCGTCGGAGTCGTAGCTGGTCACGGTGGGCTGCAACCGGCCCTGGTCCTCGTTGGCGCCAGCCCAGAGCCCGAAGTTGGTCCCACCGTGGGCCATGTAGACGCTCACGCTGCCGCCGTCGGCGATGATCCCGTCGAGGGTGCGCACGACGCTCTCCACCTCGCGGACGTGGTGCCGCTCGCCCCAGTGGTCGAACCAGCCGTTCCAGAACTCGGCGACGACGAACGGTTCGCCGGGCCGCCGCGCCGCGAGGAGCTTGCGGGCCAGGTCCGGCTTGGAGCCCAGGGTGACGGCCGTCAAGGTGCCGGGCAGGGTGCCGCCGTCGAGCATCAACTCGGTGGGGCCGTCGGCGGTGAACAACAGCTCCATGATGCCCCGCGTGGTCAGGGCCTCGCGGTTCCAGCGCAGGTAGGCGTGGTCGTCGCCGAAGCTGCCGAACTCGTTCTCCACCTGCACCGCCACGACCGGCCCTCCCTCTGCGGCCTGGAGCGCGGCGATGCGCGGGACCAGTTCGTCGAACCAGCGGCCCACCGCGGACGTGAACCCCGGGTCGGAGCTGCGGATCATGACGTCGCGGCCGGTGAGCCAGCTCGGCAGGCCGCCGTTCGACCACTCCGCGCAGATGTACGGCCCGGGCCTGACGACGACGTCGAGACCCTCCTCGCCCACCACGCGGATGAACCGCTCGACGTCCCGCCACCCGTCGAAGCGTGGCGCCTCGTCCTGCCTGGGCTGGTGGAAGTTCCATGGGACGTAGGTGTCGACCGTGTTGAGCCCGAGGTCGGCGAGCCGGCGGATCCGGTCCCGCCAGAGATCGGGGTGGACGCGGAAATAGTGCAGCCCCCCGGACAGGATGCGATGGGGTACGCCGTGCCGGAACAGGCGGCGCCCGCGCCAGGTGAGCGCGCTCGTAACGGCGCCGGCCTCAGTCGCGTCGGTCGTGGTCGTCGTCGGGGCCGGAGGGGTGTCCGGCGCGGGCAGCTCGATCACGGCGGTGAGCCTATGTTATCGATGCCATATGTAACAAGGCGGATATGATCGGGTGTGACGACATCGCGGGCCGGCCGCGAGAGAGGAGCGCCATGACCAAGGCCACCGAGCGGCCCACGAGGCAGCCGAGCATGGCTGACGTGGCCAGGACCGCCGGGGTGTCGGCGCAGACGGTCTCGCGCGCGCTGCGCGACTCGCCGAACGTCAACCCGGAGACCAGGAAACGCGTGCTCTCCGCCGTGGAGCAACTCGGCTACCGCTTCAACAACGCCGCCAGGGTGCTCTCCTCAGGGCGCAGCCACACCATCGGGCTCGTGCTGCTGCAGTCCGGCGGCTACTACTCCCGCTCGGCGGTGACCGCCGGGGTCGAGGCGGCCTCGGGCGAGGCGGGCTACGCGGTGAGCATCGCGACCATCGCCAGGCTCGACACCGGGCTGATGGAGCGATCCCTGTCCAAGCTCGCCGACCAGGGCGTCGACGGCATCGTCATCGCCGTGCCGCTCATCTCCGTGACGCAGAAGATGGAGGACATCACCAGGGACATCCCCACCGTCACGCTCGACGGCTCGCGCACCTCCAGCGCCCGGGTGCTCGGGATCGACCAGAAAGAGGCCGGCCACCTCGCCACCCAGCACCTGCTCGACCTCGGGCATCGCCAGGTCTGGCACGTCTCGGGCCCGGACGAGTGGATCGAGGCGCGCCGTCGGCGGCAGGGCTGGCAGGAGTGCCTGGCCGCGGCCGGGATCGAGGCGCCGCCCCCGCTGGAGGGCGACTGGTCGCCGGACTCGGGCTACCGGCAGGGACAGATCATCGCGCGGATCCCGGACGTCACCGCCGTCTTCGCCGCCAGCGACGAGATGGCCTTCGGGGTGGTCCGCGCCCTGCGTGAGCACGGCCGGTCGGTGCCCGCCGACGTGTCGATCGTGAGCGTCGACGACATCGCCCTGGCGGCCTACTGCTCACCGCCGCTGACCACCGTACGGCAGGACTTCTACCGCTCCGGCGTGGCCGCCGTCGCCCTGTTGCTGCAGGGCGACGACGCCGATGACGCGTCCGTCGCCTCCCCGTCACTGTCGGTACGCGACTCGACGGCGCCCCCGCGCTCCCCATGAACCACAGGCGGCCCTTCCTCAAAAGTGCCACTTGCGTGTTCCATGTTATCGATGCCATCGTAACAAGGTCCGGAATCGGCCAAGTGATCCAGATCCCCGGCCGGTGACGTGGTGTCACGGCGGCGTGACCGGACCGGACTCATTCCGCTCGCACCCAGGTGGGCAGACGTCCACGGGAAGGATCCCAGAATCATGAGGAGATCACTCGTCCTGGCGGGCGCCGTGGCCACGGTGCTCGGGCTGCTCACCGGCTGTTCGTCCGGCGGGGACGGCTCGGACTCCGGCAAGACCACCCTGAGCGTCGCCGCTCTCGAAGGCGGCTACGGCAGGGACATGTACACCCAGGTCATCCAGGCGTACGAGACCGCGCACCCCGACGTCGACGTGCAGTTGCAGATCTCGAAGAGCATCGAGGACGAGATCACCCCGAACATGAAGGCCGGGCGGTATCCGGACGTCGTGGTGCTCGGCCAGGGCCGCAAGGCCGCGCTCACCGAGACCCTCGTCAAGGACAAGGCCCTGGAGGATCTCACGCCCGTGCTCCAAGCGAAGGTCCCCGGCGAGGACAAGACCGTGGGCGACAAGCTCACCGAGGGCATCGTCGGAAACCTCAACACCAACCCGTACGGCACGGACCAGACGTACCTGATGCCGATGTACTACGCGCCGACCGGGCTCTTCTACAACAAGGGCCTGTTCGCCGAGAAGGGCTGGGAGGTCCCGGCCACCTGGGACGAGATGTTCGCGCTCGGCGACAAGGCCAAGGCCGAGGGGATCTCGCTGTTCACGTACCCGACGGCCGGGTATCTCGACTCGTTCTTCTTCGCGCTGCTCGCCGACGTCGGTGGGGAGCAGTTCTACAACGACGTCATGACGTACAAGCAGGGCGTCTGGCAGACGCCGCAGGCCAAGCAGGTGCTCGACATCGCCACCCGGCTGCTGGGCCACGCCGCGCCCACCACGGTCGGGTACGCCAACGAACAGGACTTCACCAAGAACCAGCAGTCGGTGCTGGACGACAAGGCGCTGTTCATGCCGAACGGCACCTGGATCGTCGGCGAGATGGCGGACGCCCCGCGCGCCGACGGCTTCGAGTGGGGTCTGACACCGCTGCCGGCGGCTGCCGAGGGCGGCAAGCGCTACCTCACGACGTCCGTCGAGTCGGTCTGGATCCCCAGCGCGGCCAAGAACAAGGACGCGGCGAAGGAGTTCATCGCCTACCTGTACTCCGACGCGGCGGCGAAGATCTTCGCCAAGTCGAACGCGATCCAGCCCATCAAGGACATCGTGAGCAGCCTGTCCGGGGAGAACGCCGAGTTCTACAAGGTCTACGAGGACCCGACGGTCACCGCGCTCGTCGGCGGGTTCGCCGGCACCGCGCCCGTCGAGGGCGTCGACATCAAGGCCACGCTCTTCGACACCGCCAACAGCATCATCAGCGGCGACAAGACCCAGGAGCAGTGGCAGAGCGCGCTCGACGACGCCAGCGAGAAGCTGCGCCAGGCGGGCAGCTGACGTGCCCGGCGGCGAACCGTCGCGCCCGGCCCGCCGGCGCGGCAACGGCGGCTTCGTGCTCGCCTGCCTCCTGCCGGCGCTCGTGCTCTTCGTGGCGTTCATGGTCGTCCCCACCGTGAACGTGTTCCGGATGTCGTTCTACACCTGGAGCGGCTTCTCCCCTGACATGCGTTTCGTCGGGCTCGACAACTTCACCCGGCTCCTCGACGACCAGCAGTTCGTGCGCGCGTTCCAGAACACCGTCGCGCTGCTGGTCGTCGTGACCGTCGTGACGATGGGCATGGGCCTGTTCCTCGCCGCGATCATGACCAGGCAACGGCTGCGGGGCCGGGGCGTCTACCGGTTCGTCCTCTACATCCCCAACGTGCTGTCCGTGGTCGTCATCGCGGCGATCTTCTCCGCGGTCTTCGACCAGCAGAACGGCCTGCTCAACGGCACGCTGCGGCTGCTGTCGCTCGACGGCCTGCAGCAGGTCTGGCTCGGCGACCAGCAGCTCGTGCTCTGGTCCCTCGCGATCGCGATGGTCTGGCAGTCGCTCGGCTACTACATGGTCCTCTACATGTCGAGCATGGCGAGCATCCCGGAGGAGCTCTACGAGGCCTCCGGGATCGACGGCGCGTCCGCCACCCGGCAGTTCTTCGCCATCACCCTGCCGCTCATCTGGCAGAACCTCCGCACGACGCTGACGTTCTTCGTCATGAGCGCAGTCAACCTCAGCTTCGTCCTGGTCCGCGCGATGACCGGCGGCGGTCCCGACGGCTCCTCCGAGGTCCTGCTGAGCTACATGTACAAGCAGGCGTACACGAACTCGTCGTACGGCTACGGCATGGCCATCGGCGTCGTCATCTTCGCGTTCTCGTTCTTCGTGTCGCTGCTGGTGAGCCGCGCGACGCGGCGCGAGCCCCTCCAGTTCTGAGGACAGCCCCATGACCACGATCAACCCACCCCGCGCCCGCCGCGACCGGCCGAGGATCGGCCGGGCGCTGACCTACGTCCTCGTCGCCGCGATCGCGGTCGTCATCGCGGTGCCGGTCGCCTGGGTGCTGTTCGCCTCGCTCAAGCAGAAGGGCGAGTTCTACGGGAGCCCCTGGGTGCTGCCTGAGGGCCTGCACGTCCAGAACTACGTCGACGCGTTCGTCACCGCGCACATGGGACAGTACTTCTTCACCTCGGTGCTGGTCACGCTGCTCGCGCTGGTGTTCGTCCTGGCGGTCTCCGTGCCCGCGGCCTACGTCATCGCACGGTACGAGTTCCGCGGCCGCGGCGTCGTGGAGGTCGCGCTGCTGGCCGGGCTGTTCGTCAACGTCAACTACATCGTCGTGCCGATCTTCCTCATGCTCGTCGGCTGGGACCGCGCGCTCGTCGACGTGCTCCCCGGCGGCTTCTTCATCGACAACCCCGGGGTCCTCTCCCTCGTGTACGCGGCCACGTCGATCCCGTTCACCATCTACCTGCTCACCGCGTACTTCCGGTCGATACCGGCCTCCTTCGAGGAGGCCGCCGCCCTCGACGGGGCGTCCCGGTTCCAGATCATGACCAGGGTCATGCTGCCGATCGCCCGCCCTGCGGTGATCACCGTGATCCTGTTCAACTTCCTGGCCTACTGGAACGACTTCATCATCGCGCTCACCCTCCTCCCGGGCGAGGGCAAGACGCTGCAGGTCGGCCTGCTCAATCTGATGACCGCGCAGAAGGCGGCGGCCGACTACGGGCGTCTCTACGCCGGCATGGTCATCGTCATCGTCCCCGTGCTCATTCTCTACGCGCTCATCCAGCGCCGACTCATCGAAGGCATGTCATCCGGCGGCGTCAAGGGCTGACAAGGAGAACCTCGTGAAGGACCTCATGAAGGAATCGACGCGCGGCGTGCTGCTCGTCACCGCCAGGACACTGGTCGCGGCCGTCTGCGTCGTGGTCGTCGTCGTCGCCAGGACGACCGTCGGGTGGGGCAGCCTCGCGATCATGCTCTGCGCGCTGGCGGGGCTGCTGGCCGTACTGGCCGCGTACAACCGGAGGTTTCGATGACGGACGGGCGGGCGCCGGCCGCGGTCCGGCCGAGTGAGCGCCAGGTCGCGTGGCAGGCGATGGAGTTCTACGGGTTCGTCCACTTCGGCATGAACACGATGACGGACCGGGAGTGGGGCGAGGGGCACGACGACCCGGCCGCGTTCGACCCGGCCGGACTCGACGCCGACCAGTGGATCAGGTCGCTCAAGAGCGCCGGGATGACCGGTGTGATCCTGACCTGCAAGCACCACGACGGCTTCTGCCTGTGGCCGAGCGACGTCACGACGTACACGGTCGCCTCCTCGCCCTGGCGTGACGGCCGGGGCGACGTCGTCGCGGAGGTGGCCGAGGCGGCCCGGCGGCACGGCCTGCGGTTCGGGATCTACCTGTCGCCCTGGGACCGCACCGAGGCGTCGTACGGGAGCGGAGCCGCGTACGACGACTTCTACATCGCCCAGCTCACCGAGCTGCTCACCCGGTACGGGCCGGTGTTCTCCGTGTGGCTGGACGGCGCGAACGGCGAGGGCCCGAACGGCAGGCGGCAGGTGTACGACTGGGAGCGGTACTACGCCGTGGTCCGCGAGCTGCAGCCGGACGCGGTGATCAGCGTGTGCGGGCCCGACGTCCGCTGGTGCGGCAACGAGGCCGGGGACACCCGCCCCGACGAGTGGAGCGTGGTCCCGCGGGGCCTGCAGGACGCGGAGCGGATCGCGGACCGCTCGCAGCAGGCGGACGACGGCGCCTTCGCCCGGCTCGTCCGCAGCGACGACCGTGACCTCGGCAGCCGCGCCGCTCTGGCGGGGCACGAGGACGACCTGGTCTGGTATCCGGCCGAGGTGAACACCTCGATCCGGCCCGGATGGTTCCACCACCCGGCCGAGGACGGCGCGGTCCGTTCCGTGGACGAGCTGTTCGACATCTACCTGCACGCCGTCGGGGGCAACTCCTGCTTTCTGCTCAACGTCCCGCCGGCCCGTGACGGGCGGCTGCGGGACGCCGACGTGGCCGTGCTGGAGCGGCTCGGGCGGCGCATCGAGGGCTTCCGTGCCCGGCGCGCCGAGGCGACCGCGTCGGTGTCGTCCGGGACCCCGGGCGACGTCGCGACGGCGTGGCCGGGGAGGGGGCGCATGCCGTGGCGGCCGGACGCCGCCGACCTCCGGCCCGGCGTGACGCTCACGTTCACCCGCCCCCACCTGGTCGAGGCGATCGTCGTGGGCGAGGACATCACGTGGGGGCAGC
Source organism: Nonomuraea cypriaca (assembly GCF_015645445.1). Classification (GTDB taxonomy): domain Bacteria; phylum Actinomycetota; class Actinomycetes; order Streptosporangiales; family Streptosporangiaceae; genus Nonomuraea; species Nonomuraea cypriaca. Next base: position 30,719 of record NZ_JADOGI010000043.1, on the reverse strand, counting down.
GCATCGAGCACATCGTCGTACGGGGCCGCAGGGACGGCCGGTGGACGACGCTCGCCGAGGCGAACGCGGTGGGCTACCAGCGCATCCTGACGTTCCCGCCGACCGAGGCCGACGCCGTCATGGTCGAGATCACCGAGGCCAGGGACACACCCGTCGTCGCCCGCGTGGCCGCGATCTCATGAAAGTCACCACGAATCGCGCCGCGAAGAGCGCCGGGAAGAGCCCCGCGAAGAGCGCCGGGAAGGGCGCCGGGAAGGGCGCCGCGAGGCGGCCGTCGCGGCGGCGGGCCGTGGTCCTGGTCGCCGGTGTGTGCGTCGCGCTCGCCGCTCTGGTGGCCGCCGTCGTGGTGCTCACCCAGCGCACCGATGAGGTCGCCTCCCTCGACGGGCACGCCGTGACCCACGACGAGCTGCTCTTCCACATGCGGCGGCTCTCGCCGAAGGTCCAGAACGAGCTACGCACCCAGTACGGCCTCCGCGGCGCCATCGACTGGACCGCGAAGGCCGGCGACAGGACCGCGCTCCAGCGGCTCGCGACCCGCGCGCTCGACGAGATCTGGCGGGACAAGAGCACGCTCATCCTGGCGAAGGAGCAGGGACTGATCGGCTCAGCCGACCACGAGGACTTCCTCGCCGAACTGGCCGGCGAGAACGAGCGGCGGGCCGGCGCCATCGCCAGGGGCGAGGTGGTCTACGGCGTCGCGGAGTTCGCGCCCGAGGAGTACTACTCGCACCGGCTCACCGAGCTGACCACGCTGCTGAAGGAGCGGCTCAGCGCGGACGGCCCGCTCCGGGTCACCGACGCCGAGGTCCGGCGGGCGTTCGACGCCGACAGGGACGCCTGGAGCGCCAACGCGACCACGTACACGTACAGGAAGCTCGTGGTGCCGGTGCCCGACGGCGCCTCCGCGGACCACGCGGCCGGCGTCCAGCGGCGGGTCGCCGCCGCGGACGGGCTGGCGCAGGTCGCGGACCGGGAGCTAGGCGCCCGGCTCACGACCGCCACGCACCACGGCGGCGGCTCGGCCGCCCACGACCAGGAGCTCATGACGGTGCTCGGCGAGCTCTCACCTGGCCAGATCTCCGGCCCGGTCCCGGGCACCGGCCAGATCACCTACTACGAGCTCGACAGCAGGACCGTCGACGAGGACGCGGCGTTCGCCGACTACTCACGCCGGATCCGGCAGTCGCTCGTGGAGGAGAAGTTCAACCAGTTCCTCCAGCGCCGGGTGGACGACAGCGACATCGAGGTCGACACGGCGGCGGTGGAAGCCATCAACACAGAGGATGTACAGCAGTGAAACCTGTCGGTTCCGCACCACCCCCCGTCGCGCCGGCACGCCGACCTTTGGCACGGGTGCTCCGCATGGGCCTCACCGCCCTGCTGGCCACGCTGCTCGCGGGGTCGCTCGCTCCCCCGGCGTCCGCCGCAGCGGCCCCCGCTGCCGCGAAGCCGAGCCTGCCGGGCAACTCGCCGAACGCGGCCGGCGGCACGGACTACTTCGTCGACGCCACGAACGGTCACGACGACGCGTCGGGAACCTCGCGGGAGACCGCCTGGAGCAGCCTGGCCAAGGTGAACGCGACGACGTTCAGGCCCGGGGACCGGATCCTGCTCAAGGCCGGCGAGCAGTGGCAGGACGAGCAGCTGTGGCCTAAGGGCTCGGGCGGCGCGGGCAAGCCGATCATCATCTCGGCGTACGGCGACCCGCGCGCCGGCAGGCCGTACATCGCGACGAACGGCAAGATCCCGAGCCCCTTCCGGGCGAACGGCACGAAGAACCCCGAGACGGTCGGTCTGACCGGAGCCATCGTGCTGCGCAACCAGCAGTACTTCGAGATCAACAACGTCGAGCTCTCGAACGACGACGACTTCGCGACCGACATCACCACCGGGACCTACGTCCGCGACGGCATCTCGGTCTCGATCAACGCCGACCTCCTGCCTGCGGGCGCGGACAGCGTCATGGACCACTTCCGCGTCTCCGACGTGTACGTCCACGACCTCGACGGCCCCAGCACCTGGCAGAAGATCCACTACGGCGGGGTCAACTTCCAGGTCTTCGGCGACCACGGCTACAAGGAGTACGGCACCGGCGGCCACTACTTCAAGGACGTCAGGATCGAGGACAACACCTTCGTGAACGTCGAGCTGCACGCCGTTCAGTTCGCGTTCAACTGGTTCGGCGCCGACGGACGGGACGCCGGCGAGTACGACGAGAGCGGGAAGTTCCACGAGGGCTGGGAACAGCTCTGGGTGCGCACCCGCGACCTTTACAGCCGTGACGTCTACATCGGCCACAACTACGCGGAGAGCATCGGCCAGGGCGCGATCCAGCTGGCCAACACCAAGAACATGTTGGTCGAGTACAACGAGGTCAACGGGTTCCTCGAGCGCTACGACGCGGTGTCCTGCGGGCTCTATCTGTGGGCGGGCGCGGACTCGGTCATGCAGTACAACGAGGTGTACGGCGGCCCGGACAACGAGTTCGACGGCACCCCGTGGGACCTGGAGTACACGAACTTCAACGTCACGTACCAGTTCAACTACTCGCACGACAACGCGGCGGGGTGGATGGCGTACATGGGGAACAGCTCCGACTCGGTCGCCCGCTACAACCTCAGCGTCAACGACAACGGCGTACTCGTGAAGAACATGCTGTCGACGAACTACTCGCCGACCTACTTCGCCAACAACACCTTCGTGTACGACGGCGCGGACCTCGACTACGTACACGACGAGACGTTCCTGAGTCCCGTCTACTTCCTGAACAACATCTTCTACAACGCCTCCACGACCAAGCCGACGACCTGGTACCGCAGAACCGGCGCCCTGCGCCAGGCGGTGTTCTCGAACAACGACTACTACGAGGCGGGCGGCACCCCCTCCACCCAGGAACCGGCCGACCCGGCCGCCCTGCGGACCGACCCGAAGTTCGTCGGCGACCCGGCCAAGTACGTCACCGGAGCGGGCGTGGACCGGATCGGTAAGGCCGCGGCGCACTTCAGGCTGCGCGGGAACTCGCCGCTCATCGACGCCGGCCGGTACAACCCGCACCTGGGCGCCGAGGACTTCCTGGGCACCCACCTCTACTACGGCGACGCACCGGACATCGGCATCGCGGAAAGCCGGGTCGGCAAGAAGGTCACCGACCCGGTGGACGACGACCCGATCGAGGACCAGCCGGGCGACGACCGGGACAACCTCGCCCTCGGCAAGCCGGTCACCGCGAGCTCGACCCACCCCGGCGCGAACGGCACGCTCGGCGCCGCGAACCTGACCGACGGCGACCCGGCGACCCGCTGGGCGGCGGCCGACGACGCGGCCTACCCGATCACGCTCGACGTCGACCTCGGCGCGGACACCACCTTCGACGAGGTGTACCTCGACGAGTACACCGACTCGGGCACCAACCCGCGGGTCCAGTCGTTCGAACTCCAGCGATGGGACGCCGGGACCGGCTCCTGGGTGACATTCGCGAGCCGTGCCGACGGCATCGGACACGACCTGTCCGTGACCGGCTTCGGCGACGTCACGACCTCCAGGCTCCGGGTGGCGCTCACCGCGCAACTCCCCACCGAGCAGTACACCCCGACACTGACCGAGATCGCCGTCCACCACACCGGCGCATAGGCATCCTCCCTTTTCAAAGGCCCTCCGGGATCACGACCCGGAGGGCCTTTTGTAACGTCAGACGGTCAAATAGTGAGAAAACCGGTGGGGTCCATAAGTTCCCTGTAAGTTCATGCCTCGAATATCGTCCCTAAGCAGGAAAAGAGACATGACAGAAACCCCCCAGCAGCCCGCCACAGCAGGCCAGAAGGTCGCAGGCGCGGGCAAGGTCTTCGGCAAGCGCGTCGTCGCCTACGCCATCGGCGCCGTCGTCCTCGCCGGCGGCGCCTACGTCTACAACCAGCTCACCGGCGCCCCCACGACCGCCGAGGCCGGCGACTGCATGGCCGGCGCCACGGCCAACGAGCTCAAGGTCGTCGAATGCGCCGACTCCACCGCCACGCTCACGGTCGCGGGACGGATCGAGTCCAAGACGCAGCAGGAGTGGGAGGCGGACGAAGAGGGGGAGATGTGCTCGGCCTTCCCCGACGCGGAGCAGTCGTTCTGGGAAGGCGAAGAGGGCAAGACCGGCTACGTCCTCTGCCTGGCCCCCAAGAAGTAGCCCTTCGGCGTCGTCATGATCGGGAGATTCGCACCTCGGGCCGCCTGACGCCACGGGCGGGCGGCCCGGGCCCGCATCGCGAGCGGCGCCGGGTGCTGCTCGACGGCTGGAACGTCCCGGCCGGTCAGGTCCTCACCGAGCAAAGGTAGTGGACACCGCCCACGCCGACATGTCATTATTTGTCACATGATCGTTGGAAAGGACGAAGCCACCCTTCTCCGGTGAGCTTTCTGGTGCAGCGGGATGCTGCAGAAATCCGCGAACAATGGCTGGGCTGGGCGTTGTCGACGCTGCCCGCCGACCGACCGGCCGCCGAGGCCGCCATCTCCGGGCTGTACGACCTGGTCGGGCTCGCCCCACCGCGTTTCCACTGGGTCTCCTCACCCCTCGCCGCCCTGCTGACCGTCCCCCCGGGCGTTCGGCCGCGCGACGCCGACCGGCCCGTCTCCGAGCGGCCGCTACCGTACCGCCTCCGCTGGTCGGCGAATCGGCTCCACCGCGAGCTCGACAGCCGGATCAGGCCGGCGCAGCAGCCGTTCGACCAGGTGATCCGCTATCAGGTACGCGGCCCGCTGGCCCGATCCGTCACCAGCTCACTCCACCCGCCGCTGCGGGCGGCGCACGAAACACCGTTCAACCCCGCGACGTCCTGGTACACCACCCAGTGCGTCTCCTGGATCGCCCACTACGACGCCCTGCACCGGCTCGCAGGGGTGCGGTTCACCCCCGAGCAGGACAGACACCTCGGTCTGTGGGCCGCTGCGGCCAGGTCCTGCGGCTGGTGGTGGCCCTGGGAAGGCGTGTGCGTCGTCTCGGAGCGGCCCGTCACGCTGCACACCGAGATGGCGGACGACACCGGAGTGGTGCGGCTGCACCACCCAGAAGCTCCCGCGATCTCGTACGGAGACGGATGGGACCTGTACTCCTGGCACGGCACGCAGGTGCCCGACTGGGTGATCAAGGACCCGGCCGCCCAGCGGATCACGGACGAGCCCAACGTCGAGGTCAGGCGGTGCGCGATCGAGCGCATCGGCTGGGACGCCTACATCGAACAAGCCGGGCTGCACCTGGTCGCCACCGCTCCCGACCCCGGCAATCCCGGCTCCGAGCTGCGCCTCTACGACATGCGCAAGGAAACGAAGGTGCTCCTGGCGGTCAACGGGTCCGTCGAACGCGACGGCCGCCGCCGCAGGTACGGGCTCACCGTGCCCGGCTTCCTCACCGATCCGCTCGCCGCCGCCGGCTGGACCTACGGGCTGTCCGCCGAGCAGTACTCCAGACTTCTACGACGAACCTGAGGTGATCCCATGAACGTGACTCTCGCCACCCTTTCCCAGCAAACCGGGCTGACCGTGCTCGACCATCTCGAGCAGTCGGTAAGCATCCCCGTCGTCGACGGCCTCCAGGCCCAGGGCGACCTCATCGTCATCCCGCACCACGTCATCGACGAACTCGTCACGCTGTGGCCGAACGCCCCCTGGAGTGACGTGCCGCCCGAGGGAGTCGAGCTGCTACGCGGCGCGGCCGGGGGCAACCCGCACACCCTCGTCGCCGAACCCGGTGCCTGCCGGTGGACGACCCGGGTGATGGACACCGACCGGCTGGCGATCGGCATGTTCCAGGCGTCGGCGGTCGTCTACCTGCTGCACCCCGAGCACGGCGCCTCGGGCTGCGCGCCGGGCACGTACGTCGTGCGGCGGCAGCGCGAGAGCGAGGGCCGCCGGTCGCGGCTGGTGGCCGACTGAAGCAGCGGCTGAATCGGCGGCTGACTCAAATGCCGTGCACGCCGGCGAGGAGCTCGGCGGAGCGCATCCACGCCTTCCTGTCGGGCGCGGAGAACGCGACCATCAGCTCGTCCGCGCCGGCGTGCTCGGCGAAGTCGTCCACGTACGCCTTGACCTCGCCCGGGTCACCGACCGCCGAGTAGCGGGCCATCTGCAGGATCTGCTGCCCGGCCGGCGACTCGAGGATCATGTCGGCCTCCTCCTGCGTGAACGAACGCCCCCGCCCGAGGAACCTGACCACCCGCTGCCGCTTCATCGCCAGGAACTGCTCCTGCGCCTCCTCCGTCGTCTCCGCCGCGATCACGTTGAGCGCGGCGATCATGTACGGCCGCTCCAGCTGCGCCGACGGCTTGAACTCGCGGCGGTAGATCGCGACGGCCTCCTCGAGCGCGGCGGGCGCGAAGTGGGAGGCGAAGGCGTAAGGGAGGCCGAGCGCGGCGGCGAGCTGCGCCCCGAACAGGGACGAGCCGAGGATGTACAGCGGCACGTTCGTCCCCTTGCCCGGCGTCGCGTTCACCCCGGGGATGCGCGACTCGCCCGACAGGTATCCCTGCAGCTCCAGCACGTCCTGCGGGAAGGCGTCCGCCGACGAGGGCGTACGGCGCAGCGCCCGCATGGTCTGCTGGTCGCTGCCTGGCGCCCGGCCGAGACCCAGGTCGATGCGCCCGGGATGCAGGGTTTCGAGGGTGCCGAACTGCTCGGCGATCGTCAGCGGGGCGTGGTTCGGGAGCATGACGCCACCCGCTCCGAGGCGGATCGTCCGGGTGTGAGCGGCCACATGGGCGATCAGCACGCTCGTGGCCGACGAGGCGATGCTGTCCATGTTGTGGTGCTCGGCGTACCAGATGCGCTGGTATCCGAGCTCCTCCGCCCGCTGGGCCAGGGCCACGCTGGCGGTGAAGCTGTCGCTCGCCGTCTCTCCCTCGCCGATGTGCGCCAGATCAAGGATGGACAGCGGCAGAGCCATGGGTACGCGCCTTTCGCAGAGCGAGCTGATCTGGCTGTGTGCAACAGCCGCGAAGGCGCCCTTATTTCATGACCGGTCCCCCGCGACGCGTCGCGGGGGACCGTGGAACGTCAGGAGGTGGTGCAGGTGAGGGCCGACGGCGCGGTGTTCTGCCCGTTGTGCGCGCCGACGAAGCCGAACGTGGTCGTCGCGCCGGCGCCCAGGGAGCCGTTCCATGCGAGGTTGGTGACGGTGACGGAACCGCCGGTCCCCGTCCGGGTGCCGTTCCAGACCTGCGAGATCGTCTGCCCGTTCTGGTACGTCCAGCCGGCCCGCCAGCCGGCGATCGAGGCGGTGCCCGTGTTCTTCACGGTGACCTCACCCTGGAAGCCGTCCTGCCACTGACTCGCCACCTTGTACGTCGCGGTGCACCCGGCAGGTCCGGTGGTGGGCGTGACAGTCGGCGTCACCGTGGGCGTCACTGTGGGCGTCACTGTGGGGGTGACGGTCGGCGTGACCGTCGGGGTCCCGGTGGCCGGCGGGGCGGCGACGGCCAGGTCGTACGCCCGCTGCGGCACGAACTGCCCGGCCCCCGCGATGCACCCGTCCGCCTCACCCGGCGGCTTGACCCACAGGTAGGCGTCGACCGCCGCGTCGCCGGTGTTCGTGGTGCTCCAGATGCCGGTCGCCCGGCCGGGCGGGTCGCACCACTCGCTGCCCGACGGGCCGTTGCCGTTGCGGCTGGTGTCGACGACCGCCTTCAACCTGGACACGCCGGTCGCCGCGATGACGCTCTTGGCGAACGACACCAGCCCCGGCGTCGCGCGGTAGTTGGAGGTGTTGACCGCGATGCCGTCCGCGCTGTTGGCCACGTCGGCGCCGGTCAGCCTGGAGGCGGCCTCCGAGGGGGACAACCAGGCGTCATGGCCGATGTCGAAGTACACCTTGACCTGTGACGACGTCCCCCTGAACTTCTTGCCCGCATATGCCATGGACGCCTTCACCTCGGCCTGCTCGCTCGCGTTCATGCAGTTCGACATGATGGCCAGCGCGTCCGGCTCCAGGACGATCGTCGCGGGCCGGCCGCCCAGCCCGGACGCGATCTGGTCGATCCAGGCCCGGTAGGCGCTGTGGTCGGGCGCGCCGCCGGCGCTCGGGCCGCCGCAGTCGCGGTTCGGCATGGCGTATACGGCCATGATGGGGATCTTGCCCGCGGCGGCGGCCGCGCCGGCGTACGCGTCGACCTGGCTCCGTACGGCGGCGGGGTTGTACGTGGAGAACCACCGGCCCTGCGGCACGGCCGCGATCCGGTCCCTGATCACCGAGGTACGGCTGTCGCCCGGGTTGGCGGCCACCCACTTGGCCGCGTTGCTCTGCGGATCCACGTAGAAAGCGGAGTCGGCGGCCTGGGCGGTGGAGGACAGGACGACCGCACCCGCCGCGGCCATGGCGGCCGCCGTGAGGAGCACCGCCAACGTGGACCTTCTGCGAGACATGAGGATTCACTCCGTCCGTCGTGTGGGAGCGCTCCCACCGGCACACCGGATGGTAGGTAGCCATCACCGCCCGCTCAAAGACCTCCGATCGCTCCCCAAGCCGTAACCGCAGGTCAGGCCGGATCCAGGAGGTGAAACTTTCACTCGGCCAGGCACGCCTCGAAGACCTTCGTGAGCCGGTCGACGTCGGCCGCGGTGGGCGGCTGCGGGCCGAGGCGGCGGCGGGTGGCGCCGATGCCGAGAAAGACGGCCGCGGCCATGCGCGCCCTGGACTGCGCGTCGGGGCCGCTGAGCTGGGCCTCCAGCGGGTTGAGCACGGCCGTGACCAGGCGCTCGCGCGCCACGCCCTGGACCTCGGGATGCCCCGCCGACCGCTCGAGCGCGCGCAGGATCGGGCTGTCCGGCGGGTGCTGCATGCGTTCTGCGGCGTATTCCGCCAGCCGCCGCGCCAGGCCCTCCGTGCCGCCCTCGAACAACGCGCTGAACGTCGGCTCGCCCTGCAGCACCGCACCGAACAGCCCGGCCTTGGAGCCGAAATAGCGGCCCACCAGAGCGATGTTGGAATCGGCGGCGGCCGCGATCATCCGGACCGTCACCCGCTCGTAGCCCTGCTCTCCGAACAACGTGCGGGCCGCCTGCAGAATCCGCTCGCGGGTGGCCGCCCGGTCACGTGGCCTCGCCCGCGTCACCTCGGCATTCATGCCCCGACTCTACTGAAGGCGCACCCCACTTGCCGCGCGGCTAGTAAACGCGCGTATACTCAACTCGGATAAATGTGAAGGGGGCGTGGTGTCTTGGTAGCCCAGGCACAGACCGCGTCCCCCGCGACACGGCACTACTCTCACCGCGAAATCCTCGAGGTCATGTCCGGGCTGATGCTCGCGATGCTCACGTCGATGATCTCGACCTCGGTGGTGGGCACGGCACTGCCGACGATCGTGGGGGAACTCGGCGGTCAGGATGAGTACCCATGGGTCGCTTCCGCGACCATGCTGACGATGACGGTGTCCACACCGTTGTGGGGCAAGCTGTCCGACGTATTCGGGCGCAAGCTGCTCTTCCAGACCGCTCTGGGATTGTTCGTCGCGGCCTCGCTGGTGGCCGGCCTGTCTCAGGACATGGGCCAGCTCATCGCGGCGCGCGCCGTACAGGGCCTCGGCGTGGGTGGTTTGTCGGCGCTCTCGCAGGTGATCCTCGGGGACATCGTCTCGCCTCGCGAGCGCGGCCGGTACTCCGGCTACATGGGGGCGGTCTTCGGGATCTCCACGGTCGCGGGGCCGTTGCTCGGCGGGTTCATCGTGGACGCCGACTGGCTCGGATGGCGCTGGTGCTTCTATGTCGTGGTGCCGTTCGCGGTGGTCGCCTTCCTGGTGATCCAGAAGGTGCTGAAGCTGCCGAAGATCAAGCGGAGCACCTCGATCGACATCTGGGGCGCGACGACCATTACGGCCAGCGCGAGCGCCCTCATGCTGCTGCTGACGCTGGGCGGCAACCAGTTCGAGTGGAACTCGGTCTGGACCTACCTCCTGGCCGCGACCTGCCTGCTCATGCTGGCCCTCGCGGTGCTGTGCGAGCGGACCACGCGCAACCCGATCCTGCCGCCGCGGCTCTTCCGCAACCGTACGTTCGTACTCACGAGCGTCGCCTCGCTGTTCGTCGGCATGGCGATGTTCGGCGCGATGATCTACCTGCCGCAGTACCTGCAGATCGTCAAGGGGCTCAGTCCGACGGACTCAGGACTGATGACGCTGCCCATGGTGGCTGCGCTGTTCCTGTCCGGCGTGATCTCCGGGAAGATCGTCACCAACACCGGCAGGTGGAAGATCTTCCCGGTCGCGGGCCTGCTGATCGTGGCCCTGGGGCTGTTCATGCTGTCCAGGCTGCACGTGGACTCCAGCCAGTGGCTCATCGGTGCCGACGTGGCGGTGCTCGGCGTGGGCCTGGGCCTGTCCATGCAGATGCTCATCCTGGCCGCCCAGAACGGCTCCGAGCTGCGCGACATGGCGTCCACGACGTCGGGCGTGTCGTTCTTCCGGTCGCTGGGCGGCGCCGTCGGCGTGGCCGCGTTCGGCGCCATCCTGACGAACCGGCTCAAGAGCGAGATCACGGAGATGCTGGCCGCCGCGAACATCTCGCTGCCCGGTGGCTCGGACGTCCAGCTCGGCAGCCCGGACGTCATCCAGCAGATGCCGGAGCCGATCAAGAGCATCGTGCTGGAGTCGTTCACCCGGGGCCTGGAGACCGTGTTCATGGTGGGTGTGCCCATCGCGCTGCTCGGGTTCGTGGCCACGATCTTCCTCAAGGAGTTGCCGCTGCGCGGCACCTCGGCGCCGGCGCCCACGGCCAAGCCGCTCAGCAAGGACGACCTGGTCCTGGCCGGACTGCTGCTCGAGCTCGTCGCGCAGCGTGTCGAGCGGTCGAACGGCCGGCCGTCCGCGCTGCTCAGCGCGGTCGCCAGGATGGCGCCGCCAGAGGACGGCCGCTCCGAGCCCGAGCGTGCCAGATCGGTCGCGCAGAACGTGTTGCGGCCCACCTCCCGGACGCTGATCGCGCAGGCCACGCCACCACGGAAAGATCTTGTAACCGGAGGAATCACCTAATGATCCGCAAGTTTGTGGGCGCCGTCGCGGCGGCCCTGGCCGTGCTGGCCGGGCTGTGGCTGATGGTCGCGCCCTTCGCCCTCGGCACCCAGCCGGAGGACTCCGACTGGACGGACCCGACCACGACCGAGTTCTTCACCGGGCTCGGCGTGGCCGTCGTGGGGCTGGTCGGCGTGGCCGCCTTCGTCATGGCGATCTACCAGGACCTGGTGGCGCGCGGGCTCGTGGAGGTGCGGCAGCGTCAGGCCGAGCCGGAGCCCGCGCCCGAGCCTGTGCCCGCCACGCAGGAGACGTCCTCCGCCGAACTGGCCGCCCTGCTCGCCCCGCTCGTCGAGGCGCTGCGCGAGGACCTGAACAACTCCGGCGAGCACCGCAGGAACGGAAAGTCATCCCTGGTTGGAGTGGAGGAGACCCGATGAAGGCGAAACTGGGCGTATCAGCCCTCGTCCTGTTGTTCCTGGGCGGCCTCTGGCTGGTCGTCGCGCCGTTCGCGGTCGGCTACCAGCCCCGGGGCGCGATCTACGTGGACGCGACGATCAATGACCTGTGGGTCGGCGGCTCGGTCGCCGCGCTCGCGTTCGTGTCGCTCGTGATCTACGCGGCCGACGCCCTGCGCGAGCTGGCCCACCGCGGCAAGCACGCCGACGCCTGACGCGAGACATGCCGTGTCCGGCGGTAGCACAGACCCGAGATGGGAGCCGGTGGCCGGCCGGCTCCCAGCAGGGGAATTCGAGATCGGCAAGGACGGCGCGGGCCTGCTCGTGGTCGGGTTCGACGGCTCCGGCCCGAGCCGCAACGCGCTCGCGTACGCGGCCGGGCTCGCCCGCAGGGACCAGGCCGCGCTGCTCGTCGTCTTCGTGGAGTCGCTCAACACCGCGGCGCTGTGGTTCTTCGCCGGGTCGCCGATCATCCCCGACTCCGCCGCCGACCTCACCGAGGATCTCAAGGAGGAGCTGAGGGACGCGGGTGTGCCCTGGCGGTTCGTCAGCGTGCGGGGAGACGCAGCCCGTCAGCTGGAGACGCTGGCCAGCGCGTACATGGCCGACGCCATCGTGGTGGGGCGCTCGCGCTCGTCCTGGGGAGGCTCGGTGGCGGTCGGGCTGGCCAAGCGGGCGCGGCATACTGTGTTGATAGTGCCCTGACCAGCCTGTACGTCGCATATGGTGACAGACATGAAACGTACAGCAGCCATGGCGTTCGTGGTGCTCGCGTCCGTTTCGTGCGGCGCGCGGGAGCCGGTCGCCTCGCCCGATTCGATGACCGAGACGGCGGCGACATCCTCCGCCGCGCCTGTGTCCGCCACCGTAGCGGCGAGTCCTACACCCAGTCCCACCGCGCCGCCGAAGTTCAGCGCCAAGGTCTCCCGCGTCGCCCGCGACCGCGTGCCGTACTCCTGGCAGTCCGGCTGCCCGGTCCACCTCCGGGACCTGCGGCTGATCACAATGACGTACTGGGGCTTCGACGACAAACCGCACACCGGCGAGCTGGTCGTCCGCGAGACGGTGACCGACGACGTCGTGACGGTCTTCAGGAAGCTGTACGACTGGCGCTGGCCGATCAAGCAGATGAAGCTGGTGGACGCGTACAAGGCGGACGACTTCGACTCGATCGAGGCCGACAACACCTCGGCCTTCAACTGCCGCCGGGCCACCGGATCGAGCAACTGGTCGAACCACGCGTACGGGGAAGCAATCGACATCAACCCCCGCGAAAACCCATATGTCACTGCAAGCGGCAGCACAGCGCACGAAAATGCGAAAAAGTTCACTAAGCGCCCGACGAAGGGCAAAGGTGTCGTGAACCCCGGCGACAAGGTCGTCAAGGCCTTCGCCCAGGTCGGCTGGGAGTGGGGCGGCTACTGGTCGGGCACGAAGGACTTCCAGCACTTCTCCAAGGGCGGCGGGTAAGACCTGCGTAAACGCTCATTCGGCCCCCCTGTGGGCCGTCTGTGGGCCGTCAGCCGCAGAACCGGGCCGCCGCAGCGCGGCGTCGATGGTCTTCCTCATCCGCTGCTCAGACCTCGGCATGAGGTGGGCGTACGTCCGCAGCAGCAGCGCCCCGCCGTCCCCATGGCCCAGCCAGTCGGCGACCGCCTTGGGGTTCTCCCCGTCCGTCAGCAGCACGCTGGCGAAGTAGTGGCGGAGCATGTGCATGCCGTGCTCCCGGTAGCGGTTACCGCGCTTCTCGCCGGTCGCGAGCCTCGGCACGATGCCCGCCCTCTCCAGGCCCTTGTTCCACACCTCCCGAAAGGTGACCGGATGTACGGGACCGCCCAGGGTGTTGGCGAAGAATAAGCGGACCGTGACCGGGTCTCCGTCGACGTCCGCCCACGGCAAGGTCACCTCGATGGGCGGGAACAACCGCATGTGCTCGGCGAGGGTCACCTTGACCCCTTCCGACAGCGGTACCTCGCGCGTCTTCTCCCCCTTCGGCAGGGCGAAGATCAGCGTCCCGTTCAGCAGCTTGATCTGACGGTTGACCGCCACGGTGCCGCGCAACCATTCGACGTCGTCGGGGCTGAATCCGAAGATCTCGCCGTGGCGCATGCCGATGCCGGCGCCCGTGTCCACGACGGCCTGGTATCGGGCCGGTAGCACGTCGGCCATGTCCAGCACCTGATCGGCCGTCCACGGGACGAACTTCTTCTTGACCACCTTCGGCAGCACGACCGTGCTCGACTTTAGCGGGTTCTTGACGATCAGCTCGTCCTCGATCGCCACGGAGAACACCAGGCCGACGTGCGTCATGATGACGTCGATGTACGAGGGCGCGAGCTTGGCCGCTTCGAGCCGCTTCACGAGCTGCTGCAGCATGCTGGGCCGCCGCGAGAGCTGGCCGATCTCCTTCGCCCCGATCACCGGGTAGACGTGCTTGGCGAGGCGCTCCCGCATCTTCCTGCGCGAGCCGGGATCGAGCGTACGGTTGTCGATGACCTCCTCGGCCTGCTTTTTGAAGGTGATCTTCCCGGCGTCGGGGTCGATGTACGTGCCGCGCAACAGGTCGGCCTCGACCACCTTCTTGCGGTTGTCGGCGTCCACCTTCTTGCCGAACGACTCATTGCGCTCGCGGCCGTCCGGCCCGTCGTACCGCAGCCGCCACCGGGAGCCCTTGCCGTACCGGGCCGGATCCCGCTCGAGAACCGGCTTACCGTCGTCGTCGCGCAGGATCTTGCCGTCCGGGCCGCGCGCCTTCCGCATCCATCGGTCCTCAACGTGCGCCATCGATCAGCCCTCCGTCTCCTGCTCACGGCCAACCGGATAGGTGCTGTAGACCTCGCGGGAGGTGTCGTAGATGGCTTTGGCTATCGCGTCGTCTTGGAACAGCTCTCGCCAGTGGAAGAGGGTGTCAGTGATTTCCGGCACGGGCCATGGAGTCGGGCCTTCGGTGTCGACGTAGTCGAACCTGCCACCGATGCGGTCGAGTCCCTGCCACAGGCTCAGCAGTTGCTCGAAGGCGTACAGCGCCTTCATCGCCCACACCATCCCCCAGGCGGCCACCGGGTCTAGGTCTTCCAGGCTTTCCGCATCTGCCGGCACCCGGAGGCCCAGAACGAGGACGAGCACCTCGACGTCTTCAAGCCACTCGCGGAAATGGTCTTCCCGGAGGGCGTTCGCCTGCGTGCTTGACGTGATGCGAAGCTGATCGACCGCATACCGGATCTCGCGCTCCGCGTTGGGCGTCGAGTTGGCCGCCATGGATTGGACGTCCACCCCGAGCACGCGGGCGATCAGGTGCGCCTCGTTGAGCCGTACCGGCCGCTCACCGTTCTCGATGCGCTGCACGGTCGGCTGGTGGAACGGCAGGCCGAACGCCTTCAGCTCACGGGCAAGGTCGGTCTGCGTCATCTTGCGCGCCTCGCGAAGCAGCTTCATCTGCTGGATGAAGTTGTGCTCCCACAGCGCGTGCGGGTTGGGTTCGTCTGCCACAGCCACCGAATATAACGCTTTGCAGATGCTGCGTAAACATGGCATTGCATGGCTGTCGTAGATCCTGTTAGATAAGGAACTGAAGGAACACGATCTTCAAAACCGTATATCCACGCAAGAACGGCCCGGCAGGGCTAGTCGCCAAACATCCCCCTGCCAGGCCGCGAGAACCAATCCGAGCCGTTTGACCAGCACAGGAAGGGTCCACGTTGAAGACTACACACGCGTCCCGGCGTACCCCCAGCACGCGCCCCGCGGACGACAAGCTGATGCTGCTCCCGGAGGTCGCCGAATACGTCCGGCGCACTGAGAACACCCTCCGCTACCTCCGCCACGTCGGCGGCGACGACGCGCCGCCGCTCTGGCGGCAGGGCCGCCGGCTGGTCGCGTGGAAGAGCGAGATCGACGCGTGGCTGGACGATCAGCGCGCCAACGATGAGCTGGCGTTCAGGCGTACCGCCTGACCCTCCTGTGTATCCCGTCCCCGGACAGCCGGACGGGCCCGCGGTGACCATCCGCGGGCCCGTCCCGAACCCAACGCCCCTCAGCGTCTACCCGCCGATGGTACAGCGCTGCAGGGGTCCACATAGGAGCACGCGTGAACCACCTGCACGACGCCGCCCGAACCGCCCACAGCGCCGGACTGTGCCCCATCCCGGCCGGGCCCGGCAAAGCCCCCGCGGTGAAGTGGCGCCAGTACACGGCCGCCGGCGGGAGCGAACCGCGGCCCGACGTCGACCAGCTCGACACCTGGTTCGCCCCGGGCCGGTTCGACGGGCTCGGCGTGGTGTGCGGGGCAGCGTCCGGGAACCTGGAGTTCTTCGAGTTCGAGGGCCGGGCGGTCGCCGAGAACGTCGCCCACGACTTCGGCACGCTCGCGGACGCGTCCGGACTCGGCGACCTGTGGCGGCGCGTCATCGCCGGATACCTCGACCAGAGCCCATCCGGCGGGCTGCGCACCTTCATGCGCATCGACGGCGCGCCGGCCAGGAACACGCGGCTCGCATCCCGGCCAGCCACCCCCGAGGAACTGGCCGAAAACCCCGACCACAAGATCAAGGTGTTGATCGAGACGCGCGCCGAGGGCGGGTTCGTGGTGGTTCCCCCGTCCGGCGGACGCACCCACCCGGACATTCCCGGCGGGGTGTGGACGCTCCTGAAGGGCGGATTCGCGTCGATCGCGGCCGTCACCCCGGCTGAGCGCGACCAGCTGCACCGCCTGGCGGCCACGCTCGACCAGATGCCGACCGCGGGCGAGGCCTCGGCCGCCCCCGTCAGCACCCTGTTCTCGCAGCCTGCGCCCGCGTGGGACGACGAAGACGGGATATCCCCGGGCACCGACTACAACGCCCGCACCACCTGGGACGAGTTCCTGGCCCCGCGCGGCTGGACGCGCCTGCACACCGACTCTGCAGGCATCACCTACTGGCGCAGGCCGGGCAAGAACACCGGCATCTCGGCGACAACCGGGAAAGGCGGCGCCGACAACTTCTACACCTGGTCGACCAGCGTCTACCCCTTGGAGGCTGAGAGGCCGTACGACCGGTTCGGCGCCCTGGCCGTCCTCGAATACGGCGGCGACCACTCCGCGGCGGGCAAGGCCCTGTACGCGGACGGGTACGGCACCAGGCGGGAGACACGCCTACACAGCGTTCCCGGCGTCGACGGCAACCTCGCGCCCGTCCTGCAGCTGCACCCTGAGGAGACGGCCAAGAAGGTCGTTCAGCATCGCGGACATCTCCGTATGGCTGAACGGTTCGTCGCCGAGCACGCCGAGCAGCTGCGCCACGTGCACCGGCTCGGCTGGCACCGATGGGACGGCGCCCGGTGGGCCGCCGACGACCAGCGCGCCGACCTTGAGGCCGCCGTGAAGACCATCAAGAGCGCCCTCGCAGAGGTGTCGAAGCTTCCGGCCGGGCAGGACAGCGACGACCTGTACAAGGACGCCCGCAAGGCGGAGAACGCGTCCGGCACCGAGGGCATGCTCAAGTTCGCCGCCGCCCTCCCGCCCATCACCACATCGGTCAGCGCGCTGGACGCCGACCCGTACCTGTTCAACACCCCGGCCGGCACCCTCAACCTGAGCACAAGCACCATCCACAAGAACAGCCAGGCCGACCTGATCACGAAGGTTGCGGGGGCCGCGCTCACTGACGAACTCAGCGCCGAGTGGGACGCGTTTCTGAAGCGCGTCCTACCCAGCGCGGACGTGCGCGCGTTCGTACAGCGTGTGTTCGGTTACGCCATGCTCGGCAAGGTCACCGAACACGTCATGCTGATCTTCACCGGGACCGGCGCCAACGGTAAGGGCACCCTCCGCGACGCGCTCATGGCCGCGTTCGGCGACTACGCCATAGAGATCGACCCCGCCATGCTCATGGAGTCCAAGCACGAGCAGCACCGCACCTTCAAGATGCGGCTCCGCGGCGCCCGCCTCGTCTTCTGCAGCGAGACGGAGAAGCACCGGCGTTTCGCCGAAGCCACGATGAAGCGCCTCACGGGCGGCGACCCGATCGAGGCGAACCTGATGCATAAGGATCCGATCAGCTTCGACCCCTCGCACACCCTGATCATGCTGACGAACCACCTGCCGGCCGTGTCCGGCGACGACCCCGCCGTCTGGCGCCGTCTCCTGGTGGTCCCATTCGACGTCAGCATCCCGAAGAACGAACAGGACAGCGGCCTGTCCGACCGGCTGAAGGCCGCAGCGTCCACCATCCTCGCCTGGGCCTATCAGGGATGGCTCGACTACCAGCAGCACGGCCTGAACCCGCCCGAGGCCGTACAGGAGCGCACGCAGGCTTACCAGGACGACAGCGACGCCCTGGGCCGCTTCCTGCAGGAAAAGACGGAGAAGAACCCGCAGGGCTTCGTGAAGGCGCACGACCTGTACACCGCCTGGAATCAGTGGCGTTACGCCACGGGCGAAGAGGGCGGGCCGGGATCGGAGAAGGCGTTCGCCGAGTCGATGGGTAAGCGCGGCCAGGAGAAGAAGAAGAGGAGCGCAGGGATGGCTTATCTCGGAATGCAACTCGTAGTTGACAACGAAAGTTGGAAAACGCCCTGACCTGCGGCATGCAGGGTTGTGCAGGGTTTCCCCATAAATCTCCATACGCGCACGTGTAGAGGAAACCGGAAAACCATGCACAACCCTGCACACCCCCACTGACCAGCACAAACACGAACGCGACCCTGCACACCCCCGCTGACCAGCGAAAACCCGCAACCCTCGGAGCGCACACATGACCACGATGGACGCCTGGCCGCCGCCCCTCAATGTCGCCCTCTACGACATCCGCAACGATCTTTCCCGGCAGACCCCGGAACGGCTCGCCCTCGTGGCCGGCCTCGGAGCCCGAGCCGCCTACTTCGCCAACCACCCCGAACCCCGCGTACTCGATTTCACCTGTCCGAAGTGCAAGGCCAACCCCGGCCGCTCCTGTACGTCACGACAGAAGGACCGGGCCGTACCTCACATGGCCCGAGAGGACCGGTACGCGCGCGCCTTCCACAAGCGGCAACGGGACGCCGTGACGGCCGACGAAGCCGTCTACGACGCCGTTTGTGCGGCGGCCACCGCCAACGCAACGACCCCCTGAAAGGACCCATCGTGACCCCCTCAGCGACCATCACCCGCACCACCGAAGCGCCCGCCATCCTCACCCCGCCCCGACGCCGTAACGGCCCCTGGCTGTGGATCATCCCGTCCTGCCCGTTCTGTGGTTCCCGGCACACGCACGGGGCCGGCCGCGACGGCAACCGGTCCGGATCCCGCGTCGCCCACTGCACCACCAGCTCGCCCAAGCCGAGCTACCGGCTCACCCCCATCACGGAGGCCAACGCAGCATGACCACGACCTCCCGTTTCACCGACCCCACCAAGGCCGTGTTCCGGAATGCGCGCCTGCTCCGGCTTCAAAGAGGCTGGACCGCGCAGAAGCTTGCCGACCTCCTCACCGAAGCAGGCCGACCCACCGCCCGTTCAGTGGTCGCCAAGCAGGAGAAGGGCTTCAAGCAGGCCGTCACCGTGGACATGCTGTTCGCCCTGGCCCACGTGTTCGAGGTCCCCATCGACGCCCTCACCGGCGACGGCCCCCTATGCCAGAACTGCAACGACACGCCACCTGCCGGATACCAGTGCAACCTGTGCGGGCTCACCTCGCACCCGAGCCGCTGATGACCACCACTTCGACCGGTCAAACCGCAACCCACGGCGAAGAAACATCGGCCACCCCTGGCCGGCACCCGGGCGGGGGTGTCTGCGGGTGTCTCGCGTGCAGGCGCGCGTTAGGCGGCCGGTATGCGTGATGACCGGTCGAAGTGCGAGAAGTGGACGGGCCACGTGCCCGAGGGTGTCGAGCGCGAGCGCCTGGCCGCCACGCTGGGCGCGGTGCTGCGTTCCCTGCGGGCCGCGTACGGGGTCGGCACGCGTCCGCTCGCGCGCCGGTCGACGGTGGCCAGGTCGACGATCCAACGGTTGGAGGCAGGCCAGCGCCGGCCGCGGCGCTCGGTCCTGGCCGCGCTCGCGTACGGGCTCGACCCCGGCCGCGTCCAGGAGCTCACCGAGGCCCTGTGCGCGGCGGCCGGCCCCTCGTTGCGGGACGACACAGCGGGAGGGCTCAGGAGGCGTGAGCGGCGCCTGGCGGACGCGCGCCGCGCGGTGAAGTGGGAAGCCTGGCGCATCTGGCAGGACGCCGAGAACGCGAAGCAGCAGGCGTTCCACCTCACCACCACCGTGCTCGCCAAGCTGCCCTTGGATCCGATGAAGGAGCGCATGACGCACGCCGACCTTGACCGCGGCTTCGACCAGCTGGCCGCGCTCGAAGCCGTCTCGGCGCGGTCGGATCGGCTATTCGCCTACCGCGACGCCCTCATGCGCGACCTGTCCCGGCCGCGGCATCCGTTGGAGGTGAACATCCTTGACTGGCACACCGCCCGCCGGCGGGCCCGCGGAGGCTGACGACATGGCGCGCAAGCTGGCCAGGGCCCGCCTGGCGTTGCGCATGCTGCAGAAGGGTGAGCGGCTCGCCCGCCTCGCCCGCGGCGAGGGGAAGCCGGGCACCCGGGCGGAGCTCGACATCTGGGCAGAGGGCGTCCGGAAGCGGTTCGGCATCGCCGACGACGACGTGGGCCGGGATGACGATGCGTGACCGCCTGCAGAGCTATACCAGACAGTGCATTCATTCTGTCGGGTGTGGCGACGCGTTGACCTGCGCTCCCGTTGTGAGACGGCGAACGCCACGCCAGAAGCGGACACACGAGGACAGATCGCAGCCCGATTGCATGGTTATGCAGGCACACACAGTCACCTCGGACGATCATGGCCAGCGTTGACGCCCCCTCTTCACGGCCTGGCGGCGTCGCCGTACCCGCCGAGTACGCGATGCCCGTGTGGCGCATCCTGCGCGACCAGCTCGCCCGCCACCGCGCCGCCGGCGCCCAAGTCCCGCCCGGCCTCGCCGTCTGGCTCGACGATCTCAGGGCCGCCGCCCTCGCCCAGGCGCTCACCCCTTCCGGACACGATTCCGCGCGACCTCCGGACATTCCCGCATCCTCCATGTACGTCTCCACAGACCGCGCCGCCGGCCTGCTCGACGTGACCGACAGGCACGCCCGCCGCCTGCTCACCGGCCACGGATACCGGCAGCCGCGGCGCGGCCTGTGGAGAGCCCAGGACGTCGCCGCCCTCATCGCGGCCAGAAGGAGGTAGACCCGCCAATGACCGAGCCCGCACCCGAGCAGCAGCCGGCGCCGTACGACTTCGCCGCGCAAGGCTTCGACTTCATCCCCGCGGCCGACTCCACCGACCCGCTACCGGCCACCAAGCAGGACCCGGCCATCGCCGCCGCGCTCGCCGTCCTCGACATCCTGCCGAAGCAGCTCGACCACATCCGCGACGACGAGACGATCAAGACCGACCTCGAACGCGTCGAGAAGCTGAACGCCACCTACGAGGAGCAGGCCAAGCTTCTGCAGGCGTTGCACGAGAACCTGTATGCCCGCCGTCAGGCCCGTCTCGACCACGTGGAGCAGCAGTTCCCGACCGGGCCCGGCATCGACGCCGGCAGCAGCCCGGCCGACGCCGCGGTGATGCAGACCGCGTTCCGGGCCGCGCTGAAGGACGCCCGCACCGCCACGTTCGACCAGCGCCAGGCGATGCTCGCTGACGCGCTCAAGTTCGGCGACCAGACCACGGTTCGGGCGCTGCTCACCGCAGCCCGCGAAAACCAGGATGAGCGGCTCGTGGACGCATGGGCCATGGCAACGCGTAACCAGGAGCTGGTCTCCGAGTTCCGCAGCCTGCACGCCCAGATGAACGGCGGCCACGAAGGGCTCGGGTGGGAGCTGAAGGCGCGCAACATGCCGCGCCGCCCGCCCGAGGTGGTCGAACTGCACGATCTCCGTGAGCAGGAGGCCAAGGCCCAGGCGCAGCGCGAGTTGGAGCGGGATCAGCGCCTGGCCGCCCGGCTCGGCATCAACGTGTCCCTCCTGCGCGCCCGCCGCGAACGGCAGCGTCAGGAACGCGAGCGAGACGCCCGCCTACAGGCGCAGACCGTCCAGCAGTAACCACCCACCAGGAAGGACACCTCATCGTGACCACCCCGAAGATCGGCACCCCGCCCGGCATCAACCACGGCTACACCATCGAACGGCCGGGCGCCGGCCAGCCCCCCGCCAGCCAGATCCCTTGCACGTGCGAGCTGGTCGAGATGACCGTGAAGCTGCCCGCGTTCGAGATCGCCGCCATGGAGAAGCTCGCCGCCTACGACAACACCACCGTGGAGAGCATCGTGCGCGGCCGGATGTCCGGGTTCGGCGGCAGGTACCCGCTCAACCAGGACCTGGCCTGCCAAGACCCGTGCATCGCGATCAAGTAGAGGAGACCTGAATCATGCAGCTCGCAGTCGGCGCCACTGTCTCGTTCGTCCCGGCCCAGCCGGGATGGAATGTGCGGCTCAATCGCACCCCATCCCACGTGAACAGTGCTATCGACTCGTTGGCCGGGTGGGCGGTCGTCGTCACCGAGGTGAACGAGGACGAGACGGTGATGACGGAGACGACCCCCATGTTCGTCTTCGGCAACCGCCTGCTCACCCTCGCCGACCTCCGAGCCGAGTTGTGGCCCGACGCCGTCCTCCAGGTCCTCCCCCCGGGCGCGGCCTGACCGATGGCTGACGTCGACCAGCCCGCCCGCGCCCTCCTCCCCGTCAAGGGGCGGGCCGACACGCTCGCGTACGCGGCAACACGAAGGAGTGACACCTGATGGCCGACTTGACGGTGGGCGAGCTGGTCGCTTACGCCAGCGTCGACAACAAGAGCTTCGACAGCGGCCTGTCCCACATCGAGCGCGGCCTGAAAGCCGTGACGGGGTCCGCAGCCGCCTCGACCGGGCGGATGGAGAAGGCGGTGGCGTCCGGCTTCGACCGGATGCTGCACGACGTGCAAAGCACCCTCGGTGACGTCGCCCGCGAAGCCGGCCGGTCGGGGCAGGCCAGCGGGACCGCGTTCTCCAGATCACTGGACGCCGCGCTCGACGGGGTCGACCAGGTGGCCGGGCGGGCCGGGCGTGACGCCGGCACCTCGTTCATTGATGAGGCGCGCGAGGCGCTCAGCTATGGCGAGCTGGACGCCGAGATCGACCTCGACATCGCGGCCGCCCTGGCCGCGGCGGAAACGGTCGACCGGGCCCTAGAAGATCTCGACGACAGGCGGGTCCGGGTCGACGTCGACACCGACTCGGCCATGTCGATGATCGGCGACCTCACCGAAGCCGCCGGCGGTCTCGGCGGCAAACTCAACGACGCCATCTCAGTGATTGGTGGTTCCGGGCCCGGGCAGGTCGCCATTCTCTCAGGCGCGCTCATGGCGCTGCCCACGGTGGCCGGGCTGGCGGCGGCCGGGATCGTGACCGCGGTGGGCGGCGCCCTGGCCACGGTCGGAATCAAGGCCGCGGCTAACGCGGATGTGGTGCGTCACGCCTGGTCGGAGCTCGGCTCCGATCTGAAGGCGGAGCTCGGCGACGTCGCCGAACCCCTGGAGGGCAGCCTGGTCCGGGCCGCCGACGTGGCGGAACAAGCCTTCCAGCGGCTCAAGCCGAGCCTGGCCCGCGTCTTCGAAGATCTCGTGCCGGACCTCGACAACTTCATCGCGAAGGTCGGCGACGGGGTCGGATCGCTCGGCCCCACCCTCGAAAAGCTCGGCGACAGTTTCGGGACCGTGCTGTCCGAGCTGGGCGACCGCATGCCGACGATCATCGACAATGTGGGCGACAGTCTCGAAATCGTCGCGCAGATCTTGGACGACGATCCGACCCTGCTCGCGGACGCCCTGGAGGACGCCACCGCGCTGATGAAAATGGGCGGGGAGGTCCTGGCGTGGGCGGACGACATCAGCGCCGCGCTCACGCTGCCGTTCAACGCGGAGGGCGCCTCCAACAAGCTGTGGGAAGCCATGTTCGGCGCCAGCCCCGAGGAGATTATGGAGCAGAAGGACCAGTTCTCCACGATCATCGGCGGCATCCAGGAGGACCTGGCCGCGGGCGCGAAAGCCGTCGCCGAGGCGGGCAGCGCTGGTGATGAGGCCGCGGGCGGGGTCCGCAACTTCAAAGACTCGTTGACGGAGCTGTTCGAACCGGCGCGGGCAGCCCTGGATGCTGAGATCCGGTTGAAGGAAGCGCTCGAAGACGCTGCCCAGGCCGCCCGGGATACGAAGATCTCCGAGGTGGATCGGCTGCGATCCGTGAAGGACCTGACCACCGCCATCGCCGACGCGGCCACGGCTGAGAACGACCGGACCGGCAAGACCGACGCGGCTGGTAAGGCGTTCGCCGACCAGCTTCCCCAGCTGGTGCAGTGGGCGGGCAAGAACGACGCCGCCCGGGACGCTGTGGCCGGGCTCGGCAACAGCCTCGGGGTGACGATCAAGCGGACGGATGACGGCACGATCGCGGTCGACAAGTTCGGCAAGGCGGTGATCACGCTCCCGAACGGCAAAGAGGTCAAGATCGACGCCGACACCGCGGCGGCGTTGGCGGCGCTCGCGACCACGCAGAAGGGGATCGACGGCCTCAAGGACAAGACGGTCACAATATTCGTGAAAACGGAACATCAGTCCGACTTGTCGCGGCAGGCGCTGCGTGACGCCAACGCGAACGCGGCCGGCGACATCGAACGGTACGCGTCCGGCGGCGTCCGCGCGTTCGCCGCGGGCGGGCGCACTTCGCCGGGCCCGCACGTCGCCACCGGGCCCACCATCCTGTACGGCGAGGGCAGCGACGATGAGGCGTTCATCCCGTACGCGTCGCAGCACCGGAGCAGGGCGATCGATCTGCTGTCCGAGGTGGCTTCCGATTTCGGGCTGGAGGTGTACGGGAAGGCCGCCGCTGAACGCGTCTCCAGCGTCGCTCAGGCCGTCGGCGGTGCGTCCACGCAGCTGTCTTCCGGGCTCGACTCTGCGATGACGGTCATGCGCGACACGCTCGGCGACACCGGGTCTCTCACGTCCGCGATCGGAGACGTCGGCAAGGTGGGCGAATCCCTGGTCGACGGGTGGACGGCCGGGTCGGCGGAGATCGGGGCGACCGTCGGCGACATGGGAGCCACCGTGTCCGACGCCGTGATCATGATGGCGGACGAGACCACGGCGTCGACCCACGATCTGATGGTGGCGGTCGAGGAGCTGGGCGCGGTCGTCGCGGCCACGGCCAAGTTGACCATGGCGTCGAAGGGCGCGCCGGGCATGATCGCAGGTCACGGGCCGGAGCTCACCATGGCGCCCCTGCCCAAGCCCAAGGGGCTGGTGGAGGGCCACTACGGCCGGGACGGCGCGGAAGGCTTCGTGTCGCGGGGCGGCATGGGGCTGACCCGGAACGGCGGGGGCGGTTCGGGCGGCGTGACCGTCAACATCGAGAACGCGACCGTCCGCGAAGACGCCGACATCCCGAAGATTGGCAGCACGATCGGGTTCAACGTGCTCGCCCAAGGCATGGCGTAAGGAGGAGGTGTCCCGGCTCCTGCCTCAACGCCTGCTGGTAGGCGGGGGCCGGGCCGCCTAGGTGGGCCTGGCGCGGCTCAGTACGTGCAGGTAGAGGCTGTAGGCGCGGCGTCCCAGCTCGGTGCGGAGCGCCTCCACGGTCATGTGCGACGCCTCGGCCACGGCGCGGAGCTCATCCGTGATCGGCATCGGCCAGGCACCGTTGAGGATGTGGAGCAGGGCCGCGGCCACCAGGCGGTCAACGTCGTCCGTGGGATTCCAGGGCGTCCTACTGCGCCGGACCTCGTTGCGGAGCAGCCACCACGCGCCGTCGTCGTCGCTCGTGAACCTGAACACGGGCTTCGGGGCTGGGACCGGGGCGGACGAACTCACGGCAGGTCGCCCGCCGTGAACGGGATGGCGTCGTCGTCGAAACGCCAGTCGATGTGGATGGGCCGCATGCCGGGCGGCTGTGGTTCCGCGTGCTCGGCGATGATCCGCAACGCCATCCCGACGAGCATCGCGCCGCGCGCCGTACGGCCGGACTCGTGGGTCAGGTGCAACACGCCGGCGTCGTCGCGGGTGACCGCGCATTCCGGGATATGAGGCACGGGATCGGGCGTCTGGTCCGGGCTAGTCTTGGCCACGGGTCGCACCTCCAGAGCGCGGTCAAGGGCCTGGCTTAGCGTTCACCGGCGCTGACCAGGCCCGTTCTACGTCCTCTGTGAAGTCGAGGACCATGGCGTAACCATAGAAGCTCAGTGGAGCTTTGAGAAGCTTTCCAAGTCTTTCCGCAGGTCAGCAGTGGTTTACGGTGCTGAATGTGAGTGATCCATTCGACCCGTACGCCGAGCCGCACAAGCTGATGTATGTGCGCGTCGCGGAGCACCTTGCTGCGCGGATCGAGTCGGGAGACCTCCGCCCCGGGCAGAAGCTCCCGCCGGAACGCGAGCTGGCCACCGAGTACGGCGTCGCCTACCACACCATCCGGAAGGCGATGCAGATCCTCCGCGATCGGCACATGATCGCCAGCGTCCACGGGCGCGGCACGTTCGTCCTCCCGCGCGACGAGTGGAACGCTGGCGACGGCGAGTAGCGTGGCACCCTCGCGTGGGGGCTGGGGTGCCACGCGTGAGGGTGTTACAGGTCGGAAGGGGTGCCACGGCGCGTGGCACCCTTCGTGGCACCCGACCGTGGCACCCCGTGGCAGCTTGATCAACAAGCCGTGCGCGCGCAGCCCACGCGCAGCCGTACGCGCGTCACACCTCGGGCCGCTCCGGCATCAGGTAGCGCTGCGCCTCTTCGTCATAGCCGCCCAGGACGCCCGCCTCGGCGAGCCGCTTGAGCTGCTTCTGTACCCACGCCCGCGACATGTCGGTGGTCTCCCACAGCGGCTTGAGATCGCCTGATGAGAAGTCCCGCGCCCCGTCGTCCCACAACTCCTGTAGACGCTTGATGAGGGCCGCTCCGCGCTCCTCGACGGTCATGCTCTGGGCAGGTGGCGCGAACGTCAGCGGCGGATCGCCCTCGGGCAGATCCTCGATCTCGTCATCGATGCCGCCCGTCACCTCGGGATCGGGGTCGTCGGTCTGCAGGTACTCGCTGGCCACGTTCTTCACCTCTTCATCATCGTCGTCGTCCGCGTCGCGCTCCAGCAGCCCGACCGGCGCCGTAGCGGCCTGGGCGCCACCAGCGAGCCGAGACAGAGCCGCGGTCGCGGCGTCGACCTGCTTGGCCGCGGCCGGCCACTGAGCGGCGTGCGCGCGCATCGCTGCGTTGGCGCGCTCGTCGTCGAACGCGCCCTGGTCGTCGAGTCCCCACGCGTACGTACGGCCAGGCATCGCGAACCGCCCCTCAGCGAGCGTGGGCGCGTCCAGGTAGGCCATGCCGGGCTGGGCGTTGGTCCACAACTCCGGACGGCACTCGGCGTCCTGCTGGCGCTCTGAGAGCCCGAACGAGGCATCCGCCGAGTTCTCCACGCCGAAGCACATCTTCGCGAGCTGGCCGCGCGCCAGCGTCGGCATCTGCGTGTAGTCCGAGCGCTGCAGGGACAGCACGACCGTGCCGCCGGCGGAACGGATGGCCTTGAGCATGCTCAGGAAGTCGTCCTGCTCCTTGTCGCTAAGGCAGTCGAAAATGTCGGGGAACTCCTCCAGCCATATGAGCCAGTAGGTGAGGCCGCAGCCCTTCTTCCACTTCTGCAGGCCCTTCGCGCTGAGCTGGTCGGTGCGCTCCTTCACCTTCGGCTGCAGGTCCTTGAGCATCGCCTTGACGCCGGCCTTGGTCGTCTCGAACCGGTGTAGCGACTCCTCCAGCGGGCCGAGCGTCTGCTTGCCCTTGGTGATGTCCGCAGCGAACACGGCCACGTCGTACCGGGTGACGACCTCACCGAGGACGTTCCACGCCCCGCCGATGCTCTTACCGGCGCCGGTCATGCCCATGAGCTGCACGTGGTGGCCGACGATGACGTAGTCGAGCTCGTCGAGGTCCTGCCACAGGCCGATGCCGAGCGGGTCAGCGATCGACAGGCCAGGCCGGGACGGGCCAGGCCAGATGATGGGGTGCTTCATCACGCGCGGGTCGCTGATCGTCACCTTGGCCTTGGAAGCGTCGTCCGGGTCAATGCCCGCGGTGATCGAGCCGGGCGGCAGCCCGATACCCGACTCCACGTAGGCGACCTTCTTTTGCAGGTCCTCCGCTGTCTGCCGCCCCTGCTCCAGCTGGACGTCACCCTCAACCTTGTGCGCGGTCGCCTTGACCGTCGTGGCCTCGACACCGCGCATACCCGCCTTCTCGGCGCCCTGCCCGAACAGCAGCGCCAGAGGGTCGGAGACGGCGCCGGGCTGATCCCAGCCCTTCAACCTGATGACCGTGCGGATGTTCCACGTCAACGCCATGGTGATGCCGCCGACCACGCCGAGCCGCCACAGCACCGGGTGGCCCGGCCCGGAGATGACAATGGCGACGGTCCACATGCCGGCCAGGAACGTCGACAGGGTGGTGTGCGTCTTGCCCCACGGGCCGCGAGCGTGGCTCTGGCCGTAGGTGACCCCGGTCAGGATCAGGACGCAGATCGTGGTGAAGCTCGACCATCCGGCGATCGTGTCCGGGCTGTAGAGGATGTAGTGCAGCGCCACGGCCAGGCCGTAGGCGAACACTCCCGTGATCCACGGCGTCACCAGCGTGACAAGGCGGGAAACCTCCCTGGCCGTCACCTTGGCCAGGGAGGACTCCTCTTGTACGGGAACGATCTCTTTGCTCCGCGCCATCAGTCGTCTTTCCAGTCGAACGAGCTCTTGCGCTTCTCCGGGTTGGCCTGCGGAAGCACGTCCACGAACTCGCGCCTGAACTGGGCGTGGAACTTGACCAGCTCGACGCCGGCGCCCTTCTGCAGCTCCGCCGCGCGCTTCAACCGCTTCACCACGCGCCGGGCCCGCAGACGCACGTCGGGAGCGCCGAGCAGCGCGAGCACCGGGTGTCCCTTGAACGAGCGGATGAGGACGGCGTACAGCTCGTCACTGCCGATGGCGAACTCTTCACCGAGGTCCCGGCAAAGGTCCCGGCCGGTGCGGGCGTAGTCGGTGATCGCCCTGGGGCCCGCCCACGGGATGTTCGACAGTTCGGGGATGCGGCCCCGGCCTGGCTTGTCGCTCACAGCTCCTCCTCCCACGTCTCGCGAACCACCTGTACGAACCTGCGGGTGCTGGCCGACAGCCGCGGCACGCCGACCCATGCGGTAACGAGCGCGTCGAGCGCGCCGAGCAGCAGCACCACGACGTGACCGATGATGGCGAGCGCCAGGACCAGGCCGACAGCGGCGCGGAAGGTCAGGACGCGAGCCTGTAGCAGCAGGGCGCGACGGTCGATGTAGGTCGTCTTCATCGGGTCACCTCGACGAGCCCGCCGAGGTACGTCCGCAGTTTGCGGGCGTTGTCCGTACCTACGTTCATCGTCGTCTTGATCGTTCGGACGCTCGGCACCTCTCCGCCGGCCACGTCGGAGAGGAACGCGCTCAGCGCGAGCGGGTAGAGCGGGGCGATCGAGTCGGGCTGTACCTGGTCGCTGGTCGGCGGCTCGTCGTCGAGTTGAGTCAGGATGTCGTCGTTAACATCGCGACTCGGCTCTAGCTGCGGAGGTACACCCGCGAACGGGTCAGGTACAGCGGTCAGCGACTGTGGCAGATCTGCCACAGTCCGAGTAGACGGAGTGTGACCGTGTGACTCTTCGCGGGTGTCATTCGTGACACTCTCCGATGCGGCAGGTACAGGCTCAGGTACAGGAGGTGCATGTACCTCGACCGGCTCGGGTGACTGGTGCCGATCGGCACCAGCAGCGACGGCAGGCTCGGAATGATCCTTTTCCACAATTGTGGAATCCGGCATTTCGGACAACGCTTGTCGCAGATCTGCGACAAGCGTCGAGCCGTTGACGTGCGCAGGTACAGCCTCGACCGTTACAGCTGTAACGGTCTCGACCTCCGCAGTTGCAGAGGCAGGTACGGCTACCGCCTCGACCTCATCCCGCGCGGCGACGCTCAGCAGGTGCGCCAGACCACCGAGCGCGACGGGCGGCACGATGCTCACCGCGACGACCAGGACCCAAGCCGTATCGCCCAGGACGATCACGTCCGCCTCGATCAAGTGGAACACGGCGTTGGCCACCACCGACACGGCGACGGCCGCCAGGGCGTGGCCGAACGCTTGCCGGCGCACTTCCGCCGAGTAGGCCCGCTTGTTGGTGGCGATCCGGGTAGCGCCCACCCCGTAGGCGTCGACAGTGAGCGGCAGCAGCCACGACAGGCGCAGCTCGACACCGAACACGTTCACGGCCGCAGTCCAGCCCGCGAGCTCGCCGAGCCCGGACTGTGCGGTGAACGACGCGATGACCGTCGAGGCGGCGACCAGCACAACCGCGACGATCAGAACCCAGTCTCTTTTCACCACTGCGTGCTCCTACGGGTGTGGGGGCCGGCCGCGGCACGGCGCAGACCGGCGGCGAAGTCGGCGACGGTGTTGACGGTGAGCAGGGCGAGCACGTCGCCCAGGGCGACGGCGGCCGTGCGCGGGATGGTGAGGGTGTCCTTGACGGACCAGTCCGGGCCGTAGAACACGAGCACGTACCCGGGCAGGTCAAGGTCGGCCTGGACGAAGCGGAGTTCGACGGTGGCGCCGTCGATGTCCATCTCCGCGATGGTCTGCCAGTGCGGGCCCGGGGTGGCCTGGTGGTCGTTCTGGCACCACGGGACCGGGCATCGGCCGGACGGTAGGTTTCTCTCCACGATCTGTCTCCTGTGTGTTCAGGGGATGTGGTCGAGGCCCACGGCCGGTGCTTTGATCACCTGGCCGTGGGCCGCTCTTCTATCGGGAGCCGGCCGCGCGGGCGGCCAGGGCCTTGTCGATGAGCCCGTACGCGACCGTGAGCGCCTCGTCGGGGGTGAGCGCGACCTCGGCCTCGTCGCGGCCGGTGTGGATCGACAGGTGCACGCGGGCGGCCTGGCCGGGCTGCTGGTAGATGCCGCCGCACACGTCCCCGAACTCGTCGCCGTCGACCAGGGAGGAGCTGGCCAGGTCGAACAGGCCTGACACGTGCTCGACGTCGACGGGGTGGCGGTGCGCGTGCCCGGGGTCGCACCAGGCCGGGCAGGAGGTTCCGGGCTGCGCCGTCTCGGCGTCGGCACAGTCCGGGGTGGTGCTGGTGGCGTCGACGGTGACGCCCGTAAGGTGGGTCACTGGATCTCTTCCTGGTAGTGCAGGTGGAGGTCAAGGGCCCGTTCCGGTGTTGCTGCACCGGGCGGGCCCGCCTTGTCGGGGGGTGGGGAGACG
>NZ_JADOGI010000429.1 GCF_015645445.1 Nonomuraea cypriaca | reverse complement strand
TCCCGCGCTCGTCCAGGTCCGCCAGGACCTCCTCGGAGACGTTCGGGATGTCCCGGGTGATCTCCTCCGGACCCAGCTTCGTGTCACGGGCGTCGACCTCGTGCTCCTCGATGTGGATCGAGGACAGCACGTCGTCCTGCACCAGACGCTGGGACAGGATGATGGCGTCTTCGTAGTTGTGACCCTCCCACGGCATGAACGCCACCAGCAGGTTCTTGCCCAGCGCCATCTCACCGTTGTCGGTGCACGGACCGTCGGCGATGACCTGGTTGACCTCCACCCGGTCGCCCTCGGCGACGATGGGCTTCTGGTTGAAGCTCGTGCCCTGGTTGGAACGCTTGAACTTCGCCACGCGGTACGTCGTCCGCGTGCCGTCATCGTTCATCACCGTGACGTAGTCGGCGGAGACCTCCTCCACCACACCCGCCTTCTCGGCGCTGATGACATCACCCGCGTCGGTCGCGGCACGGTATTCCATGCCCGTGCCGACCAGCGGCGCCTCACTCTTGAGCAGCGGCACCGACTGGCGCTGCATGTTGGAGCCCATGAGCGCGCGGTTGGCGTCGTCGTGCTCCAGGAACGGGATCATCGCCGTGGCCACCGACACCATCTGGCGCGGCGACACGTCGATGTAGTCGACCTCCTCCGCCCGCATGAGCTCGGTCTCACCGCCCTTGGTGCGGACCAGGACGCGGGCGTCGGCGAACGTGCCGTCGGCGTTGATCGCCGTGTTGGCCTGCGCCTTCACGTAGCGGTCTTCCTCGTCGGCGGTGAGATAGTCGATCTGCTCGGTGACCCGGCCGTCGACCACCTTGCGGTAAGGCGTCTCGACGAAGCCGAAGGCGTTGATCCGGCCGTAGGAGGCCAGCGAGCCGATCAGGCCGATGTTGGGGCCTTCGGGGGTCTCGATCGGGCACATCCGGCCGTAGTGGGACGGGTGCACGTCACGGACCTCGAAACCCGCCCGCTCACGGGACAGACCACCGGGGCCCAGCGCGGAAAGACGCCGCTTGTGCGTCAGCCCGGCCAGCGGGTTGGTCTGGTCCATGAACTGCGACAGCTGCGAGGTGCCGAAGAACTCCTTGATCGACGCCACGACCGGGCGGATGTTGATCAGGGTCTGCGGCGTGATCGCCTCGACGTCCTGGGTGGTCATCCGCTCCCGCACGACCCGCTCCATGCGGGCCAGGCCCAGGCGGACCTGGTTCTGGATGAGCTCGCCGACGCTGCGCAGACGGCGGTTGCCGAAGTGGTCGATGTCGTCGACCTCGACGATGGTCTCGCCGTTGGCGCCCGGCATCGACTCCTCACCCGCGTGCAGGCGGACGATGTACTCGATCGTGGCGACGATGTCGTCTTCGGTCAGGGTGCCCTGGGTGATCTCCGAGTCGACCCCGAGCTTCTTGTTGATCTTGTAGCGACCCACCTTGGCGAGGTCGTAGCGCTTGGGGTTGAAGTAGAGGTTCTCCAGCAGGGTCTGCGCCGACTCCTTGGTCGGCGGCTCACCCGGCCGCAGCTTGCGGTAGATGTCGAGCAGCGCGTCGTCCTGGCCGGCCGTGTGGTCCTTCTCCAGGGTGGCGCGCATCGACTCGTACTGGCCGAAGCGCTCGAGGATCTGGTCGTTGGTCCACCCCAACGCCTTGAGAAGCACGGTGACGGCCTGCTTGCGCTTGCGGTCGATGCGGACACCGACGCTGTCGCGCTTGTCGATCTCGAACTCCAGCCAGGCACCCCTGGACGGGATGACCTTGCACCCGTACAGGTCCTTGTCCGACGTCTTGTCGACATTGCGTTCGAAGTACACGCCCGGAGACCGGACGAGCTGGGAGACCACGACACGCTCGGTGCCGTTGATGATGAAGGTGCCCTTCGGCGTCATGAGCGGGAAGTCCCCCATGAACACCGTCTGGCTCTTGATCTCACCGGTGGTGTTATTGATGAACTCCGCCGTCACGAACATCGGGGCGGAGAAGGTCATGTCCTTGTCTTTGCACTCATCGACGGAGTACTTCGGCGGCTCGAAGCGGTGGTCGCGGAACGACAAGGACATGGTCCCCGAGAAGTCCTCGATGGGACTGATCTCTTCGAAGATCTCTTCGAGGCCCGACTGGGTCGGGACGTCCTTGCGCCCGGCCTGACGAGCCGCCTCTACCCGGGCCTTCCACTTCTCGTTGCCGAGCAGCCAGTCGAACGACTCGGTCTGCAGGGCGAGAAGGTCAGGAACTTCGAGAGGCTCCTGGATACGCGAAAATGAGACGCGACGGGGACCAGCGGGTACGGCGGAGGCGTTGCGCGAGGCTGCCAACAGATGTCCTTCCGAGGGCTCGCGGCGGACTGACTACACGCACGCCAGACAACCTCGCAACGTGAGCAAGCATCACGGGTCGTCAAAGGGCAGCGCAAAGGGGCAGTGTAGCCGAACGGCACACGCCTGTCCACTTCACCCTCGCTGCATGCTCCACGTTGGTCGCAGCATCGCCCGTTCAGGCGGAAACGTCAAGCCCACAAGCCCGACTTTTAGCCGACTCAGGGCCCGGACGCTGGGTTTTCTCCCCTGCGTGACTGGTCGCCTACCGCCAGGCCCAAGACGATACCCGCGAACGGGGGCGGTTAACGCTCCGTCACACCGAGGGCCGAACCCATGCCGGCAACCGGTGTTGCTGTGACTGGTTTACCCACGTCAAATGCTGCGCTAAACCTGATTTTTGGTAACAATTGAAAGAAGCGGCGCGCCCGCCCGATCAGGCGGTACCCAACAGGGTCGACAGGTCGGCCACCAGCCAGCGTGAGCCCCGCCGGACCATGACGAACCTGGCGCGATTTTGGGTGAACTGTTGCTGGAGACCCTCTTTACCAGGGATCTCCTTGACCGTACCAGTGTTCACGAAGAGCAGAATCTCTACCCGGTCAGCCTCCGCCCGCTCGACCCCCGCCCCCGCCACCGTCACCGTCTGGACGATCTTCTGTGTCCTGGCCCGGGAGACCAGGGTGGTGGTCAGCTCCTTGTAGTGCTTGGTCAGCTCGCCCGTGGTGTGCCGGCCGGCCCGCGCCAGGTCCTCCTCCACCGTCCTGTAGTCGTAGGACAGCAGATCCGGCGCGACCGCCTTGGCCACGGTCATGGCCTCGGCCCCCGCCGCGGTGGCGTCCCGCAGGTTGCGCAGGTCGAACCACATCGTCGGCACCAGCACCCCCGCCACGGCCACGAGGACGCCCAGCAGCACGATCATGAACGTTCTCACGTCACCTGCACCGCCTTCGACACCAGCCACTGGCCGCCGACCTTGGCCAGGTTCATGGACCACCGGTAGTAGCGCTCCTGGGGCGCGCTCTTGGAGCCGTCCCAGCGGATCTCCACGTCGGCCACGACGAGCACCTTGGCCTTGCCGTCCGTCATGGAGACCAGTCCCGTCGCGCGCAGCACGCCGTGCTGGACGACCTTGTTCGCGACCGTGGTGGACTTGAGCTTCTCCGCGTTGGCCGCGTACTCGGCCCTGGCCGAGCCGGTGGAGGTGTCGAGTATCCGCCGCACGTCCGTGTCGGCGGTCTTGTAGTCCAGTGAGATCAGGTTCTTCGCGTGGGTGCCCGCCGCCAGGAGCACGGCCCGCCTGTCGCCTGCCCTGCCCTGCTCGTCGCGCGCCTGCGCGGCGATCCACACGCCCGTGCCCACCAGTACCGCGAGTACGCCACTGAGCGCGGCGATCAGGATGCGAGCGACATGTACGGCAATTCCTGCCACGTCTGCTCACTCCTTCCCCGGCTGCCGGTCGCCGGATCATAACGCGACACCTGCTCCTGGAGCCCTCGAATCGACAGAGGCGGTTGGGATCAGAACGAATGGGTCAAGGCATCGCATCTTCCGCGAAATGCCTTCAGGCCCCCTGTAGTGCTATGAGCTTGCTCATCGCACTACAGGGCGGCGAGCTTGCTCGCCGCACAGACTAGAGCCTCTTCCACGCCTTTGATGGGGGGGTCGCGGGGGGCG
>NZ_JADOGI010000428.1 GCF_015645445.1 Nonomuraea cypriaca | reverse complement strand
GCGTCGGAGGCTGCGTTTCGGGGGCTGGGCCGGTCGTTCCGGGTGATGGGGGTTATGTGCTTGGTGCTCGTGCGGTCCATCCGGGGGGCGACCAGACAGGTGTGGCGGCGGGTGCGGCGTGTGGTCACAACCCGGCCTTGCTTGTGCGAGATCGCGCCACCGAAGTGCTCGGCCGGTGGGCGGGCACGCTCGTCGACGAACCGATCGCCATCGACGACAGGCACCTGACGAGCCCGATGGTGGCCGCCGTCGGTGCGATCGAGGTGACCGTACACGGCTGGGACGTGGCCAGAGCGTGCGGCGAGCACCGTCCGATCCCGACGCTCATGGCCGCGGAACTCCTGGACCTGGCCCGGTTGTTCGTCACCCGGCACGACCGCCCGAGCAGGTTCGCGGCGCCTCTGAACGTGCCCGCCCACGCACCCGCCCAGGACCATATCCTCGCCTACCTGGGCCGGGACCCGAACTGGCCCTGCCAGCCATGAAGGGGGCCGGTCTGCACTTTCCGCCGGAACGCCGTACGATCAGCATGTACGGCAACACAGAGCTGCGACTCGGTACGGCTCGGCCGATACGGTAGAGAAGATCGTAAGCGGGCACCGGCCACGACACCCAGTCCACACGGTGCCAGAGCGACGGATATCCGTCCGGTCCGGTCAGCGGGGCGGCGATGCTGATCGCCTTGACCAGGCCGACGAACGTGGTGGCGACGACCGTTCTTCGTGCGGCCGTCGCCACCACCACGTCCGCCCAGCCACCCCAGCCCTGCCGCCCCGGCCCCACTACAGCTCCGGTCACCACCAGGGCCGGTCATCCGTCGTGCCGCCGGTCAGGCGCCCACTGCGGCGTAGCCACCACCAGGGCCGGTCAGGGTTTCCAGGACCTGTTCGCCGTATTTGGCCAGTTTGTTTTCGCCTACGCCGTTCACCTGGCTCAGCTCCGCGAGGGAGGAGGGTGACCTGGTGGCGATCTCCCGGAGGGTCGCGTCGTGGAAGATGACGTAGGCCGGGACGCCCTGCTCCTTGGCGGTGGCCCCGCGCCAGGCCCGCAGGCGTTCGAAGATCGGGACGACCTCCTCGGGTAGCTCCACCGCGGCAGGGGCGGACTTGCCGGAGGTGGGTTTGGCGGCGCGGGCGGGACGGAGTGTATCGCGGCGCAGCGGCACCTCCCGGTCGCCTCGCAACACCGTCGCGCTGGCGTCGGTCAGCTCCAGCGCCCCGTAGTTGGACTCCACCGCCAGCAGGCCCTGCGCGAGCAGTTGGCGCACCACCCCGTGCCACTCGGCGTTGCCCAGCTCGGTGCCGATCCCGAACACCTTCAAGGTCTCGTGGCCGTGCTGCAGCACCTTGGCCGTCTTCTTCCCGAGCAGGATGTCGACGACCTGCCCCACCCCGAACTTCTGCCGCCGCTCCCGCGCCAGCCGGTAGACGGTGGAGAGCACCTTCTGTGCAGGGATCGTGCCGTCCCACGACTCGGGAGGGGTCTGGCAGGTGTCGCAGTTGCCGCACGGCTCGGCGCCCTTCTGACCGAAGTAGTCGAGCAGCATCACGCGGCGGCACCCCACCGTCTCGCACAGCGCCAGCATGGCGTCCAGATGGAGCACCTGGCGGCGGCGGTGCGCCTCGTCGCCCTCCATCGCCATCCGCCGGTGCTGCACCACGTCCTGCAGGCCGTAGGCCATCCACGCGGTGGCGGGCAGCCCGTCGCGCCCCGCCCGCCCGGTCTCCTGGTAGTAGCCCTCCACGGACTTGGGCAGGTCGAGGTGGGCGACGAAGCGTACGTCAGGCTTGTCGATGCCCATGCCGAACGCGATCGTGGCCACCACGATCAGCCCGTCCTCGCGCAGGAAGCGCGCCTGGTGCGTGGCGCGGGTGCGGGCGTCGAGCCCCGCGTGGTACGGCACCGCGGCGATGCCGTTGTCCACCAGGAACTCGGCGATCTTCTCGACCGACGACCGCGACATGCAGTAGACAATGCCCGCCTCGTCGGGATGCTCGGTGCGCAGGAAGTCGAGGAGCTGCCGCTTGGGCTCGCTCTTCGCGGTGATGCGGTAGTGGATGTTGGGCCGGTCGAAGCCGGCCACGAAATGGCGGGCCTGGTCCAGACCGAGCCTGGAGGAGATCTCGGCGTGCGTGGCCGGCGTCGCGGTGGCGGTCAGGGCGATGCGCGGCACGTCGGGCCAGCGCTCGCGCAGCGAGGACAACTCCAGGTAGTCGGGACGGAAGTCGTGGCCCCACTGCGCCACGCAGTGGGCCTCGTCGATGGCGAACACCGCGATGTCGCCCTTGGCGAGCAGCCGCAGCGTGGCCTCCACGCGCAGTCGCTCGGGCGCCAGATAGAGCAGGTCCAGCTCCCCGGCCAGGAACTCGGCCTCCACGAGTTGGCGCTCGCCGAAGTCCTGCGTCGAGTTGAGGAACCCCGCACGCACGCCCAGCGCCCGCAGCGCGTCGACCTGGTCCTGCATCAGCGCGATCAGCGGCGAGATCACCACGCCCACCCCCGGGCGCACCAGGGCGGGGATCTGGTAACAGAGTGACTTGCCGCCGCCGGTGGGCATGAGGACGAGCGCGTCGCCACCGGACACGACATGATCGATGATTTCTTGCTGACCCGCCCGGAACGAGTCGTAGCCGAACACGCGGTGCAGAGCCTCGGTGGGGGTATCCATGCGGCTACCTTACGTGTTCGGGCGCGGGCGCATCGCCGGTTCGGCCAAGGGCGATCGCTGATTCGGCCAAGGGCGATCGGCAAGGGTCCCGCCAAGACCGTCGAGAGGATCTGACCGAATCGTCTGTCGAACGCCGTTCCCGAGTGGTGAACCGGTGGAGGGTGGGTGACGTCATTAGCACGCCGAACCGGCGGGAACGCCTGCAGCGAAGTCGGTGGTGGGCGACGAGAGGTGCTCCATCTGCGCTTCGGTTATGCGGAGGGGCCGCCGGCTTGGGTGCGGATCCTTCCCGGTTGCCGGCCCTCGGTGAACAACGGGGTGCTTGTGGGGGATCTGGATGATGCGCTCGTCGATCGGATAAGTCGGCTGGTGCCGCCTGCCTGAGGTGGATGGGTCGGCTGACGCCGCCTGCCTGAGGCCCGCCTGCCCGCCAGGGCCTGGCCGGACCGCCGCCAGCAGCCAGAACGGCCGCTCGCGCAGCGCGGCCCCGACGATCTCACGCCGGTCCACCTGCGGCGGCGCCCCCCGGCTGCGTACGGCGAACAGGTGCAGGGGCACGCACACGGCTGCGTACCCGATGGCGAGGATGACCAGCGTCGGCCGCCACCCGTACAGGTCGACGAGGAGACCCGTCAGCGGCAGGAAGATGCTGGAGGCGAACCCCGCCACCACCGTCACCGCCAGCAGCGCCGGTCCCCGCCGCGCAGCGTCGAACCAGGCCACGATGACGGCGAAGGCGGCCTCGTAGAGGACCATCGCCGACGCCACGCCGAGCACCACGCACACCAGGTACAGCTGGGCCACAGACTGCACCTGTGACCACGCCAGCACCGCCAGGGCGCCCAGGGCGGACCCGGCCGTCATCAGCCCGCGCCCGCCGTGCCGGTCCAGCCAGCGGCCGATGGCGGGCGCCGCCACGCCCGAGATGAGCACAGCCAGCGTGATCGCCCCGGTGAGCTCCGCCACCTCGGCGTCCAGCTCCCGCGACATCGGCGTGATAAACACCGAAAACGCATAATAGAGAACGCCGTAACCTGCGGTCTGGGTGATCGCGAGTGCGCCGATCATGCGTGCGGGCGACTTCAGGCCGGGAGTGGCGATCACGGGAGGTTAATTCCCGTTCACCGTAAGGAAATACGGTGATAAATATCACGCTGCACTCATGAATTAAGCCGTACGCACATATAGCGTAGGCATTCAGCAGCTCACGATCTTGCTGGCGTGAGCACCGCCCGCGCGATGGGATGATCTTTGGGTGTCGAAGACCCCGGAGCGCCGCCCGTCG
Source organism: Nonomuraea cypriaca (assembly GCF_015645445.1). Lineage (GTDB taxonomy): Bacteria > Actinomycetota > Actinomycetes > Streptosporangiales > Streptosporangiaceae > Nonomuraea > Nonomuraea cypriaca. The sequence continues at coordinate 31 of NZ_JADOGI010000428.1, read as the reverse complement.
TATGACGAGCTGGCCGCGCTGGTGGTCCGGC
>NZ_JADOGI010000427.1 GCF_015645445.1 Nonomuraea cypriaca | reverse complement strand
GGCTTCCCCGTCACGATCGAGGCCGGCAACGGCCAGGTCACCATCGGCGAGAAGCCGGAGCGCATCGTCTCCCTCTCGGCCACCCACACCGAGACGCTGTTCGCCATCGGCGCCGGACCCCAGGTCATCGCGGTCGACGACCAGTCGAACTTCCCGCCCGAGGCTCCCAAGACCGAGCTGTCCGGCTTCAAGCCGAACGTCGAGGCCATCGTCGCCCAGAAGCCCGACCTGGTCATCGTCTCCGACGACCTCGACAAGGTCGTCTCAGAACTGGCCAAGGTCAACGTGCCCGTCCTGCTCCAGCCGGCCGCCACGAAGATCGACGAGGCGTACGAGGAGATCACCGAGCTCGGCGCCGCCACCGGGAACCAGGCCAAGGCCGGCGAGGTCGTGTCCGGCATGAGGACGGCCATGGACAAGCTGGCCGCCGAGGCGCCCAAGGACAACAAGCTCACGTACTACCACGAGCTCGACCAGACGCCGTACGCGGCCACGTCCCAGACCTTCATCGGCCAGATCTACGGCATGTTCGGCCTCACGAACATCGCCGACAAGGTCCCCGACCCGGCGGGCGGCTATCCCAAGCTGTCGGCCGAGTTCGTGGCCCAGGCCGACCCGGACCTGATCTTCCTGGCCGACGTCAAGTGCTGCGGCCAGAACAAGGAGGCCCTGGCCCAGCGGCCCGGCTGGAAGAGCCTGTCGGCCATCGCGGACGACCAGGTGATCGAGCTCGACGACGACGTCGCCTCGCGCTGGGGGCCCAGGATCGTCCAGCTCGCCGAGACCATCGGCGCCGCCGTCGCCAAAGCCGGCGCCAAGGCCGGCGCGAGCTGACCATGGCGACGCCGACCGGCCCGTCCAGGGCCAGGCCCCTGTGGCTGGCGTGCGCCCTGGCCGTGCTGGCCGTCTCCATGATCGCGGGGCTCCTCGACGGGGCCGCCGACATCTCGCCGTGGCAGGTCGTGCTCCAGGCGGCGGACTGGCTGCCGTTCGTCCACGTCGACTCGGGCCTCGCGCCCATCGAGCAGGGTCTGCTGTACGAGCTGCGGCTGCCCAGGGTGCTCGTCGCCGCCGTGGTGGGCGGACTACTCGCCATGGCCGGCGCCGGGTACCAGGGGGTGTTCAGGAATCCGCTCGCGGACCCGTACCTGCTGGGGGCCGCGGCGGGCGCCGGGCTCGCGGCGACCGTGGCCATCGTGGCGCTGCCCGCCATGGCCGGGAGCGTCCCGATCGCGGCCTTCGCGGGGGCCGTGGGCGGCGTGTTCCTGGCCTACACGCTCGGCAACACCGCCGGGCGGGCGGGCGGCACCGCCACGCTCGTGCTGGCCGGGGTGGCGGTCACGTCGTTCCTGACCGCGATCCAGACCTTCGTCCAGCAGTTCAAGGTCGAGGAGTTACAGCGCATCTACTCGTGGATCCTCGGCGACGTGGGCGGCGGCTGGGACCAGCTGTGGCTGGTGCTCCCGTACGCCGCCGTCTCCGCCGTGCTGCTCCTGCTGCACGGGCGGATGCTCGACGTACTCGCCGTGGGCGACGAGGAGGCCACCAGCCTCGGGGTGCGGGCGGCACGGGTACGGTTCGCCGTGCTGCTGGCCGCGTCCCTGGCCACCGCGGCGGCCGTGGCGGTGAGCGGGCTGATCGGGTTCGTGGGCATCGTCGTGCCGCACGTCGTCAGGCGGCTGGCGGGCGGCTCGTACCGGATCGTGTTACCGCTGTCGCTCATCGGCGGCGCGGCCTTCCTGGTGCTGGCCGATCTCCTCGCCCGGACCGTCCTCGCGCCCGCCGAGCTGCCGATCGGGGTCGTGACGATGTTCGTGGGGGCGCCGTTCTTCGTGGGCGTCCTGCGCATGACCCGGCGGGCGGTCACATGATCAGCACCTCCGCCCTCTCCGTACGGCTCGGCGGGCGTGAAGTCGTCAGCGGTGTGTCCCTCGTGGTGCCGCGCGGCGCCTGGCTGGCGATCATCGGGCCCAACGGGGCCGGCAAGTCCACCCTGCTCAAGGCCGTCATGGGGCTTCTGCCGCACCGCGGCGACGTCACGCTGGACGGGCGGCCGGCCGCCGGGCTCAGGCCGCGCGAGCGGGCCCGGCTGCTGGCGTACGCGCCGCAGACGCCCGCACTGCCTCCCGACATGCCGGTCTTCGACTACGCGTTGCTGGGGCGTACGCCGTACATCCCGTACCTCGGGAGGGAGAGCAGGCACGACCGGGAGGTCACCGAGGCCGTACTGGACCGGCTGGACCTGAGCGCCCTCGCCACGCGGCGGGTCGGGGAGCTGTCCGGCGGGGAACGGCAGCGGGTGGTGCTGGCCAGGGCGCTCGCCCAGGAGGCGCCCGTGCTGCTGCTCGACGAGCCCACCACCGCGCTGGACCTCGGGCACCAGCAGCAGGTGCTCGAACTGGTCGACCGCCTGCGCCGCGCCGACGGCCTGACAGTGGTCACCACCCTGCACGACCTGACCGTGGCCGGCCTGTACGCCGACGCCCTCCTCCTGCTGGCCGAGGGGCGGGCCGTGGCCGCCGGCGAGCCCGCCGAGGTGCTCACCGAGCCGCTCGTCGGTCAGCACTTCGACGCGCATGTCAAGATCGAGCAGGGGCCTGGCGGGCGGCCCGTCGTACATCTGGTGAGGGGCGGGCCGTGCGGCTGACGTATCGGATCGAGGAGGGGGCGCGGCTCGGGGCGCTGCTGTGGGAGTTCGGGCCCGGATGGCGGATGATCTCCTCGGCCATGCTGGGCGGCGGGATCGGGGAGCGCGAGTGGGTGCTGAACGCGCAGGTGGTCGCCGGTTACTCGCGCATGGATCCGGTGGACCACCTGATCTCGCTGGGACCAGGAGGCGACGGGGTGGGCATGCTCACCGCCGCCTCCGTGGACCGGTACGTCCGCGCCTCGGACGGCGGTGTGGAGGCCGTCGCCACCGTGGGACTGCGCGTCCCCACCTGGGCGGCCGCTCCCGAGGGGGACGTGGATCCCGAGCTGGCGCCGATGCGGGCCGGGACCATCAACATCGTGGCCGTCCTGCCGGTCGCCATGACCGACGCCGCCCTGGTCAACGCCGTGATGACGGTTACGGAGGCCAAGTCCCAGGCGTTGATCGAGGCGGGCTTCCCGTGCACGGGGACGGCTTCTGACGCCGTGTGCGTGGCCGTACCCGTGGATGGGCCCGTGAATATGCCCGCGGAGCTGTTCGGCGGGCCGCGGTCGGAGTGGGGGGCGCGGCTGGCGCGGGCCGTACACACCGCCGTACGGCGGGGCGCCGAAGCGTGGCGTCCTCGTGACTCTAAGTGAGGAAATTCGGGTAAGTAGCATGTGCTCGACGGCTGGTTTCCCGATACTGGGCAGGTGACCGCAATGGCGACGATGGAACCGGCGGGGCGCACGGCATTTCCCCATGCGCCGTTCACTGTCGATGACCTGCTCAAGTTCCCCGACGACGGGAACCGATACGAGCTCTTCAACGGGAGCCTGGTTGTGAGCCCTGCCCCCACCCCCCTGCACCAGGACACGATCTTCCTTCTGCAGACGATTCTGCACCAAGCGGTGCCGTCTCATCTGAAGGTGTACTCGACCGTCAACGTGAGGGTGTCCGACAAGGACTTTTACATCCCTGACCTGGTGGTCGTGCCCAGGGCCACGGCCAAGTCCGTGAAACTCATGTTCGCTCCGAGTGATCTGCTGCTGGCTGTGGAGGTGGTCAGTCCGAGCACCAAATTGCACGACAGAGGGATGAAAGCGGCGGCGTACGCGGCGGGCATTCCCGCCTACTGGCGCATCGAACCGGACGAAGGGCCCACGCTCTACGTCTACGAAATCGACGGCGACACCTACAGCGGACCCACCGCGCACAAGGCCGGGACCAGGGCCACCCTGTCGTCCCCCTTCCCCGTCAGCTTCGACCCCGCCGATCTGATCGACGTCGACTGATCGACCCGGACCGGCCGTCGTCTCCAAGGCGAGCGCCCCGCCCCGTGTGACCTGGGCGGGGTCCTGGAGGGTGGGGGCGGGGGTGTAACGC
>NZ_JADOGI010000426.1 GCF_015645445.1 Nonomuraea cypriaca | reverse complement strand
TCCCCTTCCCCGAGGTCGTCGGCATCATCGTGCACGGGATCAACAGCGGCCTCGTGATCCCCGTCCTCGCCCTCGTCCTTCTGATCCTGTCGTTCTTCGCCAGGATCTCGGGCGCACGACATCGAGGAGATCACCCAGGAGCCGTGACCACAGGCCATCGCTCACCTTGGTTGCCGACACGCGGGATCGAGTGACACATATCGTCACCCAGCCAGGACAGCATGCAAAGGAGATCATCCATGGCTCCACCCAAGACACGTGCCCTTGCCGAGCCCGACCTGTCGGCGTTCCTGCTCGCCCACGCGGGCTTCCGGGTCGAGTTCGGACGCCTAGCCCAGACGCTTACGGCCCCGCGCGATGACCGGCACGCCGCGTTGATCGAGGACCAGGTCGAGTTCGTCCTGTCCTACCTGCATCACCACCACACTGATGAGGACACCTGGGGGTGGCCGCTGCTGCGCACCCGTGCCCCCGCCTCCGCAGCGGTGCTGGCCGCCCTGGAGCGCCAGCACGAACAGATCGACCCGGACCTGGCCGTGGCAGGCGACCGTTCCCAGCCGTCGGCGCGACGTGCCGAGGCGCTGCACCGCCTGCACACCGCGCTGGGACGCCACCTGGACGACGAGGAACGCGACGCCGTCCCCCTCATCCGCGCGCACCTCACCGCCGCCGAGTGGCAGGCCCACGGCATGGACGTCATCCGCGGCTACGACCGCAAGCGGGTGCCGCTGTTGTTCGGCTGGGCCTGCGCCGCCGGCTCACCAGAACTGGTCCGCCAGGCGCTCACCGACTTCCCCGCCCCGATCCGGCTGCTGTTTCGCCTGCGGTGGTGGCCCGCCTACCGCCGCCGCCACACCCGCCTGTACGGAACCCCGCCCCGCCGCCGCCCCGACCGCGCCTAACCCGGAACCGCCGAACACACCGAAGAAGGAGCAACTCGATGATCTCCTGGCGTACCTGTATCGGATTGGCCGCGGCAGCGATCCTGTTGCTATCGGCCACACCCGCCGCCGCAGCCGCCCACACCAACGCCGCTGCCGCTGCCGTCCGGCTCGGCGGCTCGCCACAGAGCTGGGGGCCCCACTATTCCCCTGGCGGAAAGCGGGCCAAGGCGTCTGGCACGGTGACGGCCACCAGCGAGGATCACCACGACATCCCCGCCGCCGGCACCCTGAAGGTATCCGGCAAGGTCCACGATCTGACCCGCGCCTCCGCCGGCTGCGGGTGGGCGGTCTTCGGCATCGCCGTGGTCAACACCGCCGGAAACAAGGTGACCTGGAAGCGGCACCACGAACGCACCTGCGCCTTTGGCAAGCCGAGAACGTTCTCCTTCACCTACCACCGGGTCTACCAGGTCGAGCTCAAGGTGTGCGCCGAACGCCGGGCCGGCGAGCCGTCCATCCAGTGCACCGCAGGCAACCCCGCCTGGAAGACCATCTATCTCTCCCCGCACTGACCACCCTGCATTCCGCCGGGGAGCTCCACCTTCCACCAGAAAGGACCGTTCCGAATGACGCGTCCACCTACCGGAGGCGCTGGCGGATACGCCCGGCCCTCACGACCGAACATCACTCCCGATGCCGATCTCCGATCCGGCTTCCGACCGAAAGGAACGACCATCGTGCGGAAACTCTCGCTTGCGCCTCGTCCCATGCTTCTCCTGGCGGCGCTCGCCCTCACGTGCACCGCGTTGGTGCCCGCCACGAGCGCATCGGCGCAGGCCCCGCTGATCTGGCACGCCGGCTGGTTCGCCAAGACCATGTGCTACCAGGACGCTCGCGAGTTCGCGACATCGGCGCTGACCCGTTACGGCTACCGGAAGGTTTACTCGCCGCCCAACGCCGTCGTCGGCAGCAACGGCTCCACGATCGTGGAGGTGTCGTTCGCGCCGGCCCAGACCAGCTGGTCGCCGAGCAAGTTCTCCAAGGTGTACTTCACGGTGACCGCGACCTCCAACGTGTCCAGGTCGGCAGAACTCGGCCGCAACAATGTCCGCTCGATGATCGTCGCGCAGCGGTACTTCGACACCTGCTGACACCGCCTTTCCTCAACGCTCACCATGATGACCTCCAGCCAACGCGGCTTGAGGCGGTTCGACGTCTCCCTCGCAGGGCGGCGCTGAAGGGCCAGACCTTCATCTCCCACACGGCACCGCATCCAGCACGGTCAGCTCCCGCGCTCGTGGCGCACTTCAAGGAGAACAGAACCGAAGAGCCTGTCGTCGAACGCGGCTCTCTCCGCCCCACCCTGCGTTAACGTCGGATCACTCCAACGGAAGCAATGTAAAAGATGTGGCTGACCCGAGAAGAACAGGCATCGCCGGAGCCGGACCGCGTCGCAAAAGAGATGTCAAGTATCTCGCAAGCAACCGCATCCATCATTAAGGCATGAAAGTTCCGAGCGGGCTGCGGACCTCAAGAATAGGGAGTGCAATCATGGACCGACGAATCTACTTTTCAATGACGGCTACCTTTGCGCTTTCCGCGGCCCTGGTGGGGCTTCCCGCCCATGCCGGCAGCGCCGCAACCGCCACCGCAACATCCACTACGACTTTCACTGCGTGCAACCCCAAGTACAAGCCCTACGGGCTGATCGGTGACAAGTGGCGGGCCGCGGGCGGGGAGGACAGCGTTTTCGGCTGCCCGGCACGCACCGAGTACGGCTTCACCACCAATAAGTCACGCAGACAGGACTTCCGTAACGGCCAGATCGCCTGGGTCCCCGCCCTGGGACCGAAAATGCTGGTCCGAACGTACGAATCCGGCGGCAAGGCCGTCTTCCAGTGGGGGCCGACCGGACGAGACTGGGACTACTTCGAGGTCCGCTACTCATTCGACAACGGAGAGTTCTGGAGATACAAAGTGAAGCGCCGCGACCCATGGAACGGTGGGTTCAGCATATCGTCGGCAGGACCAGGACCAGACCCCACGGTTTGCATCAGCAGCGACGGAGGATCATGCGGCAAAAACCACCATTATTTCTCAGTCCGAGGCTGCGACAGAACTGGAGTCTTCCAGACCAAGACTGAGTGCAGTAAATGGTCACTACCAGGACGGTTGATCACCCCATCATAGTCGTCTCACCCCGCCGATGAGTTCAACGGTTTGTGCGGCTGCCGCCTATACGAAGGGATGGCCCATGGCGGTCTTCAGAAAGCTCATGCACGCCGCAATTCTCGGCAGTGCGCTGGCTGTGGTCGCGGCCTGCGGAGGCGGCGGCTCGGGTGGTGGCCTGCCCGGTGCGGCCCCTGGTGGGGAGAGCTCCGGTAGCAGCGCCAGCTGCAAGTTCCTCACCGAGCAGGAGGTCGCTGAGGTGATCGGCCCGAGTGACGGCGGCCAGCACGACTATGCGCTCGGCGGGTGCGTCTGGACGGCGTCCAGCGCCAAGGGCGGCATCAAAGAGGCGATTTTCGCGTCGGTGCTGCCCCAGGCCCACTATGAGTCCCTGGCCGAGATCGGGGAGCCGGTGAGCGGATTCGTCGACGGCGCCACCTACGCCGAACTGCACGGCGAGCTGTGGTTCCCCTGCCGTAGCGGGGACTATTGCGGGATCAAGGTGAGAACCGCCGGCTCGGATGACCGCCAGGAAATCGCGGTGCGGCTGGCCAAGGCCCTTCAGAGCCGTGTATAGGCCGCTCGGCGCTGGGCTGCTCGCCGAAGCTATCCGAACGCTCGTTGAAGGAACCTGCCTCATGAGAACCGTCAACAAGATCGTCTCGTACGCATCCACATCCGCGCCGAACCGCGCACCGTGTGGAATCTGTCGCGGTCCAGGCAGGGTCGACTGATCCGGCCGGCGCAGGTGCGGGCTAGGCGGGGACCTACGTCACCTTCGGGCGCTGCCAGCAATAACAAGGGGAAATCAGAGCGCTCGGCTCACTGCGGCAGAGCCACTTCCTACGAAGAGCGCACGGCATTTCCGCAACGGGAAAAGGATGGTGTCGTAACAATGCGTCTTTCCATGAGCAGAGTTCTGGTGGTCGCCATCGCCGGGTTATGCCTGGTCGGGTGTGGATCAC
>NZ_JADOGI010000425.1 GCF_015645445.1 Nonomuraea cypriaca | reverse complement strand
CCTGTCGACCTTGCCTGACCTGTTGACGGGCAGCTCGTCCAGGAAGACGACCGCGTCCGGGACCATGTAGCCGGGCAGCCGCTCGCCCAGCCAGGCCCGCAGCTCCCAGGCCGGTGGCGGCTCGCCGCTCGCGGGCACCACGTACACCGCCAGGCTGTCGCCGCGCAGGGTGGCCGCCGCCACCGCGACGCGCGGGTGCGCGGCCAGGACCGTTTCGACCTCTCCCAGCTCGACGCGGAATCCGCGCAGCTTGACCTGCGTGTCGACCCGCCCGAGGTAGGAGAGGACGCCGCCGGCGTCGTACCGGCCGAGGTCGCCCGTGCGGTACATGCGCCCGCCCGGCGGCCCGTACGGGTCCGCGACGAATCGCTCCGCCGTCAGGCCCGGCCGGTTGGCGTACCCGCGCGCCACTCCGGCCCCCGCCAGGTAGATCTCGCCGACCAGCCCGACGGGCACCGGGCGCAGCCGGTCGTCCAGGACGTACGCCCGCCCGTTGGCCACCGGCCGGCCGATCACCACGGGGCGGCCGGGCACGAGGTCGGCCGTGGTGGCGTACACGGTGGTCTCGGTCGGACCGTACGCGTCCACCACCCGGCGCGCCGGCGTGGCCCAGCGCTCCACCAGCTCGGCCGGGCACGCCTCGCCGCCGATGGCCAGGGTGCGCAGGTCGGGGAGCGCGTCCGGGGGGCACGGCAGCGACATGGCCGCCGATGGGGGCAGGAAGGCGTAGGTGATGCGGGAGTCGCGCAGGCGGGCGTACAGGTCGTCGCCGAGCCGCTCCGACTCGGCCGCGACGTGCAGCTCGGCTCCGGCGACCAGGGTGAAGACCACGTCGGACACGGCCACGTCGAACCCGAACGACACGTACTGCAGGACGCGGTCCTCGCCGGTCACGGGGAACTGGGCGCGTACGGCGGTGGCCAGGTTGAGCAGCGCGCGGTGCTCGACCGCCACGCCCTTGGGGGTGCCGGTGGAGCCGGAGGTGTAGAGGATGTACGCGACGTCGCCGGGGGCCGGTTGTGCGGTGAGGACGGGACCGATCGGCTCGATGGGCGCGTCGCGGACTTCGGCGGCCGGGGCTCCCGGGTTCCTGGGTTCCTGGGTGAGCACCGCTCGGGTGCCGGCGTCCGGGTTCCTGGGTTCCGAGGTGAGCACCACCTGGGTGCCGGCGTCCAGGTCCATGGGTTCCGCGGCGAGCACCAGCCGGATGCCGGCGTCGCCGATCATGAATTTCAGCCGGGCCGGCGGGTGGCCGGGGTCGAGGGGGACGTACGCGCCGCCCGCCCGCAGCACCGCCACGGCGGCCACCACCATGTCGGCGCCCCTCGGCAGGCAGAGGCCCACCGGGACGCCCGGCCCGACCCCGGCCGCGCGCAGCCGCGCGGCGAGGCGGTCCGCGCGGTCCAGCAGCTCCCGGTAGGTGAGCACGGCCGGACCGGACGTCTGCGCCGCGACCGGACTGGAGGCGTGCGCGGCGGCCGGGCCGGACACCTGCTCTGTGGTCGGGTCGGACGCCTGCGCTGCGGGCGGGCTGGAGGCGTGCCCGGCGGCTGGGCCGGATGTTCGTGTGGCCGGGCCGGATACCAGTGCGATGGCGTTCGGGCGCTCCAGCGCGCGGTCGGCGATCAGGTCGGGCACCAGGCGGGCAGGGGTGGGCGCGGCGGTGCGGTTCCAGACGTCCAGGATCAGGCGGCGATCCTCCTCGGGGAGGAGGGCGGCAGCGGTCACGGGCTCGCCAGGCCGGTCCAGCAGGCCGTCGAGCAGCGTCTCGAAGGCACGGGCCCAGTGGCGTACGGTGCCGGGCGTGAACAGGTCGGCGCGGTGGACGAACTGCGCGGACAGGCCGCCCGGGCCGCGTTCCACGTTCATGAGCAGGTCGAACTTGGCGTCGTCCAGGAGCAGTTCGACGCGTTCCGCCGTGGCGCCCGGCAGGTCGAGCAGCAGCCGGGTGTCGTCGTCGTAGGCGAACATCACCTGGACGAGGGGGTCGTGGCTGAGCTCCCGGCCGGGCGCCACGGCCTCGACGACCGCCTCGAACGGCGCGTCCTGGTACGGCTGCGCGGCCACCAGCCGCTCGCGCACCCGGCCGACGAGGTCCAGGAACGACGGGTCGCCCGACAGGTCGGCGCGTACCGCGAGGGTGTTGGCCAGCAGCCCGATCACGCCCTGGAGGTCGGGGTGGTCGCGGCCGGACACCGGGACGGCCACGACGAGGTCCCGCTGGCCCGACACCCGCGCGAGGAAGGCGGCGAACGCCGCGAACAACGCCATGAACGGCGTCGCGTCCCGCTCGGCGGCCACCTTGGCCAGCCGCTCCCGGGTGTCGGCGGGCAGCCTGAGTGGCGTCACGCCGCCGGCGGTGGACTGCACGGCGGGACGCGGGTGGTCGGTGGGCAGCGCAAGCACGCCGGGGGCGTCCCGGAGCGACTCGGCCCAGAACGCGACCGCGCCGTCGAGCGCGCCCGAGTCGATGCGCTCCCGCTGCCAGGCGGCGTAGTCCGGGTACTGAACCCCCGCCGGTGCGGGATCTTCCTGTACGGGCCGAGGGGAGCCGGTCAGCGTGCGGTAGGTGTCGCTGAGCTCGCGCAGGAGCAGCCGCAGCGACCAGCCGTCGCACACCAGGTGATGGGCGGTCAGCAGGATCCGGTGGGTGCCGTCGTCCAGGGCGTACACGTGGCAGCGCAGCAGCGGCCCCGCCGCCAGGTCGAAAGGCTCCTCCGCCGCCGCCCGCAGCAGCCCGTGGGCGGCCGCGGCCGGGACGTCGCGTTCGATCCGCAGCGCGGCCTTCGCCTCCGCGGCGACGACCTGCAGGTACGCGCCGTCGTACGCGCGGAAGACCGTGCGCAGCGACTCGTGCCCGGCGACCGCCGTGTCCAGGCACGCGCCGAAGACGTCCGGATCGAAGTCCCCGCGCACGGCGAAGGCCAGCGGCACGTTGTACTGCGCGGTGCCGGGATTGAGCTGGTCCAGCACCAGCAGCCGGGCCTGCGCGGGGGAGACGGGGAACTCGTACTCGATCGGTGCCATCAGAACTCCCGCAGGATCGGTTCGAGCACCCGGGCGATCTCGGCGGCGGGCCCGGGTCTGAGCAGGTCGCTGTGCCCGTAGGCGAGGTCGTGGACGCGTACGCGGCCTGCCGTTTCGCGCCAGCGCCCGGCCTTGACCGCGGAGGGCGGGTCACCGGGCTCGGCGGTGGCCGGGAAGAGCAGCACCGTCCGGTCCAGCGGCGGCGGCCGGTAGGTGACGGCCAGCCGGAGATGCGCGGCCACCGCGTCGGCCACCGCGGACAGCCGCTCGCCGGACAGCCCCGACAGCGGCCCCTCGGTGTCGCGCACCGCCGCGAACACCCGCCCCCGCTCCAGCGGGCCCGGCTGCGCGTACGGGTGCAGGGTCCGGGTGCGCAGCAGGATCGTCAGCGCCTCCTGCTCCGCCTCGCCCGGATCGGGATCGGCCCCCGGCGGCCAGGGGACCGCGTCCAGCAAGGCCACCAGCCCCACCTCCTGCCCCGCCTCTCGCAGACAGGCCGCCATCTCGTACGCGAGCAGCCCGCCGAAGGAATGCCCGAGCAGCAGGTACGGCCCCTCCGGACGGACGGCCATGACCCGCGCCAGGTAGTCCTCGGCCAGCGCCCGCATGCTCTCCGGAACCCGGTAGTCGCCCTGGAGCACCGGCGACTGCAGGGCGTACACGGGCCGGTCCGGGGCCAGGTGCGGCAGCAGCGCGGTGTACGACCAGCCGATGCCCCGCCCCGGATGCACGCAGAACAGCGGCGGCCGGTCGCCCTCGGCGCGCAGCGTCAGCAGCGGCGACAGGTCCAGCTCGGTCGCCGCCCGATCGAGCCGGACCGCCAGCCGCGCCGGGGTCGGGGCCTCGAACAGGGCGGCGATGGACGTACGCACGCCCAGCTCCGCCTCGATGGCTGCGGCCAGCCGCATCGCCAGCAGCGAGTCACCCCCAGCCGCGAAGAAGTCCGTATCCACCCCCACCCCTGGGTTTACCTGTGGGCTCGGGTTTCGTGCGCCGAGCACCCCGGCGAAGAGGGCGCACAGTTCCTTCTCGCGCGGCGTGCGG
>NZ_JADOGI010000424.1 GCF_015645445.1 Nonomuraea cypriaca | reverse complement strand
CGGCCTGCCCCACACGGCGAATCCACGGCGTCGGCCAGCCCCCTGACGGCGCTGCGCCATGACGTCAGCCGCCGGGCGGCGCTGGGCTGGGGCGTCAGCCGTCGACCGGCAGGCGCCGGGCGGCCACGCCGGCCCAGCCCAGGCCGAGGGCCGTGATCAGGAGCACCCCCGCGGCCCCCATCCCCGCCGCCACGAGCCCGGCGGCGCCGGGCAGAAGCAGTTGCCCGGTACGGTTGCCGACCAGCCGCAGCGACATCGCCCGCCCGCGCAGCCCGGGAGGCGTGGACTCGGCCAGCCAGGACATGGTCAGCGGCTGCCCCACCCCGAGCCCGAACCCGAGGACGAGCAGGAGGCCGGCCAGCAGCCACGTCGGCATGGGCAGCGGGGTGACCAGCATGGCGGCCGCCGCCGCGATGGTGCTGGCGACCAGCAGCCTGCGCCGGCCGAGTATTCGCGAAAGGCTGCCGAGGAAGAAGCGCGAGCCCATGGAGGCCACGCCGCGGATGGTCAGCAGCAAGCCGATCGTGCCCGCGGTGAGCCCCTGCTCGGTGCCGAGCGCGGGCAGGTAGACGAGGGTGATGTCGAGCGCCGCCAGCACCACGCAGCTCGTCACCAGGGCGTGCGTGAGGCCGGGCAGCCGCAGCAGGGAGCGTACGTTCATGGACTCGTCCTGGTCCTCGCCGGCCGCGCGCGGGCTGGCGCTCAGGAACAGTGACAGCACGACGAGCGCCACGGACACGACGCAGGACCACAGGAAGATGCGGCCGGTGTCCGGGATGGCCTGCTCCCCGCCGAACGCCGCGATCAGCACCGGCCCGGCGGCCTGGCCGATCGAGGCGGCGAAGGTGTAGCGGCCGAAGGCGCTGTCGTGGCCGCCGCGCCGGGAGGTGTTGGCCACCCAGGCCTGCTGGGCGATGACGCAGCCGAGATGCCCCGTGCCGAGCAGCGCTCCACCCGCGATGAGGCCCGGGATGGTGTGGCCGAACACCATGAAGGCGACGCTGGAGGCGGTGAGCATCAGCGCCCCGGCCACGGCCATGCGCCGCTCGCCGTACCGGTCGGCGGCGTGCCCGGCGGGCAGCGCCAGCAGCAGCGGCGCGAGGGCGAAGCTGGCGCCGAGCACGCCGAGCAGCGCGGCGGGCACGTCCAGCTCGATCGCCCGGTACGACATGGTCGGCCGCAGCACGAACGTGACCACCTGCGTGCACGCGGAATGGGTCAGCAGCAGGGCCGTCACGTGCCGCCGATGCCAGCGCTCAGACATCGATGCCGTCCTCGCCGTCCTCCGTGCGCAGTCGCCGTACCGCCTGGGCGCCGAGGCTGGTGTCGATGTGCTCGCGCATGACCGCGGCGGCGCGCTCGGCGTCTCCCGCGATCACGTAGTCGACCAGCGCCTCGTGCTCGGCGGACTTGCGGTCGCGGGCCGCCTGGGAGCGTCCCTCCGCCAGGGCCAGCCTGCGGTAGCGGTCGGACTTGTCCCACAGGCTGTCGAGCGTCTGGACGAGCAGCTCGTTGTGCGAGGCGCCGTAGAGCGCGACGTGGAACCTGCGGTGGGCCAGGAGATGCTCGTACGCGGGGTCGCCGGGCAGCGGTCTCAGCCCGCCGGCGGCCGCGCGGATGGCGGCGATGTCCGCCTTGGTACGGCGTTCCGCGGCCAGCGCCATCGCCAAGGGGTCGAGGGAGCGCCGCAGCTCCAGCAGGTCACGCGCCTCCTCGGCGGTCAGCGGGGCCACCCGGGCGTCGCGGTGCGCGTCGAGTTCGACCAGGCCCTCGCTCTTGAGCCGGCGCAGGGCCTCGCGGAGCGGCGTGGTGCTGATGCCGATCTCACCGGCCAGCTGGGCCTGCGCGATGACGGCGGCCGGCGCCAGCGCTCCGGACAGGATGAGCTCCTTGACGCGCTGGTAGGCGTAGTCGGCCTTGGTGGTGAAGGGCTCGGCCGCCGGCGCGCTCGTCGTCATCACGATCCTGTCTCATCTCGGAAACGGCTATAACCTATACCACCTCCTCTTATACACCGATATTTCGGTCTTTAGCGTCGTAAGGCGTGTTAGAGGGCTGCGGCGACGCCGACGGCTATAGCGCTCGGGCCGCACGGCCCGAGCGCGTGCGCGGCGGGGGCACGGGTGAGCCCGTGACGGTCAGGGCTCCTTGCGGACGTTCACGGCTCCCTGCGTACGCGCGACAGCTTGTCGGGGTTGCTGACCGCGTAGATGTCGCGTACCTGGGATCCGTCCGGGGTCAGGTCGACGACCATGACGGCGAACGGCGCGTTCTCCACCCACACGACCGCCGACGGGTCACCGTTGACCTCCCGGTACTCGATCTCGACGCTGTCGACGATCGAGGTGGCACTGGCCGTCAGCACGCGGGCCACCTTGTCCCTGCCGTGCACCGGGCGCGGCCCGGCCGCCGACGTCTTGCCGCCGCCGTCGGACCACAGCGTCACCTCCGGCGCCAGGAGCTCCATCAGCGCGTCCAGGTCACCCCCGAACGCCGCCGCCACGAACCGTTCGGTCACCTCCTGCTGGACCCGCACGTCGACCCGCCGGCGCGGGCGGCGGGCGTGGACGTGCTCCCGTGCGCGGTGGCCGAGCTGGCGCACCGCCGCCGGGGTGCGGCCGAGCATGCCGGCGATCTCGACATGGGAGTACGCGAACACCTCGTGCAGGATGAACACGGCCCGTTCCAGCGGGGTGAGCGTTTCCAGCACGACCAGGAGCGCCATCGACACCGACTCGGCCCGCAGCACGCCGTCGGCCCCGTCGGCATCGGTGACGAGCGGCTCGGGCAACCACGACCCGACGTACGTCTCCCGCCGGCGGCGCAGCGCGGACTGCTGGGCCAGGGCCTGGTTGACGGCGATGCGCACGAGGTAGGCACGCGGGTTGGCGATCTCGCGCACGTCTCTGGACGTCCACGACAACCACGTCTCCTGCAGCACGTCCTCGGTGTCGGCGACGCTTCCGAGCATGTTGTACACGATGGAGAACAGCAGCTCCCGGTGACCGGCGAACACGTCCGTCGCGCCGGCCGGCGGGGTGTCGCTCATGGTGGGCCCTCCTCATCGTCTGGAACGCACATAGGAGCGACGCCGGTGCCCGCGATGTGACGCGCCCGGAGAAATGTGACCCACCTCTCACACCCCTTGGCGTGCGTGAGGCGTGGATCACACTCCCCCTGCCCATGTCACACCCGAGTGGCCGGCTGCCCTCTCAGAAGGCACGACAACCCGGTCATCCGAACGGAGAACGCACGATGATCCTTGTCACCGGCGCCACCGGCGCCTTCGGACGTCCCCTGGTCGAGCTGCTCACCGCCCAGGGGGCCGCGGTCCGCGCGGTCACCCGGTCCGCGCGGGACGCGGGCCTGCCCCCGGGCGTCGAGACGGTCGAGGGCGACCCGTCCAGGCCCTGCACGCTCGCCCGCCACCTGGACGCCGTCACCACCGTCTTCCTGCACCCGCGCGTCATCGGCGAGGCCGCGGACGAACTGCTGGCCGTCGCGAGGGAGCGGGGCGCGACGCGCGTCGTCGCTCTGTCGGCGATGAACGCCGACGACCCGCTCGACGAGCAGCCCTCGAGGTCCATGGAGGCAGGGTCTGATCGGGGTCAGGAGGTCTCTGGAGGCGAAGGGCTGATCCCGGAGGTCTCTGGGGGCAGGAGGCCGGTCTGGCGGTAGACGGCCGTCAGGACTGCTCGGACAGCACCCGCTGGGCGACGGCGAAGGCGGCGTTCGCGGCCGGGACCCCGCAGTAGACGGCGGTCTGGAGGAGCACCTCGCCGATCTCATCAGGGCTGAGCCCGTTGCGCAGGGCGGCACGGATGTGCATGGCCAGCTCGTCGAGGTGGCCGCGGGCGACGAGCGCGGTGAGCGTGACGCAGCTGCGGGTACGCCGGTCCAGGCCCGGCCGGGTCCAGATCTCGCCCCAGGCGTAGCGGGTGATGAAATCCTGGAAGTCCCTGGTGAACTCGGTGGTACGGGCGGCCGCGCGGTCCACGTGCTCGTCGCCGAGCACCTCACGCCGTACTCGCATGCCGGGCACGGCGGGCAGGTGGGCGAGGAGCGCGGCCGTGACGCGCTCGGGCTGGTCGACGGTGGCCAGGTGGGCGGCGCCTGCGAGCTCCACCAGCGTGGCGCCGGGGATGCCGTCGGCCAGCTGCCTGGCGTGGGCGGGCGG
>NZ_JADOGI010000423.1 GCF_015645445.1 Nonomuraea cypriaca | reverse complement strand
CGTGGAAGAAACCTCTCCCCCCACAGAGGGCTTCGCCCCCTGCGCGCCCCCGACAGGCGTGGAAGAGGCTTTTTCTGACGCGATGGCTTCGCCACCGCGTTTGAAGGAGATCTTGGAGACGGTGTCGGTGGTGCGGATGGCGTCGGCGGCGTGCAGGCCGCCGTCGCGGGAGAGGTGGGTGGCGGCGGACTCGACGCCGGACAGCAGCCGGTCCATCGGCAGCCGCTCGCCGATCAGCCCGGTGGAGCAGACCGCGACCTCGCCCGCGGAGTCCTGGAGCACCTCGGCCACCTTCTCCGCGGTGGCGTGCGTGTCCTGGAAGCCCTCGGGGCCGGTGCAGGCGTTGGCTCCGCCGGAGTTGAGCACCACCGCTCGCAGTCGCCCGCCGGCGAGGACCTGCTGCGACCACAACACGGGGGCGGCCTTCACGCGGTTGGCGGTGAAGACGCCCGCGGCGGCGCGGCTTGGCCCGTCGTTGACGACGAGGGCCAGGTCGCGGGCGTCGCCGGACTTGATTCCCGCGGCGACGCCCGCGGCCCGGAAGCCGAGTGGGGCGGTAACGCTCATGGTGCGACTCCTGTCAGGGGAAGGCCGAGCTCTTCCGGCAGGCCGAGGGCGAGGTTGACGCTCTGGATCGCGCCTCCGGCCGTGCCCTTGGTGAGGTTGTCGATGGCGATGACGGCGATCACGCGGCCGGCGCGCTCGTCGAGCGTCACCTGGAGGGCCGCGGTGTTGGCGCCGTAGGTCATGGCGGTGGCCGGCCAGACGCCCTCCGGCAGGAGGCTGACGAACGGCTCGTCCTTGAGCGCCACCTCGTACGCCGTGCGCAGCGACGCCTTGGTGACGCCGGGCGCGGCGGGGGCGCTGCAGGTGGCGAGGATGCCCCGGCTCATGGGGGCCAGCGTCGGCGTGAACGAGACGCGCACGGGCTCGCCCGCGACGGCCGACAGGCCCTGCTCCATCTCGGGGGTGTGCCGGTGGACGCCGCCCACGCCGTACGCGCTGACCGAGCCCATGACCTCGCTGCCGAGCAGGTTGGGCTTGAGCGACTTGCCGGCGCCGCTGGTGCCGCTGGCGGCCACCACGACCACGTCGGGCGCGGCCAGCCCGGCGGCGAACGCGGGCGACAGGGCGAGCAGGACGGAGGTCGGGTAGCAGCCGGGGACCGCGATGCGGGTGGCCTTCCTCAGGACCTCGCGCTGTCCGGGCAGCTCGGGCAGGCCGTAGGGCCAGGTGCCCGCGTGCTGGCCGCCGTAGAACTCCTGCCAGGCGGCCGGGCCGGCGAGCCGGTGGTCGGCGCCGCAGTCGACCACGATCGTCTCCTCACCGAGCTGGGACGCGACGGCGGCCGAGTGGCCGTGCGGCAGCGCCAGGAACACGACGTCGTGCCCGGCGAGCGTGTCGGCGGTGGTCTCCTCGATGACGCGGTCGGCCAGCCGGAACAGATGCGGCTGGTGGGTGCCGAGGCGGTTGCCCGCGCTGGAGGCCGCGGTGAGCGCGCCGATCTCGAACTCGGGGTGGCCGAGCAGGAGGCGCAGCAACTCACCGCCCGCGTAGCCGCTGGCTCCCGCGATCGCTGCCCTCATGAGACACCCTCCTGCATAATCATGCACCCAAGCTTATGACCTTGCCTGTGTCGATGATGCCGTTTGGAGGATGGATATGCAAGCCGCGCGGGGAGGCGGCGGCCCTGCGGCAGGACCGTTCCCATCGCTCTTACCCAGGTCGGCGCGGACTTCACAGAATGCTCATGGCCGCCGTGATCGGGAGTTCCCGATCACGGCGGCCATGGTGCCGTCAGCGCAGGAACGCCGCCGCCACGCCCGCGTCCACCGGGATGTGCAAGCCCGTGGTGTGGGTGAGGTCGCCGCCGGTGACGGCGAAGACGGCAGCGGCCACGTGCTCGGGCAGGACCTCCCGCTTGAGCAGGGTCCGCTGGGCGTAGAACTCGCCGAGCTTCTCCTCCTCCACGCCGTACACGGCGGCGCGGTTGGCGCCCCAGCCGGAGGCGAAAATGCCCGAGCCGCGTACGACGCCGTCGGGGTTGATGCCGTTGACGCGGATGCCGTGCTCGCCCAGTTCGGCCGCCAGCAGCCGGACCTGGTGCGCCTGGTCGGCCTTGGCCGCGCCGTAGGCGACGTTGTTCGGGCCGGCGAAGACGGCGTTCTTGGAGGAGATGTAGATGATGTCGCCCCCCATGCCCTGATTCATCAGGACTCGGGCGGTCTCACGGGAGACCAGGAACGAGCCCCTGGCCATCACGTCGTGCTGCAGGTCCCAGTCGGCCACGCTGGTCTCCAGCAGCGCCCGCGACAACGACAGGCCGGCGTTGTTGACGACGAGGTCCACACCGCCGAACGCGAGCACGCTCGCGCGCATCGCCGCGGCGATCTGCTCCTCCGACGTCACGTCCACCCCGACCGCCACGGCGACGTCGGACCCGCGGTACGCGGCCGCGCCCAGCTCGGCGGCCACCTTCTCGGCGGCGCCCAGGTCGCGGTCGGCGACCACCACGCACGCGCCCTCGGCGGCCAGCCGGCGGGCGGTGGCCGCGCCGATGCCCGAGCCGCCGCCGGTCACCAGCGCCACGCGCGTCGCCAGGGGCTTGGGCCTGGGCAGGCGGCGGAGCTTGGCCTCCTCCAGCTCCCAGTACTCGATGCGGAACTTCTCCGACTCGGGGATGGGCGCGTACGTGGAGACGGACTCGGCGCCGCGCATGACGTTGATGGCGTTCACGTAGAACTCGCCGGCCACGCGGGCGGTCTGCTTGTCCTTGCCGAAGGAGAACATGCCGACGCCGGGCACCAGCACGATCGCCGGGTCGGCGCCGCGCATGGGCGGCGAGTCCGGCGTGGCGTGCCGCTCGTAGTAGGCGGTGTAGTCGGCCCGGTAGGCGGCGTGCAGCTCGCGCAGCCGCTCCACGGCCTGCTCCAGAGGCGCGTCCGGCGGCAGGTCGAGCACCAGCGGCGCGACCTTGGTCCGCAGGAAGTGGTCAGGGCAGGACGTGCCCAGCGCCGCCAGCCGCGGGTGCTCGGCGCGGGAGACGAAGTCCAGCACCTCGGGGGTCTCGGTGTAGTGGCCGACCACGCGGACGTCGGTGGAGGCCAGGCCGCGCAGGTACGGGAGCAGCGCGGCGGCCCGCTCGTGCCGCTCGGCCTCGGGCAGCGTGTCGTACACGACCGCGCCGAACGGCTCCGCGCTCCCGTGCTCGGCCAGGTACGCCTCCGCGGTGCGGATGATCTCCAGCGAGCGGGACTCGCACTCCTCGGACGTGTCGCCCCACGCGGTGATGCCGTGGCCGCCCAGGACGCAGCCGATGGCCCCCGGGTTGGCGTCCTTGATGGCGGCGATGTCCAGTCCGAGCTGGAATCCGGGCCGCCGCCACGGCACCCACACCACCCGGTCGCCGAAGACCCGCCTGGTCAGCTCCTCGCCGTCGAGCGCGGTGGCCAGCGCGATGCCGGCGTCGGGGTGCAGGTGGTCGACGTGCGCGGACTCGACCAGGCCGTGCATGGCCGTGTCGATCGACGGCGCGGCCCCGCCCCTGCCGTGCAGGCAGTAGTCGAACGCGGCCACCATCTCGTCCTCGCGCTCCACGCCCGGGTAGACGCCCTTGAGCGCGCGCAGCCGGTCCAGGCGGAGCACGGCCAGCCCCTGCTCCTTCAGCGTGCCGAGGTCGCCGCCCGAGCCCTTCACCCAGAGCAGCTCGATCTCCTCGCCGGTGACCGGGTCGGGGGCGGCGCCCTTGGCCGAGGTGTTGCCGCCCGCGTAGTTGGTGTTGCGCGGATCGGCTCCCAGGCGATGAGAGCGTTCCAGTAGTTCGTTGATGACGTCCATGCTCTTTCAGGCTCCCCAGCCGGCCTGCGTACCACCGACTCGCTCAGCGGCGATTTTCTCGAAATATCCGGACTTGGCGTAGGCGCCCATCGGATCGGGCGCGAGGCCCATCTCCTCGCGCAACTCGGCGAGCAGCGGCCGCACGTCGGTGTTGTACGCGTCCATGAACACCGCGTTCGCGCCCAGCACGTCACCCTCGGCCTGCGCGGCGGCCAGCGCCTCGCGATCCACGAGCAGCGCCTTGGCGGTCGCCTCCTGAACGTTCATGACCGACCGAATCTGCCCGGGAATCTTGGGCTCGATGTTGTGACACTGGTCCAACATGAAGGCGACCCTGCGGGGGGC
>NZ_JADOGI010000422.1 GCF_015645445.1 Nonomuraea cypriaca | reverse complement strand
AGGGTGAGGGGCATGGGGTTGCCGCACGGCTGACAGCCCGGGACAGCACCCCGTCCGAGCCGAGAAGGGCATAGGCGGGCGGGGTGGATGAGGGGGCCGGTGCGCGGGCCGGTGGCACGCGCCCAGCGCGCAGGCCGTCACGGGCGACTTTGCGGGGCCGAGGCCCGCTCAGTCAGTCGCGGTGGCCGGAGTGCCGGGGGCGGCCGGAAGGGTGTCGTGATCGGAGGGGAAGGCGAGCGCCTCGGCGAGTTTCTCGGTCGCGTCCAGGAAGGCCCGTGCGCCGCCTCGGCGGGACTCCTCCATCGCTTGGGCGAACAGGCCGCCGTTGGTCACCGGGCGGGCGTGGAGCAACAGGGCGTGGGCCCGTTGCCGCACGGTCAGCAGCGCGGTAGCACCGCCAACAGGCTCCTCGCGGCCGTGGGTGAGGTCGGTGACCTGCCGCCACCACGACAACCGCTGGTAGGCGTAGGCGATCCGGCCCAAATCCTTGTCATGCAGCATGCCCTCCTCATCGAGACAGACGATGCGGGTCAGGGCCTGGTTGAGTTCCCAGCGGGCAGCGTTGGCGTACTGGACGGCGAGGTCTTCGAGTCGTCCCATGGTGATCTCCTTGCTACAGGTGACGGTGCTGTGAAGGGTGGTCCTCTGTGCCCAGTACGGGCCGGGGCCGGTCCGGCGGCGCGGTGCGGCGGGGAAGGGGAGGGTTGCGAGGTTCTCGCAGCCCGGGCTGTTGTCGCGGGACGCGTCCGGACGCGCGGGTTGCCGTAGGAGCCGCGCGGGGGTGTGGTGGCCGTACCGGGGCCTCGCGTCAGGTGGTGGCGTCGGGTACGGCCCCGCGCGGGGGTCGTACCCGACAGGCCGCTCAGACCGTGGCCAGCAGCCGGAACGCGCGGGCCTTGAGCTTGGCGTTGTCGTGGTTGTCCAACAGGGCCCGCTCCGCTCGGACGGTTGCCACGTCGCGGCTGCCGAACACCGGGCTCTTGTGGTCCAGCCGCTCGGTCACCGCGTTGTAGGCGGCCCAGCGCGTGTTGCGGATCGGCTCTTGAGTGGGGGCCTGGGCGAACAGGTACTCCAACTCCCGCATGGTCAGGTCGTGGTTACGCTTGGCGAGTTCCTTGGCGTCGGCTGGGAGGGGGTGGAGCCGGTTGGCGAACTGCCGGAACTCCTTGACCTCCATCGGCGCAGCGAGGAGCTTCTCGGCCTCGGCGGCGAACGCCTCGCCGTGCTTCCAGGTCAGTTTCAGCGCCTCGCGCGCCTCGGCGATCCGCCCGGCCACGTTGCCGGTATGCCGGACCGTGAACTTCGAGGCGTGATGGGCCAGCGCGGCCCGCTCGGTGTTCGCACAGACGACCCGGACCGGGGTGGCGACGGTGACGAACGACCCCCACCCGTCATGCCGGGAGAGCGCCGCCAGATACAGGTCGATCTGATCGAACCCGCCGACCATGAGCGGCTCGGGCAGCCGCATGGTGACGAACACCCGGCGTCCCTCGTTCAGCGACCCACCGGTGTCGAAGATCCCCCCGGACTCATCCACGAGGGTCTGCAGGAAGCCGGTGACGTCCTCGTTCTGCAGCACCTGGTAGTCACGGCCGACCCGGCCGAGCCGTTCGGGCTGACCGGTGACCGGGTTGGTGCGCACCACCAGGAAGTCCTCATCCGTGACCACCGGCAGGCCGGTGAGGGGGTCGGTGACCTGGCCGACCGGCACCTTGCGCACGTTCCATCCCGCGAGCTGGGCGTTGGACAGCAGTTCCTCGGCGGTCATCGGGCCGGGCGCGGTATAGCCGAGCCCGTGCCAGCCCGGCTTACCGGCGGCGGCGAACCCAGCCGAACCGTTGGCGAAGATCTCGATCTCGTGAGCCATGACAGTTCCCTTTCTGATGTGCGGTTTTGAGGCGTGCTGATGAGGCGTGCTGATGAGGGGTGGTGTGCAGGCAGGCGAAACAGACGCGACGCCGCGATGGGGTGTGGTGGGGTCCGGTCCTGCCGTGCCAGGGCCGGTACGCCGGTGATCAGCGGGTGGCAGGGGCGTGTCGCAGCCCGGCGCGGAGGGTGGGGCGGGCCGGTTTGGGCGGCCCGCCCCAACCGGCACAGCCGCCGGAGGTTTCGGTGGCCGGGTGGCCCGGCTCAGCCGGGCTTCCGGTGGGGGCGTCGTCGGGCAGGTCGTCGGTGGGGGCCAGGGCGAATCGGCGGGGCCGCTCGCACGTCAGCACCGCGTCCCCGAGACTGACGAGCCGGTCCAACGCGTTGGCCACCGCGCCGGAGGAGGCGTCGAGGACCTTGCCGATCTCGTACGGGGTGAAGTCCTTGTCCGGGAACTCGAGCAGGTGCGCGTGCACCATGTCCCGCAGCACACCCGTCCGGACTCCGTTTCCCGTACCCGCGCCGCTTGCGGCACCCGGACGGGTCGCAGCCGAACGGGCCGGGGCGGCGGTGGTGCCGGTCAGCACCGCCCGCGCGTTCCGGTGCGCCGAGGCGGCCTTCGTCATGGCCATTTCCAGGCACCCCAGCGCCATCACGGCATTCCCCTGGTCCTTGGCCATGATCGCTCCGCTGAACAGATCCACCAGCTCGGTCAGTTCCGCCCGAACGCATGCCCATGCCGGATCATCGGTCACCGGCTTCGCCTCAGAGGGGTCGGAGCTAGAGGCTGAGGCAGCTTCGCCATCCGCTCGATCCGGCACCTCGCCGGTCGTCCCATCCGCGCTCAGCCCCTCAGGTTCGCGGTTCTCTTCGCCCGTCAGGACTTCCTCGTCGATCAGCTCGTCCGCCGGGGGAAGGTCGGCGGCGGTGAACACCTCCTCATCTGCTGCGCTCTCGGTGTTGGCGTCCGAAGTGGTCGGCTCGTCGGGCGTGACATCCGTCGAGGCCGAGGCGTCAGCGGTCGGCACGGGGGTGTCGACCGTGATCGGGAACCATCGGTCAGCGGCGCGGCCCCGCGTTTGACCGTCGTTCACCCCCGGCTCGCGGCGGGCCTGCCCTTCGGTCTCGAGCTGGTTGAGGATCTTGCCCGCGACCATCCGGCTCAGCCCGGCCGCCGCCCCGATCACCGTGGCCGACGAACCCGGCTCGGCGTTCAGCGCCGCCCACACCGCCGCCACACGCCCGTCCGCGTCCGGAGTGTTGTCGGTGTCCGGGGCTGCGGCGTCGGGGCCGTCAGGGGCCGTCACAGGCCCGGTGTCGGAAGGAATGGTGACGGCGGTTTCCGCGTCAGCGGGGGCGGTGTCGGTAGCGGTCATTTCCGCGATGTGAATAGCCATTTCGTGACGCCCTTTCCGGTCGCTATACCGACCCCGTCCGGGCCGGTGTTTTGTTTGCGCCACGACCATCCCTCGCCCATAACGCGGACAGCAAGTCGACCGGCCAACAAATTTAGTCACCGCAACGGCTGGAGAGGCTGCCCTAACAAAACCAACCGCCGATCTGCGAAAACACCTCATGAGAAACTTCCGCGATCAGCTTGACATTCGACCCGCGTCCAGCTCTTCACCTATTGCAATGGACGACGGCGAACGATGCCTGAATGCCGGAATGCGATACGAAAGAATCTGTGAGATGAATGCGCATCCCGGTTGACAAATATACGGGGATCGAGCGTCCATTGAATTAGGCGGTAAACACCGCCGACACGGCACCCGGAATAGCCCGCCGGGGAAATCGAAAGGCACATCGCATGACACGCGCCGACCGCCGCACCGCCACCCGCCGCCGCATGGTCAGCCCCGGACACGCCCGCGCGCTAGCCAACTACGGCCCCGGATGGGCGATCATGTGGGACGACCGCCACGGGCAACCCGTCATCGCCCGCCCCGAACGCGGCGACGACGGCAGCCTCCTCGAAATCTGCACCTACGAGGAGATGTTCACCCTCGGAGGCGATTGCGACCCCGGCGAAGACGCCTCCACCTGCCCGGCATGCACGCCGGGCGCACCGCCCGACTTCTACATGATCGCCGCCCACATGACCGACATCCTCGGCGACTACTACCACGACCGCGCCGACATCGCCGCGTACATGCCCCTTACGCTGCCCTACACCCGCGCCCTGACTCAACACGGCTACCAACGCCGCATGCAGGGCAACCGGTACTACCGCAACGAAGTCCGGCAACACGACACCTTCAACCAGCTGTACCGCTCACCTGACCACCACCTCGTCCGACTGATCATCGAGCTGACCCCCGCCGACGCCCCCACCCCCGCGTCACCGCTCAGGATCGAATGGACCTACCTCGGCCGCACCGGCCCCGATG
>NZ_JADOGI010000421.1 GCF_015645445.1 Nonomuraea cypriaca | reverse complement strand
CCTCTCCGGCCAAGCCGTCTGAGGGCCCTCCCGCGAAGCCGAGTGAGAGCCTTCCCAGAAAGCCGACTGAGGGCCCTCCCACCACCCCAGGTGAGGCCCCTCCCACCAACCTGAGTGAGGGCCCTCCCACCGAGCCGACTGAGGGCATTACCCCCAACCGAGGTGAAGGCTTTGCCCCCAACCGAGGCGATGGCATTACCCCCAACCGGGGTCAGGGCTCTGCCTCCACGCCGGGGGAGGCCGACGCCTCGGACGACCCCGTCGCGCCTGATGAGACCTCTGCCTCGGACGAACCCTCCAAGCCTGCTGAGCCTTCCGCCTCGGCCCAGCCCACCAAGAGCGCTTCCCCGAACGAAGCGGACAGGCCCTCGTCGAGTGCGCGTTCAGAGGCCACGGATTCTCCCGAGCCCACAGCCACAACCAAGAAGCGCAAGACCGACACCGCTGAAACCGAGGGCGCTGAGACAGAGGTCCCTGAACCCCCCTATATGGAGACCCCCGAGACAGAGGCCGCCGAGATGGAGGCCTCCGAGACCAAGGGCGCCGAGACTCCAGAAACCGAGACTTCCGAGAACTACGAAACCGAGGCGGCCGAGATCGTGGCGGCCGAGACAGAGACCGCCGAAGCTCCAGAAACCGAGGTGGCCGAGACCGAGGTGGCCGAGACCGAGGTGGCCGAGCCTAAGTTCCGCGTGCTCTCGTCCCGTGCCTGCAGGGCTTCGCACTACGGGGAGCCGCAGATGACGGCCAGTGGCGAGCGCTTCAACCCGGCCGCCATGACCGCCGCCCACAAGACTCTCCCTCTGGGCAGCAAGGTCCGCGTCACCAATCCGAACACTGGCGCGTCGGTCAAGGTCCGCATCAACGACCGGGGCCCGTACGTGTACGGTCGCTGCCTCGACCTGTCCCAGGCGGCCTTCTCCGCCATCGGCAAGAGGACCGCCGGGGTCATAAAGGTCAAGTACAAGGTCCTGTCCCGCTGACCGTGCGCCTTTGACCGGCGAATACAGGGAAGAAACCACACCGGCGCGACGAGAACCGCACCCTGGGAAGCCCGCACCCTGGGCGCCTGAATCATGGCAAGCCCGTATTTTTCACGACCGCATTTTGCGGGCGCCCACATCCCAAGAGCCAACACCTTTGCAGCCCAAGCCTTCGGGCACCCCATGTGGCCTGCACGTTGAGAACTCCGCGCCTGGGGAGCCCGTACCGCACACCCTGCGCCTGCTTCGAGCGGGCCGCACCTGCACGCGGTCATACCTCCGACCACAGGAAGTCCGCGCCCGCAAGGCCGCACTGTGGGAAGCCCGCACCTGCCTGACCTGCACGCTCGGGAGCCCGCACCCTGGGGTTCGTACTACGTGGCAGGCCCGGAGTTGCCGCGCTGTGGTGTCATTTCACCAGGCGGATGGTCATGGGGTAGCGGAAGGTGCCTTCGGACAGTGCGGAGACGCCGCCGACGATGGCGAGGACGATGCCCACGACCCAGATGACCGGCAGGAGCACCACGCCGATGATGGTCAACGGCAGGAGGACCGACGCCCCTACCAGGGTGATCTGGAAGTTGAGCGCCTCCAACGCGTGCCTGCGGATGTAGGGCGACGTCTTGCCCCCGGTGAGCAGCAGGATCAGCGGGCCGACGACCGGGATCCCGAGCAGTACCAGGAGGTGTGCGGCGGCGGCGCCGAGGCGTTCGTTGCTTTCAGGCGCACGCTCCGAGCGAACCGGCGGCGGCAGTGGGCTGAGCCGGGCCACGGCTTGGGTGCCGTACAACTCGCTCATGATGGGCATCAGGTCGCCGTGGGTGCGCGCCGTCATCGCACGCTCCAGGCGGTCGTCGAACTCGAGCTCGTCGAAACGGCCCTCCGCGTAGGCGACCTTGACGTGCTCGACCACGTGCTCTCGGTCCTGGTTGGTGACGCGCAGATGAGCTGGCGGCGCCTGTCCCGGCCCAGGGGTTTTCGGTACCCCAGCCATAATCGCCATGCCTCTCCTTAGAGAATTGGGTAGTCATCTCTCATACTGCGTCGCCCGAGCTTCAGGTGCCATCGGGAGAAACCCGGATTTGTCCCCTAGATCATCCCCGACGCAGGCGCTCCAGACGGTATAAAAAGGATTCATGAGATGGCGAGACCGCTACGGCCTTCGTCGACGGCGTGGTCCTAAGATCGCGAAGTTCGACCGTGAGGCGACAGACGCCGATATTGAAGCGCTCATCGCCTTTGCCCGTTCGCGGCGCGGCGTCGAGTTCTACGTCGAGCCCGAGACATTCGCTACTGACACGACCGCTGTGGCAGTTGCCGATGACGGTGAATGGACAAGGCGCAGGGTCGGCTCCCCCGCCGTGATCCACAAGGTCGCCCGTGACCTCGCTTTGCCGGTGTACGACGTCCAGCTCACCGGGTATCCGCAACGCATGCGCGCATACAACGAGCGCCGGCGCCGTGAGGAAGGCCTCTCCTAGGCTTGTGGCCTTCCTCGCGGCCACCCGTCGTCGATGTGCGCCCTCGATCGGCCGCTCGGGGCTGCCAGTCAACCGTCCTCTGACGATTGACTGAACGGGCATTGGTTTCTGGCATGTGCATGGGGCTCGTTAAATCTCAACGGGCCCCATGCTCGTCTACGAGCGGGCGCGGATGGGCCTCCCGGTACGGGTGGGTAGGCGGACGGACGGGCAGCCCGGACGGCACGGCGGAACCGGTGGGCACGCGGAACCGGTGGGCACGGCAGAACCGGTAGGCGCGCCGCCTAGGCACGCCGGAACCTGTAGGAATCGGTGGGCACGCCGAGGTGGGCAGGGTGGGTGGCCGGCGTGTCCAGGTCATGCCTGGCCATCATGTTCTGCCGGTCGGCCGGCAAGGCAAGGTGCGCGTCTGCTGGGCCGGGCGTGCGACAGCAGGGCGCGGCAAATCCGCAACGCCAGGCAGGCGACACAAGGCGACCGCGCGTTCGCATGGCGGGGTGCGGCATGCGGCGGCGAGGTGGGGTCGGGTGCGGCGTGTTGGGTGGCCATCAGCAGGGTTGGGTGTGGGCGTCGTCCTCGTCGAAGAGGTTGATCAAGGGGAGTAGCCAGCCTGCGTGGGGAGAGCCCATCGCGGCGTCGAGTTCGGCGGGAGTGGGGAGGCGGCCGCTGAGGATGGCGGGCGAGAGCAGATTTTGGAGGGCGTGCATGAGGAGGTTGGCCATCGAGTAGCCGGGGTCGATGGTCAGGGCTCGCTCGAGGGCGATGGTGGCTTGGACGCTGTTTCCGGCTCGCCAGGCGGACATGGCCAGGAGGGACGCGGCCGGTGGGACGAATCGGGGCTCCAGTCTGCGGGTCAGGTCCTTCCAGAGAGGGGCATGGGATTCGTGCATGAGGGTCCATGCCTCGTCGCGGACCCTGACGATCGCCAAGTCCAGGCCCAGTCTTGCCGCCTCCGCGTCGTTCAGGCGGCCGCCTTCGCCGTGGGTGGTCAGGGCTGATCGGACTCTGGCCAGGCCGTCCGTTATGTGCTGCTCGGCGAAGGCGTCGAGGTTTGGTGCGGCCATGAGGTCGCCGCGAACCTCCCCGATGACGTCGGCCGTGGCTCGGCGCATCGCCATGCGTACGGGACCGGTGACGGGGGCGATCATGCGTTCGAGGGCTTCGCGGTCGGGGAGTGCGACCATGCCGCGCACTGTGGCCTCGGCTGCGACCTGGGTGGTGGTCGGATCGTACGGGGTGCCTTCGGGTGGGCAGCACGACGGGACGTCGCAGACGTATGACCAGTAGCGGCCCTCATGGGCGCGCAGAGCCTCCCCTACGCGAACCTCGCCCTTGGCGGCCAGTCGCCTTGCCTCGTCCACCGCGGGGGTGACCATGTCACCCGAGCCGTAGCCGATGATGACGGCCTCCGTTACGCCCTCCCGGTCGAAGAGGGAGAGCATCGGAGCGAGTGTGTCCGGAGGGAAGGGGACCCCCCATCTGGCCACCACCTTCGCCTGGCCTCGGTCGAGCCCGATCACGATGAGGCTGGCGCTCGGGTGGAAGCCGACCAGGTAGGGCACGGCGGCCAGGATGTCGGTGGGGCTGGTCAGGGTCAGGCAGGACTCGGAGGAGGTGTTGGTGCTCGTCATGGGCCCCAAGGGTGCCGGGGTTGGTGGCGGCGGCGTGGGGCCGAACACGGTTCTGGGGATGAGCGAGAGGGATCTGGCTCGCGCTGTGGATAACAGGGCGAACGGATTCCCGGGAACAGCGCGGGCGCCGAGCAGCGCGGGCGCCAGACAGCGCGGGCGCCGAGTGATGTGCTTATGAGAGGTCGTTGGGGGCGCGGGGCGAGGAG
>NZ_JADOGI010000420.1 GCF_015645445.1 Nonomuraea cypriaca | reverse complement strand
GGGGGCGGTGGCTGAGGGTGGGTTCGATCCTGAGCGGACCATGAGCATCAGGAGTCCCAAGGGGCCCTCGGAGCAGGGCCCGCCGCAGCCGCCGGCCGACGAGGGCGCCGTCACCACGCGGATCCAGCTTCCGAAGGGCTCGCCTGGCCAGCAGGTCTACCCGCTGCCTCCGCAGCAGATGGGCCGGCGGCCTGGGCCGCCGCAACAGCAGACGCCGCAGGGACCCCAGCAGGGGCCGTACCAGGGTGCTGCTCAGCAAGGGGCACAGCAGGGAGCACCACAGCAGGGGGTTCACGACGGCCAGGGTCTGGGGACGGACCTGTTCGCCATCGCGGGCCGGGAGGAGCAGCAGCCCGAGGGCAACCGCAACGGCATGCTGGTGCTCATGGCGGTGGCCGCCGCGGCCGCCGTGGTGATCGCCGTACTCATCGTGGCGCTCTTCTCGAGCTGATCCCCCGCTCGCCGCCCGCGACAGGGCGGCGAGCGGCCGGGGCGTACCCGGCCGGGCGCGCGCTCGTGGGTCAGACTGGGAACCATGAGCGAGTTCAGAATCGAACATGACTCGATGGGCGAGGTACGCGTGCCGGTCGGCGCCAAGTGGCGCGCGCAGACCCAGCGGGCAGTGGAGAACTTCCCGATCTCGGGCAGACGGCTGGAGCCGTCGCACATCGCCGCGCTGGGCCTGATCAAGGCGGTCGCCGCCGAGGTCAACGGCGAGCTCGGCGTGATCGAGAAGGACATGGCCGAGGCGATCGCGCAGGCCGCCGCCGACGTGGCGGAGAACGAGCACGACGTGCACTTCCCGATCGACGTCTTCCAGACCGGCTCGGGCACCTCGTCCAACATGAACGCCAACGAGGTGATCGCGACGCTGGCCGAGGAGCGGCTGGGCCGTCCCGTACACCCGAACGACCACGTGAACGCCTCCCAGTCGTCCAACGACGTCTTCCCGACCGCGATTCACGTGGCGGCGGCGACCGAGGTGACGTACCACCTGCTGCCCTCGCTCGATCATCTGGCGGAGGCGTTGCGGATGAAGGCGATCGAGTTCGACGGGGTGGTGAAGTCGGGGCGGACGCACCTCATGGACGCGACCCCGGTGACGCTCGGCCAGGAGTTCGGCGGGTACGCCGCCCAGATCGAGCACGGCGTCGTACGCGTCACGACGGCGCTCGCCCACGTACTGGAGCTGCCGCTGGGCGGGACGGCGGTGGGCACCGGGATCAACACGCCGCAGGGGTTCGCGCGGGAGGCCGTCGGCCGGCTGCGCGAGGCCACCAGCATCCAGTTCCGCGAGGCCGTGGACCACTTCGAGGCCCAGGGCGCGCAGGACTCCATCGTCGAGCTGTCCGGACAGCTCAAAGTGGTCGCGGTCTCGCTCAACAAGATCGCGAACGACCTCCGCTGGATGGGCTCGGGCCCACGCGCAGGGCTGGCCGAGATCAACCTGCCCGACCTGCAGCCCGGCTCGTCCATCATGCCGGGCAAGGTCAACCCGGTGATCCCCGAGGCCACGGCCATGGTCGCGGCCCAGGTGATCGGGAACGACGCGGCGATCACGTTCGCCGGCGCGTCCGGCACATTCGAGCTGAACGTGCAACTGCCCGTCATCGCGCGCAACATCCTGGAGTCGATCAGGCTGCTGGCGAACGTCTCTCGGCTGCTCGCCGACCGCTGCGTGGCCGGCATCACGGCCAACATCGACCGCCTGCGCGAGTACGCCGAGTCGTCCCCGTCGATCGTCACCCCGCTGAACAAGTACGTCGGCTACGAGGAGGCCGCCAAGATCGCCAAGCAGGCCCTGGCGGAGCGCAAGACGATCAGGCAGGTCGTCGTCGAGCGCGGCCACGTGGCGGCGGGCACCCTGACCGAGGCCCAGCTCGACGCCGCGCTCGACGTACTGTCAATGACCAGGCCGTGACACCGACCGCGTGGCCTGCCCCCAGCGGGTGAGCAGGGACAGCGCGGCGCCGGAGTCGACCGCGTCCGCGGCCCGCTTGTAGGCCCCGGCCAGCGCGGACGTGAGGCCGGGCAGCCGCGGCACGCCCTCGGCGGCCACGACGGCGGCGGCCGCGTTCAGCAGGACGACGTCGCGCACCGGGCCCTGCTCGCCCGCGAGGACCGCGCGGGCCACGGCGGCGTTGTGCCGCGCGTCGCCGCCGCGCAGGTCCTCGGGGCGGGCGCGCGGGATCGACAGGTCGGCGGGGTCGAACGTCGTCCGTGTCACGGTGCCGCGGCGGACGATCCAGACCGTCGAGGTCCCGCTGGTGGTCAGCTCGTCCAGCCCGTCGTCGCCGCGGAAGACGAGCGAGGAGCCGCCGCGCTCGGCCAGGACGCCCGCGATGACCGGCGCCAGGTCGGGGTGGAAGACGCCGACCGCCTGCGCGGGCGGCAGGGCGGGGTTGGTGAGCGGGCCCAGGAAGTTGAACACGGTGGGGACGCCGAGCTCGCGGCGCGGCCCCGACGTACGTTTCAACGCCGGGTTGAAGGCGGGCGCGAAGCAGAACGTGATGCCGACCTCGTCCGCGATGCTGACCACCGCGGCCGGCGGCAGATCGGGGACCACGCCCAGCTCCTCCAGCACGTCGGCGGCGCCCGCCATGGAGGAGGCCGCCCGGCCGCCGTGTTTGACCACCTTGACGCCCGCGGCGGCGGCCACGATGGCGGCCATCGTGGAGATGTTCACGGTGTTGGCGCGGTCGCCGCCGGTGCCGACGAGATCGACAGGGTCGCCGGAGACCCGGATCGCGGCCGATCTGGCGAGCATGCCGTCGGCCAGCCCGGACACTTCGGCCACGCTCTCGCCCTTGGCGCGCAGGGCGATGGCGAACGCGGCGATCTGGGCGTCCGTCGCCGCCCCCGACATGATCTGCTCCATGGCCCAGGCGGCCTGGCGCGAGCTGAGCGACACGCCGTCGAGCAGCGTGGTGAGAAGTTCGGGCCAGGTGGTCATGTCGAGCTCCCTTTTGTCATCGCTCGACGGGGGCCCGCATGCGAAAGGCCGCCTCGTCGAGGCGGCCGGTATGCGTATACGCCGGGGGTCCGCTTAGAAGGCGGGCCACCACTGGAACGAATACGCGATCATGTGGTCAAGATAGCAGATCCGGTGATCCACATAGCCTGGCACCGATCTATGTCGGCAGCGCCCATGCGTCCCGGCGGGACGAGCGCCTAGGGTTCGTCGTATGGCGAAGGAGCTGACGGGGCGGACCGCGCTGGTGACGGGGGCCGGGGGCGGCATCGGGGCGGCCTGCGCGCGGCGACTGGCCGCGGCGGGGGCCAGGGTGCTGGTCGTCGACATGCGTGCCGAGCCCGCGGGGAAGGTGGCCGCCGAGATCGGCGGCGTGGCCGTGGTGACCGATCTGAGCGACCCCGGGTTCGCCGGCGCGCTGCCGGACGAGCCGGTCGACATCGTGGTGAACAACGCGGGGTTCCAGCACGTCGCGCCGATCGAGGAGTTCCCGCCCGAGGTGTTCGGGACGATGCTGAGGGTCATGGTGGAGGCGCCGTTCCTGATCGCGCGGAAGGTGCTGCCCGGCATGTACGCCCGGGGCTGGGGCAGGTTCGTGAACATCTCGTCGGTGCACGGGCTGCGGGCGTCGCCGTACAAGTCGGCGTACACGACGGCCAAGCACGCGCTGGAGGGGTTCAGCAAGGTCGTGGCGCTGGAAGGGGCGCCCCACGGGGTGACCTCCACCTGCGTCTGCCCGGCCTACGTGCGGACCGGGCTGGTGGAGGCGCAGATCGCCGACCAGGCCAGGGTGCACGGCATCGAGCCCGGCGAGGTCGTCGAGAACATCATGCTGCAGCCGGCCGCGATCAAGCGCCTGATCGAGCCCGAGGAGGTGGCCGACCTGGTCGCCTACCTGTGCGGCCCGTCCGGCGGCTTCATCACGGGCGTCTCCCTGCCCCTGGACGGCGGCTGGACGGCCCGATAGTGACTATTCAATTCCTGGAGTTGCTGGCCAGGGAGGCGTCGGCGGTCGAGTTCGAGGGGCCGATCATCCAGGCCAGGGCCGCGGGGGCCGACGCGGCCACGATCGAGGAGCTGGAGCAGGCCAAGGTCGAGGCGCTGAAGGTACGCGCGCTGCTCAAGCGGCGGGCCAGGCGGGAGGCCGAGCTGTCGGCGCTCTATGACACGGCCGGCGACCTGGCCGCGCTGCGCGACCTCGACGCGGTGCTGGAGGCGATCGTGCACCGGGCCAGGCAGTTGCTGGCCACCGACATCGCGTACATGACGCTGCACGACCCCGAGCAGGGCGACACGTACATGCGGGTCACCGACGGGTCGATCTCGGCGAAGTTCCGTGCGCTGCGGCTGGCCATGGGGGCGGGGC
>NZ_JADOGI010000042.1 GCF_015645445.1 Nonomuraea cypriaca | reverse complement strand
TCATGGGGCCAGCCGTCATGGGGCCGTCATGGGGCCAGCCGTCATGGGGCCGTCATGGGGCCAGCCGTCATGGGGCCGTCATGGGGCCAGCCGTCATGGGGCCGTCATGGGGCCAGCCGTCATGGGGCCGTCATGGGGCCAGCCGTCATGGGGCCGTCATGGGGCCAGCCGTCATGGGGTCATCGGCGAAGAGGCCTCGGCGTAGCGGCGTCGTGGGATGCGGCCCGCCTGGCGCGCCAGCCGCCCCGCCGCCACGGCCGCCCTCATGGCCGCCGCCATGAGATCGGGCCGCTGCGCCCGGGTGACCGCAGTCGCCAGCAGTACGGCGTCGCAGCCCAGCTCCATCGCCAGCGCGGCGTCACTGGCCGTGCCGATGCCCGCGTCGAGGACCACAGGCACCGAGGCCGCCTCCACGATGAGCTCGATGTTGTGCGGGTTGCGGATGCCCAGCCCGGAGCCGATCGGCGCGCCCAGCGGCATCACCGCGGCGCAGCCCGCCTGCTCCAGCCGCCGCGCCAGCGCCGGATCGTCACCGATGTACGGCAGCACCACGAACCCGTCCGCCACCAGCCGCTCAGCCGCGTCGAACGTCTCGATCGGATCCGGCAGCAGCGTCCGCTCGTCGGCGATGACCTCGAGCTTGACCCAGTTCGTACCCAGCGCCTCCCTGGCCAGCCGCGCCGTCAGCACGGCGTCACCCGCCGTGAAGCACCCGGCCGTGTTGGGCAGCACCTTGATGTCCCGCTCACGCAGCACATCGAGTACGGAGCCGCGCGAGCCCGGGTCCAGCCGCCGCATCGCGACCGTGGTCAGCTCGGTCCCGGACGCGGCCAGCGCCTGGTCGAGCACCTCCAGGGAAGGCGCGCCGCCCGTCCCCATGATGAGCCGGGACGAGAACTTCTCCCCGGCGATGATCAGATCATCCACCTTGCACCGCCGTCAGAACCTCCACGCGGTCGCTGTCGCTGAGCGCCGTCGTCTCCCACGAGCTCCGCATGACCACCTCGTCGTTAACGGCCACGGCCACTCCGGTGGTGGCCGGGGTCAATGTGCGTACGGCCTGCGCCACGGTCATGCCGTCGGCGACCTCATGCGCGGCCCCGTTGATCGTCACAATCATGAAGTCTCCCGAAACCTCCCCGGCGAGCACAACGCCGCCAACTCGCCTTCCTCACCCACGCCCACCAACGCGCCTGTGTCGGCCTGCGCCGCCGACGGGTGTCCCGCGCTCACCCCGGCCTGTGCCGCCGACCGGCCGTCCGCACCGGCGCCGGTCTGCGCCGCCGACCGGCCTTCGGCGACCGCGGCGGTCTTCGGCGTCCGTCTGCCTTCCCTGACCGCTCCGGCCACAGGCACCTGCTCGCCTTCCGCGAACGCGATGGGCGGCACCGTCTGCCCGCCGTCGGCGGAGGCTGGTTCGGTTGCCTCGCCCAGGAGGATGGCCGCCGTGAGCGGGGCGAGCAGGACGCCGCCCCGGTGGTGGCCGGTGGCCAGGGTCAGCCCCGGAGTGCCGCTGGGGCCGATGAGCGGCAGGTTGTCCGGTGTGCCCGGCCGCAACCCCGCCACCATGTCCACGATCTCCAGCTCGGTCACGCCCGGCACCAGCTCCCTGGCGTCACGCAGCAGCTCGTACAGCCCGCCCGCCGTCACCCTGGCGTCGAAGCCCAGCTCCTCCTGGGTGGCCCCGACCACCAGCTCACCGTCGCCCCTGGGAACGAGGTAGACGGACGTGCCGTGCACGGTCCCGCGTACACACCGGGTG
This sequence comes from Nonomuraea cypriaca, assembly GCF_015645445.1. GTDB lineage: Bacteria > Actinomycetota > Actinomycetes > Streptosporangiales > Streptosporangiaceae > Nonomuraea > Nonomuraea cypriaca. The sequence continues at coordinate 58,186 of NZ_JADOGI010000042.1, read as the reverse complement.
AGCAGCGGCTGCGGCGAACGCAACCGCATGATCTGCCCCTTGACCGGCCGCACCGGTACGTCAGCCAGACCCGCGCTCCACGCTCCGGCCGCCAGGATCACTCGATCGGCGACGACCTCGGGGGCACCGTCCGCGCCCGGCCGATCGAGGCGTACCCCGATGACCCGGTCGCCGTCACGCAGGAGATCGCTCGCGCGCGCCCGTACCAGTGGCACGTCCAGCCGCTCCAGGGCGGTGAGCAGGGCCGCCGTCACGCGGCGCGGATCCACCCACGCGTCGCCGGGAGCCAGCAGCCCTCCGCGCACCGAGGGCGACAGCATGGGCTCCAGGCGGCGGCACTCACGCCCGGTCAGCCGCTCGACCGGCAGCCCCAGCTTCTCCATGTACGCGGCCAGCTCGTCCAGCGCCGCGAGGTCATCGCTCCCGAACGCCACGTCGAGCGTCCCGTCCGTCCGGAAGTCCAACCCCACCCGCGCAGCCTCCGCCGGGCCCCCGCCGGCGAACCCCGCACGCAGCCCGGCACCTCCGGCAAGCCCACCCTCCGAGGTGAGCCCGCCCTCCGAGGTGAGCCCGCCCTCCGAGGTGCGTCCGGCGTCCGAGGCGAGCCCGGTGTCCGAGGTGGGAGGTCCGGTGTCCGGGGGGAGTCCGGTCTCGGCGGTGAGGCCGGCGTCCGCGGCGAGTTCGGCGGCGAAGGCGGGCCAGCGGCGCAGCGAGGCGACCCCCAGCCGCAGCAGCGGCGTCTCCGTGTACGTGACCTCGCTCACCGGCGCCAGCATCCCCGCGGCCGCGTGGGACGCCCCCGAGGCCGGGGCCGGGTCCACCACGGTGACCGGCCGCCCCAGGCGGGCCAGCCGCCAGGCGATCGAGAGCCCGACGACCCCGCCGCCTACGATCACATCCATCCTGCGCTCCCTTCGCCGGCATGACCCGGATCAGGTGTCTTGCGGTCGAAGGCCCTGTGCAGCCTTCCTCTCAGCCCGGTGAACGGCCGGACTCCCGCGCGTCTTGCCTCCACAGCCTACGGCCTCGGCGTGACGCCCAGGCACGGCCCCCGTTATGGTCATCATCGTGAATCATGTGGTGGTGGTAGGAGCGGGCCTGGCCGGACTGCGCTCGGCCGAGGCACTGCGATCGCGCGGTTTCACCGGCAGGATCACGCTCATCGGCCAGGAGCGCCACCGCCCCTACGATCGCCCGCCGTTGTCCAAGGCCGTGCTGTCCGGCGCCGCCGACAGCAGCTTCGTCGAGACCGACTTCGCCGCGATCGACGTCGACTTCCGGCCGGGCGTCAGCGCCAAGGCCCTGCGCGAGGGCGTCGTGGAGACGACCGAGGGCGAGCTCGACTACGACGGCCTGGTCATCGCCACCGGCGCCGAGCCGATCAGGCTGCCCGGTGACGGCCCCCAGCACGTGCTGCGCACCCTCGACGACGCCCACGAGCTCAGAGCCGGCCTCGTACGCGGCGCACGGGTCGCCATCATCGGCGCCGGATGGATCGGCGCGGAGGTCGCCACCGCGGCCCGCCGGGCCGGCTGCGCGGTGACCGTGATCGAGGCGGGCCCGACCCCCCTCGCGACCGCCGTCGGCACGGAGATCGGGGCACGCACCGAGCACTGGTACGACGGCATCGACCTGCGCCTCGACACCATGGTCGGCTCCGTGGAGGAGGGCGGCGTGGAGTTGGTGGGCGGCGAGTTCATCGAGGCGCACGTGGTCGTCGCCGGCATCGGCGTACGCCCGGCCGTCGAATGGCTGGCCGGCGACGACATCGACCTGCACAACGGCGTGGTCACCGACGAGCACCTGCGCGCCTCGCTGCCCGGCACGGTCGCCGCCGGCGACTGCGCGGCCTGGTGGTCGCGCCGCTGGCAGACCAGGCTCAGGGTCGAGCACTGGGACACCGCGCTCAATTCCCCCGAGGTCGCCGCCGGGACCCTGATGGGCGAGGACGTCGCGTACGATCCGGTGCCGTACTTCTGGTCGGAGCAGTTCGGCCACATGGTCCAGTACGCCGGCCACCACCCGGCCGGCGAACGCCTCCTCTACCGCGAGGATCCCGGCGGCACATGGTCGGCCGTGTGGCTCACCGCCGACGACTTCCTGACCGCCGTGCTCGCGGTGGACCGGCCGCGCGATCTCCTACAGGGGCGTAGAATCATCGCGGCGGGTCACCGTCTCGACACGGAACGCCTGGTAGATCCACAAGTCTCCCTACGAGATTGTGTTGTTTGAGCAAGGACGGCATGTGGTAGTTGTGGTTTCGTGACGCTTTCTGTTGCACAGATCGACCGGGAGACCGAGCGGCTCATCGACGAGTGGCTCACTCTCCCCGAAGTGGCCTCGCGCCTCGAGCTTCCGCTGGGGCGGGCCAAGCAACTACTCAAGGACCACAAGCTCCTCGGCGTGCGCCGGGGGAGCGGCGGGCCACAGGTGCCCGCGGTGTTCCTGCAAGGAAACGACGTGATGAAGGGCTTGCCCGGCACGCTGACCGTGTTGCAGGACGCCGGCTACGACGACGTCGAGGCGCTGCGCTGGCTCTTCACTCCCGACGAGTCCCTGCCGGGCTCGCCCATCGAGGCGATCAGGGCCGGCCGTCATACCGAGGTCAAGCGGCGTGCCCAAGCCCTCGCTTTCTGACGCCCGCCTCTATCTCTGCACCGACGGCCGTCGCGACCGCGGCGATCTGGCGGAGTTCCTCGACTCGGTGCTGGCCGGCGGCGTGGACATCATCCAGCTGCGGGAGAAGAACCTGGAGGCACGCGACGAACTCGCGCTCCTCGAGGTCTTCCGCGACGCCTGCGACCGGCACGGCAGACTACTGGCCGTCAACGACCGGGCGGACATCGCCTACGCCGCCCGGCCCGACGTGTTCCACCTGGGGCAGGACGACCTTCCTGTGACGGTCGCGCGAGAGATACTCGGCGACGACATCGTCATCGGACGGTCCACCCATTCCGCCGCCGAGGCTTCCGCCGCGGCGGCGGAGGAGGGCGTCGACTACTTCTGCTGCGGCCCCGTCTGGCCCACGCCGACCAAACCCGGCCGCCCGGCTCCCGGCCCGCCGCTGCTCAGGCACGCGGCGTCGCTGGGCGCCACGCGGCCGTGGTTCGCGATCGGCGGCATCGACCTCGCCAACCTGGACGAGGTCATGTCGTACGGCGCGAGCCGCGTCGTGGTGGTACGCGCGATCACGGATGCCGAGGATCCAGGGGCCGCGGCGGCGGAGTTCGCCAAGCGCCTGTCCTTCCGCTGACCGCCCGTTCCGCTCCCGGCCCGCGCCGGTCCGGCACCGCCGCCTGAGCCATGCCCGCACCGCGGCCTCCGCGGGTGCGAAGCCGGGCGAGGGTCAGGCGGTGCGGGTGGTGGCGGCGATGGCCAGCCCGGTCAGGGCCGCGCGGGACTCCGCCGTGATGGGCGCCTCTTCGAGCGCGGCCAGCGCCTCGCCCAGATAGTCGCCGATCAGCTCCTCACAGACCTGCAGCGCCCCGGTGTCCTGGATGATCCGGCGCAGCGTCGCCACCCCGTGCTCGTCCAGCCCGGGATCCCCGAGCAGCCGCCGCACGGTCTCCGCGCCGGCGGGGGAGGCGGCCGCAAGTGTACGGGCCACGAGCATGGTGCGCTTGCCCTCGCGCAGGTCGTCGCCCGCGGGCTTGCCCGTCTGCGCCGGGTCTCCGAACACTCCCAGGATGTCGTCCCTCAGCTGGAACGCGATCCCGACCCGCCGGCCGTACTCGGTGCAGAGGTCGTCCATCCACGGCAGCAGCTCCCTGGCGGCCAGCACGAGGCCGAGCCGGAGCGGCTGCTCGACCGAGTACTTGCCGCTCTTGAACAGCGCCACGCGCAGGGCCGAGTCGAACGTGTTCTCCCCGTGCGCCTGCTCCAGCAGGTCGAGGTACTGGCCGTACATCAGCTCCGTGCGCATGTGGTCGTGCACGGGACGTGCCGCATCGAGCGACTCGCGCGGCAGGCCGCTGGTGCGCCACATCTCGCCGGACCAGATCAGCAGCAGATTGCCCAGCAGGATCGCCGCGCCCTCGCCGAACTGCTGAGCGGAGCCGTGCCAGCCGGACTTCTCGTGCATGGTCTGGAAGCGGCGGTGCGCGGCCGGCATGCCTCTGCGCAGGTCGCTCTGGTCCATCACGTCGTCGTGCACCAGCGCGCTGGCCTGGAGCAACTCCAGGGAGGCCGCCGCGGTGAAGATCTCGGGCACGTCCGTGCCGCCCGCCCCGCGCCAGCCCCAATAACAGAATGCGGGCCGCAGCCGCTTGCCGCCGGAAAGCAGTTCGCCGGCGGCGGTGCGCAGCGGCTCCAGCTCGGGGTCGCCGGGGGCGGGCAGCTGCCGTTCGACGAACTCGGCCAGGGCACGCTCCACCTGCGTGCGCAAGGCATCCATGCTCGCGGCGTCAGTGGTCATGCCTTGAGACTAGTGCGGAGTGGAACATTTCGGATCTCCAGCTCCCAACAGCCCGCCCAGGTGACCGTCGCGCCTGACTCGACGCGGCGGCGCCGGGCTCGAGCGGTGCTGGAGTTCCGGGATGACCGTTACCTGTAGCCTTGGTTCATGGCTCTTGGTCGATCCTCCATCAGGCCCGATCGTGTTCCCACCGTCCGTGACCTGCTGGCCGCCGGTGGCCGATCGTTCTCCTTCGAGTTCTTCCCGCCGAAGACCGACGACGGCGAGCGGCAGCTCTGGCGGGCGATCAGGGAGCTGGAGTCCTTGCAGCCGACGTTCGTGTCGGTGACGTACGGCGCCGGTGGCTCCACCCGCGACCGCACGGTCGACATCGTGGAGCGGATCGCCCACGACACCACGCTCACGCCGGTGGCGCACTTCACCGCGGTCAACCACTCGGTGCGCGAGCTGCGCCACCTGGTGGGGCGCTTCGCCGACGCCGGGGTGCGCAACATCCTGGCCGTCCGCGGCGACCCTCCCGGCGACCCGACGGCCGAGTGGGTCCGCCACCCCGAGGGCGTGCACTACGCCGAGGAGCTGGTGCGGCTCGTCAGGCAGGCGGGCGACTTCTGCGTCGGCGTGGCGGCCTTCCCCTACAAGCATCCGCGCTCGCCGTCCATCGAGAGCGACACCGACTACTTCGTCCGTAAGTGCCGCGCCGGGGCCGACTACGCGATCACCCAGATGTTCTTCCAGGCTGACGACTATCTGCGGCTGCGCGACCGGGTGGCGGCCAGGGGGTGCGAGACGCCGATCATCCCGTGCATCATGCCGGTGACGCGGATGAGCACGATCGCGCGGTCTGAGCAGCTGTCGGGGGCGCCGTTCCCCGCGGATGTGGCGGCCCGCTTCGAGGCCGTCGCCGACGACCCGGCCGCGGTGCGGCGCCTGGGCATCGAGCACGGGGCGGAGCTGTGCCGCCGGCTGCTGGACGAGGGCGCGCCGGGCATCCACTTCATCACCTTCAACCAGTCCAGCGCCTCCCGCGAGGTGTTTGAGTTGGTTGCCCCCGCTTTGGCGCGTCCCGCCTGAAAACCTTCTTCAACTTCTACGGCGGAGCCGTCCCCACCCATCCGCCGACCAGGGCAGAGGGCCTCCAGGGAGACGGCCTCTGACCCCGCACGGGGTCGGTCGCCGTTACGACGCCCCGCCGGCCGTCTGGGTGGTTCAAAAGCGTTGACCCGGCCGGGATCGCCTATAGGTGTCCGAACGCGTTGAGCCGGCCGGGATCGCGCCTCTGGCTGTCCGAGCCGGCCGGGATCGCGCTTCTGGGTGTCCGAACGCGTTGGGCCGGCTGGAATCCCGCGTCCAGGTGTTTGAGCGCGTTGGCCTGTCCGGAGTCCCATGCCGTGGAGTGCCGGGACAAGGGTGGCCCGTCACCCGCCCGCAGGGGGACCGGGCGGGTGACGGGCAGGGGACGGTAGCCGAGGAGTCAAAGAGTGGTTACTTTGTGTAATGAGTGATGCCCCCGGGCATGCCCCGGCAAACCCATCCCGTCACTTCCTCATCAGAAGTCAGGGTCAGGTCAAGGGGAGGGGGCGGCCCACGATGGCGTACTCCTCCGAACCGCCGGGGAAGACGAACCGGGTCAGCAGGTCCGTGAAGCCGAGGCGGGCGTAGAGGTGGCGGGCGGCGGTGGGCTGGTCATGGGTGGACAGGACGGCCGAGCGCTCGCGGCGCCCGGCGCACAGAGTCCTGATCATCGCCCGGCCGATGCCCTTGCCCTGGTAGTCCGGGTGGACATGGATCTCGGCCAGTTCGAACGCGTTCCCCAGCCAGGCGTTGGCGGCCTGCTGGCCGGACCGCTCCGCCAGCGCCCGCAGGACCACGTCGTGCCACCACTGTCCCGGCGCGCCGCGGAAACCGTACGCGAAGCCGACGATTTCCGGTGCCGTCGCGCCGGACGAATCACGCAATTCCGCGAAATAGCACTGAAAATGGGGATATGTCGCGTGGTTTCGCATGATGGTCTTGCGGCCGGCGAGCTGGTCCGCGGGCGGGCGCATCGCCGCCGCGTAGATGTCGATCACCGTTTCCAACTGCTCGGTGAACTCGGCCGGACCCGCACCGCGAAACTCGATCACCCGTCGCACACTACTCGACGTCCACCGGGGTGCCCCCCGTGATCCGCACCAGTTCGTCGAACGTCGTCGGGAACACCGTCAGCGGATGCCCGCCGGCCGCCCACACCACCTCGTGCTTGCTCAGCCAGTTGTCCACCAGTGTGCGGACGGGCGCCGGATGCCCGACCGGTGCGACGCCGCCGATCGGCTGGCCGGTGGCGGCACGTACGAACTCGGGGGTCGCCCGGCGTACCCGCTGGGCGCCTGCCGTGCGGGCGACGAGCTGCACGTCCACGCGGTGCGCCCCGCTGGTCAGCACCAGCAGCGGCGCGCCGTCCGCGTCGAAGATCAGGCTGTTGGCGATGGCCCCGACCTCGCACCCGACCTGGGCGGCGGCGGTCGCGGCCGTGGGCGCCTTCTCCGGCAGGACGACGATCTCGCCGCTCGCGCCCAGCTCGCGCAGCGCGGACTCCACCAGAACGGCATTCGCCGGCAACTTCTCAGACATGGAGACACTCTAATCAGGTTGACCGCTTCATTACCGGTTGATGGTGCGTGGTATAAGATCAATTGATCTATGCATTATTGGTATGAGAGGTGGTACGGGTGCGTGCCAGACGTCTGCCCGGAGTGGCTGCTCTCCTGACGGCTGGGGCCGTCCTTCTCGCCGGTTGTGGCACCCAGTCGCCGCAACGCTCCCGAACCTCACTGGCCATGACCCAGGCGCCGCCCGCCGCCGCGTGGACCGCGCAGGAGGGCACGTCCGCGGCCGGTGCCCAGGCCGCGCCGGACGCCGCCCCGCGCAAGACGCTCAGGCTCGGCGCCAAGGGCGAGGCCGTCACCTGGATGCAGGAGCGCCTGATCGAGCTCGGCTACCGCCCGGGCAAGGCCGACGGCAGGTACGGCGGCACGACGCTGGCCGCCGTGTGGGCGTTCCAGAAGGTCAACGGCATCAAGCCGACCAGCACGATCGCCGCGCGGACCTGGGACGCCCTGGAGGCCCCGAAGGCTCCGAAGGTCCTGGCCCCGAACGGCAAGCCGACCCGCGCCGAGATCAACCTGACCAAGCAGATCATGGTCATGTACGTCGACGGCCGGCCGGAGCTGATCAGCCACGTGTCGTCGGGCAGCGCCGTCCCCTACTGCGAGACCGCCATGTGGCAGGGCAAGGAACAACGGTTCTGCGGCTCGGCCACCACGCCGACCGGCAACTACAGGACGACGTGGCGTACGAGCGGGTGGCACAGGTCGTACCTGGGGGAGCTCTACAACCCGATCTTCTTCAACGGCGGCATCGCCCTCCACGGCGCGCTGTCGGTGCCGCTGTATCCGGCCTCGCACGGGTGCGTGCGCCTGCCGATGAACGTCGCGGAGGTTTTGCCCGGAATGCTCGGCAAGGGGGTCCCTGTCCACGTCAGGGGCGCGTTCAAGCGCACCTGACGGCTCATGACGTGACCGGGGTGCTCTCCTCGCCCAGCTTCGCCCGCCTGCCCGCCACGACCGCCAGGCCGGCGGCCTGGGCCAGCCCTCCTGCCAGCGGGATGAGGGCCGCGGCCGGCTGCCACGAGGGGATCCCGGCCGCGAAGTCGGGGGAGTCGTACAGCCCGGCGAGTATCCGTACGGGGTTGAGCAGCGCGACGAGGAACGCGAGCGCGTACGGCACGATGAGGACGCCCGACGACACGAGCAGGAACGCGCGGCCCCTGCTCCGCCGCCGCAGCAGCACGCCGATGACGACGTAGGCCACCGCCAGGGCCCCCACCAGCAGCGAGGTCCACGAGACCAGCCGCCAGGAGTCCACGCCCAGCGCCGTCATCCCGTCGGCGCCGACCCGGCCGCCCTCCCATTCCGGCCCGCCGACCTGAGCCTTCGACGCCAGCCGGATGGCGGCGTGGTTGACCACCGCGTACGCCGCCGCCAGGACAGGCCCCAGCGCCAGCAGGACGAGGCCGACCCGCCCGCGTGCCATTCGCTCTCCTCTCGCCCCGGAGGGCCGGCTTTCCAGAACACCCGGCGTTCCGGGCACCGCCGCTGGTCTAGTCGATGGAACGCAGGCCGGACAGGGCCAGATCGGCCGCACGGCGCACCGTGACCCAGACCTGCTCGAGCGAACGCTCGTTCTGGATGTCGGCGATCACCGCGAGCTTCACGGCCCCCAGCAGCGCGCCCACCGCCGCGGCCGCGTCCACCTGCGACAGCCGGCCGGGGAACGCCTCGTGCAGCGCGCGCGCGATGGCGAGCTGGCTGTCGAACAGCAACTGCAGACCCCGCGCCTGCAGCGCCGGCTCGGTCAGGATCAGCCGGACGCGCAGCGCCGCGTCCTCGAACGTCAGATCCCCGTCCGCGGCCGCCCAGGTGACGCTCTCTTCGAGGAGCCTGAGCAGCAACTCGGTGGGCGACTCATCGGGCCTCCTGGCCGCCAGGAGCGCGACGGCACGCTTCGTCCGGTCCGGCCCGTCGTGGAAGACCACGTCCTCCTTGCTCGCGAAGTAGCTGAAGAACGTACGGGTCGAGACGTCGGCCTCCGCCGCGATCTGCGCGAGCGTCGTCTCCTCGTAGCCCTGCTCCGCGAACAGCCGCAACGCCGCCTCGATCAGCGCCTGGCGTGTCCGCTCCTTCTTGCGCTCCCGCAGCCCCACCATGCCGGAACTATACTGCACGTGGCAATGTTTTTCACCCATTGAAATTTTGCAATGAATGAGGTTTTCTGGGGTGGGAACGAGGAAAGGAGCCGCAACATGTCCGAACTCACGTATCCGACCGCCAGGCAGCGCCCGCTCGACCCGCCCGACGAAGCCCTCCGCCTGCGACAACAGGCGTCCATGCACCCGATGACGTACGTGGACGGCCACGTCGGCTGGCTGGTGACCGGCTACGCGGCGGCCCGCGCGATCCTGGCGGACCCACGCTTCAGCAACCGGCCGGAGCTCCTGCACCCGCCGATCGCGGCCAGTGCGGCACGCCGCGGCGAGGAGGGCTTCAAGCTGCCTCCGGGGTTCTTCCTGCGGATGGACCCGCCGGACCACACGCGCTACCGCAAGCTGCTCACGGGGCAGTTCACCGTGCGCAGGATGAAGATGCTCGAGCCCAGGATCGCGGAGATCACCGACGCCTGCCTGGACGGCATGGCCGCCGCCGGCGGTCCCGTGGACCTGGTCCAGTCCTTCGCGTTGCCGATCCCCTCGCTGGTGATCTGCGAGCTGCTCGGGGTGCCGTACGAGGACAGAGAGAGCTTCCAGGAGGACACGAAGCTCCTCGTCGACCTCGAGACCAAGGCCGACGACGCGATGGCCGCGCTCGGACGGGTCATGACGTACCTGCATGGGCTGATCCAGCGCAAGCGCGAGGAGCCGGACGAGCATCTGATCAGCGGGCTCATCGAGGGCGGCGAGCTCAACGACGAGGAGCTTACGGGGGTGGCGTTCCTGCTCCTGGTGGCGGGGCACGAGACGACGGCCAACATGCTGGGGCTGGGGACGTACGCGCTGCTCACGAACCCCGGCCAGCTCGCCGCCATGCGGGACGACCCCTCGGTGGTGGACAACGGGGTGGAGGAGCTGCTGCGCCACCTCACGATCATCCACCTCGGCCCGTTCCGGGTCGCGCTGGAGGACGTCGAGATCGAGGGCAATCTCATCAAGGAGGGTCAGACGGTCGGCATCCACCTGCCCGTCGCGAACCGTGACCCCTCGCGCTTCCCCGACGGCGACGACCTCGACGTCACGAGGCCCGCGGGCGGGCACCTGACGTTCGGCCACGGCATCCACCAGTGCCTGGGCCAGCAGCTCGCGCGGGCCGAGATGCGCATCGCCTACCCTGCGCTGTTGCGTCGCTTCCCTGGCCTACGCTTGGCGGTAACGCCAGAGGAGGTGCCGATGCGCTCGGACATGAGCATCTATGGAGTGCACAGCCTCCCAGTCACTTGGTAGGTCACTATGGAAATCAAGGCAGATACGACAGTGTGCATCGGGGCGGGCATGTGCGCGCTGACGGTGCCCGAGGTGTTCGATCAGAGTGAGGACGACGGCACGGTGCTGCTCCTGCAGCAGGTGCCGCCGGAGGACTTGGAGGACGGCGTACGTCGTGCCGTGACGCTGTGCCCTTCGGGCGCCTTGTCCGCCTCCTGACGGCCCTTCGCCACTCCGGACCATCCGCCGCCGCGGCCCGACCCTGCGGCGGCGGCTTCTCTTGCTCCCATGAGTCCCTTTCCTCCGGCTGGTCTCTCGCATCTCAGACCATGGTCATCGAACCTGTGTTCGTGGAACTGGTTGACAGTCGAGCATGGTCGAAATTATGTTCGATCCAGTGACGATGAGGCTCGCGGCTCAGCGTCACAGGACCTGGTCGCGGGCCGTTCGCTTTCCCAAGCGAGCCCCGCGGCCAGGTCCACGGGCGAAGGGCACGTCCTCGTCGTCGGCGGAGACGAGCGGGCGTGTCCTGGCCGGACGGGGAGAGGGGAAGCTCCTCGTCCGGCCGGCCCGGCGGAAATGTCGGTGGGGTCTGCCAATGTTGGCTTCACCGGCGGAGACGTCGGCGGCCGCCCATGGACTCCAAGGAGGCGCGCAAGATGGCACCAAGGCCTAGAGACACACCCGGGCCCCGGCTGTCGCCTGCGGTTCGGGCACATCTGACCGATTCACGTTCCTGCCTGGCGGAGGCGGCGAGCGCCCGCACGCCGGCATCCCGATATGTGGCGGCCCACCTGGCGGCCCTCCGGGCGGCGGCGGCGATGCTGGCCGCCCGTCCCCGTCCCATGGAGGGCCGCAGGCGCCGGCTGCGCAGCGCGTGGGAGCTTCTGCCTGAGGCCGAGCCGCACCTGGCCGAGTGGGCCGCCTACTTCTCGGTGAGCGCAGCCAAGCGCGCCGCCGCGGAGGCGGGCATGGTCCGCGGGGTCAGCGCGGCCGACGCCGAGGAGATCCTGGCCGAGGCGGAGACCTTCGTCTCCACGGTCGAAGAGCTCCTCGGCCTCCCCGGTCAACCCCAGCTTCCCGTGAGCGTCCCCCTGGCCGGCTGATTCACCGGACGGGGTCACCGCGTCCCGGGACGCCTGGTGCGACCGCCTGGATCCGGCTGATCCACGCTCGGGATGCCGGGTGTGACCGCCTCGGCGCGATCCTCAGTGGTTCGACGATGCCCCACGACGTCGAGGCGGCACACGTCGCTCCGGCGAACGGCCTGACCGTCCGGCAGACGCACCCTGCCCGCACGGCGACCTTGTCCGAGCGGCTGTCCTACGGCGGATCCGGGTAGGCGCCCCGCGGGGGTGTCAGTCCTGCGGAGGGTGCCAGCCGGGCGACCTGGCACGGTTCGGGCGGGTGTGACCGCATCGGCGGCCGCCGCTCTCAGGCGGGTGCTCCGCGATCCGGGCCGCCCAATATGGCAGCTCAATGTGGCAAGCCCGGTATGGCAAAGGAGCCCGCCGGCGGTCGGCGGGCCCCTTGGCGGAGCGAACGGCAGGGGTCAGAACGACTCGACGGCGCGGCGGGCCTCCGCGTCGAGGACACCCCAGCTGATCAGCTCCTCTGTCAGCTCGCTGGGCGACTTGTCATAGATCACCGCCAGGGAGCGCAGGTCCTCCTGGCGGATCGACAGGACCTTGCCGTTGTAGTCGCCACGCTGACTCTGGATCGTGGCGGCGTAGCGGGCCAGGGCCCCCGCCTTCTCCTTCGGCAGCGAGGCAAGGCGCTCCAGGTCGATCACAAGCTTGGGTGTCGGACCGAGCGGGCTGGGGGCGGCGCCGCCCGGCAGCAGCTCGGAGACGGGCACCCCGTAGAAGTCGGCAAGCTCGGCAAGCTTCTGCACCGTGACCGCTCGGTCGCCACGCTCATAAGAGCCCACGACTACGGCTTTCCACCTGCCGCGCGACTTCTCTTCGACTCCATGCAGGGACAGGCCCTGCTGGGTGCGGATGGCGCGGAGTCGTGCACCCAGCGACTTTGCGTACTCAGACGGCATCGTGTGGCCCCCCGGCTCTCGTATGTATCGCTCTCAGTAGATTGTGCTCCCTTGCGGCGAATGCCCGAGCCACCGGGGGGTCAGGTGCCGAGCTCGGCACCAACGGTAGCCATGGCCCTGGGTTTACCCCAGAACGCCGCGCGGTGTGGTTACGCACAGTGACGGTAAAGGGGTGGACGCCCGAGGTCAAGCTGATTGGAAAAAAGATGCCGAATCCGGTCCGGGAGGGAACGCAACAAACGCCCCTCATGTCCCAGTGCTAACACTACTTCGTCAGAGTTTGCCGAGTGACGCCGGACGGCCGGATCCGACGGGTGAGAATCATGACAGGGCAGGTCGAGGCCCATACGGTCTTGATCGAAGTGTCGCCGGGGACGACCCGCCCGGGTGACCCGGCGGCCACTCGAAGCGCATATGATCATCTCGCTGACGGTGAAACCCCCGAGGGGCGAGCGGGACGGGAACGGATGAGGAGTGCGGAAGCGGCCCTGGCGGGGCGCATCCGGTCGGCACGCCGTCGAACTGCATTCAGGACACCTCGGCATTGAGCCGCGAATGGCCATAGCCGTACGCGAAGTAGCAGAAGAGGCCGGCGAGCATCCACAGGCCGAACGCCAGCCAGGTCACCCCGGCCAGCCCCGCCATCACGACGACGCAGAGGATCGCGCCGAGCACCGGCGTGGCAGGGAAGAACGGGACGCGGAAGCCGCGGGGAAGCTCGGGGCTGCGGTAGCGCAGGACGAGCACGCCGACGTTCACGATGGCGAAGGCGAACAGCGTGCCGATGCTGGTGGCCTCGGCGAGCTGTCCCAGCGGCACCAGCCCGGCCAGTACGGAGATGAACAACGCGACCAGCAGGGTGTTGGCGACGGGGACCTGGCGGCGCGGGTTGACCCGCTGGAAGACGCGGGGGATGAGCCCGTCGCGCGACATCGCGAACAGGATGCGGGTCTGGCCGTAGATGACCGTGAGGACGACGCTGGCGATGGCGATGACCGCGCCGAACGACACGACCAGGCCGGGCCAGGTGGCGCCGGTGGCCAGGCCGGCGATGTGGGACAGGCCGGCCTCGGTGCCCTCGGGATCGAAGTCCGTCCACGGCATCGCCCCGACGGCGGCCACGGCCACGAGGACGTAGACGGCGGTCACGACGGCCAGTGACAGGATGATCGCCAGGGGCAGGTCGCGCCTGGGGTTCCTGGCCTCCTCACCGGCGGTGGAGGCCGCGTCGAAGCCGATGTAGGAGAAGAACACCTGCGAGGCCGCCGCGGTGATCCCGGCGATCCCCATGGGGGCGAACGGCGCCAGATTGCCCGAACTGAACGCGGTGAACGCCACCACACAGAAGAACAGCAGCACCGCGACCTTGATCAGCACGAACACGGCGTTGGCCGTGGCGCTCTCCGAGGCGCCGTAAAGCAGGAGCCAGGTGGTCAGCAGCACGATGAGGATCGCGGTGACGTTCACCACACCGCCGCCCTGGCCGGGGGAGTGGGTGATCGCGTCCGGCAGCGTGAAGCCGGGCAGCGCCCGCAGGAACGCGTTGAGGTATTCGCCCCAGCCCACGGCCACGGCCGCGACGGACACGGCGTACTCCAGCATGAGACACCAGCCGCAGACCCACGCCACCAGCTCGCCCAGCGTCGCGTACGCGTAGGAGTACGACGAGCCGGCCACCGGGATCGTCCCGGCCAGCTCGGCGTACGACAGCGCGGAGAACAGCGCCGTGATCGCGGCCAGCCCGAACGCCAGCACCACCGCCGGACCGGCCTTCGGCACCGCCTGCCCGAGGATCACGAAGATGCCGGTGCCGAGCGTGGCGCCGACGCTGAACAGCGTGAGCTGCCACAGCGACATCGTCCGCCGCAGCTCACCGCCCTCGCCGTGCCCGCCCTCCGCCACGATCCGCTCGGTGGGCTTGGTACGGAGAAGCCGGGCCAGTGTCATGCGACACCCCTACAGCGTGCTCGTCAGCGGCCACCTGCCGTTGGGTGTGACGATCGTGCCCGCCGCGCCGTGAAGTATGCGCTCGGCCTGGTCGAGCCGTCCGATGGCGGCCATGTCGCCGGTCGTCTCCACGAACCGGCAGACGGCCTCCACCTTCGGCCCCATCGACCCGGCGGGGAACTCCATGGCCCGCAGCTCGTGCGGCGTGGTGTAGGTGATCTCCTTCTGGTGCGGCGTGCCGAACCCGCGCAGCACGCGCGGCACGTCGGTCAGGATCAGGAACGTGTCGCACTCCAGAGACTCGGCCAGCATCGAGGAGGTGAGGTCCTTGTCGACTACCGCCTCGACGCCGGACAGCCGCCCCCGCTCGTCGCGGACGACCGGGATGCCGCCGCCGCCCGCGCACACCACGACCACGCCCTCGCGGACCAGCCGGTGTATCAGGCGGGTCTCCACGACGCGCCGCGGGGCGGGGGAGGGCACGACGCGCCGCCACTGGGCGCCGTCCTGCTTGACCGTCCAGCCGTGCTCGGCGGCCAGCTTCCCGGCCTCCTCCCGCTCGTAGACGGGGCCGACGAACTTGGCCGGGTCGCCGAACGCGGGATCCACGGCCGACACCAGCGTCTGGGTGACCATGGCGATGACCTGCCGGCCTGGCAGCGCGTTCTGCAGCGCCTGCTGCATCCAGTAGCCGATCATGCCCTGCGTCTGCGCGCCGAGCGTGTCGAGCGGGTAGGGCGCGCGGTGGCCGGGGGCGCCCTGCGAGGCGAGCAGGCCGACCTGGGGGCCGTTGCCGTGGGTGATGACCAGCTCGTGCTCCAGCGCGAGCCTGGCGAGCGTCCGGACGGCTGTGTGGATGTTGTTCGTCTGCACGGCCACGTCCGGCGGCTGGCCGCGCCTGAGCACCGCGTTGCCGCCGATCGCGACCATCACCCGCATTCAGTCTCCCAGGGTCGCGACCATGACGGCCTTGACGGTGTGCAGGCGGTTCTCGGCCTGGTCGAAGACGATCGAGCGCGGCGACTCGAAGACGCTCTCGGTGACCTCCAGCGCGTCGAGGCCGGTCCTGTCGTAGAGGTCCCTGCCGACCCGCGTCTCCCTGTCGTGGCAGGAGGGCAGGCAGTGCATGAACTTGACGGCGGGGTTGCCTGTCGCCTCCACCACGGCGTCGTTCACCTGGTACGGCAGCAGCAGCTTGATCCGCTCGTCCCACACCTGCGCAGGCTCGCGCATCGACGCCCACACGTCGGTGTAGAGGAAGTCGGCCCCCTTGACGCCCTCGTTCACGTCGCCGGTGATGGTGATCCTGGCACCGGTGTCCGACGCCAGCGCCTCGGCCGCCTCGACCACCGCGCCGGAGCCGGGCCGCAGCGCCCCGGGCGCGACGATGCGTACGTCCATGCCGAGCATGGCCCCCGTCACCAGCAGCGAGCGCCCCATGGCACTGCGCGCGTCACCCAGATAGGCGAACGACACCTCGCGCAACGGCCGGTCGCTGTGCTCGCGCATGGTCAGCATGTCTGCCAGCGTCTGCGTGGGACGCCACTCGTCGGTCAGGCCGTTCCACACGGGCACCCCGGCCAGGGCCGCCAGCTCCTCCACGTAGGCCTGCCTGCTGCCGCGGTACTCGATGCCGTCGAACATCCGGCCGAGCACCCGCGCGGTGTCGCGTACGGACTCCTCGTGCCCGATCGGCGACTCCAGGGAGGTGACGTGCGCGCCCTGCTCGCGCCCGGCCACCTCGAACGCGCATCGGGTGCGGGTCGAGGGCTTCTCGAAGATCAGCGCGAGGTGCCTGCCTCTCAGCCGCTGCCGCTCGGCCCCGGCCTGCCTTTCCGCCTTCAGCTCCGCGGACAGCCGCAGCAACTGCTCGAACTCCTCCGGTGTGAGGTCGAGCTCCTTGAGGAAGCTGCGGTCGCGCAGGTCGAAGGCCGTCAAAAGCCCCCCGGATGTCATCGGACAAGCCCCCTAGATGCCGTCGCGTTCGAGCGGGCAGCTCATGCACCGAGGCCCGCCGCGTCCCCTGCCGAGCTCGCTGCCCCGGATCGTGATGACCTCGATGCCGTTGTCGCGCAGGTGGTTGTTGGTGGTGGTGTTGCGCTCGTAGGCGACGACGACGCCCGGCTCGAGCGCCAGGCCGTTGCAGCCGTCGTCCCACTGCTCCCGCTCGGCGGCGCGGACGTCCTGGGTGGGGGTGAGGACCGTGATCTCGGCCAGGTCGAGCGCGTGCGCGATGGCCTGGTGCATGTCCTCCGGCGGGTGGTCGGTGACCTTGAGCTCCTTGCGCGTGTCGCCGGGCTCGATGGTGTACGAGGGCAGCATCCCCAGGCCCGCGTACTGGGTGAACACGCCCACGTCCAGCATCGTCATCACCGTGTCGAGATGCATGAACGCCCGTGCCTTCGGCATGTCGAGCGCCACGATCTTCCGAGCGGAACCGGCTTCGAACAGCCGCTGCGCCAGCATCTCCACCGCCTGCGGCTGGGTGCGCTCGCTCATCCCGATCAGCACCGCGCCCCGGCCGATGACCAGCACGTCGCCGCCCTCGAGGGTGGCCGGCGCCACGGCCTGGCCGGGCAGCCAGCAGTGGAAGCCGCCGCTCTCCGGCCGGTCGAACCCGCCGGCGAACGTCGGGTGATACATGTAGACGGCCTCCATGTTGACCGTCTCCCGCATGCGGGCCTTCTTCTTCATCGCGTTGATCGACACGCCGTCGTACACCCAGCAGGAGGTGTCACGGGTGAACAGGTGGTTGGGCAGCGGCGGGAGGATGAAGTCGTCGCCTGCGGTGGCGTGGAAGGTCACCGACCTGGGGTCGCAGCCCATCTCCACCAGCTCCCGCTTGGTGATGCCGCCGGTCAGGTAGAGCTGCAGCGTCGCCGAGTCCATGCCGTCGAGTGTGTTGCGGATGTCGTCGATGGCGCCGGGGCCGTACCAGCGCTCGTCGATGACCGCGTCGAGGATGTGCTTGCGGGCCTCGGGGATGTCGACCGTCTCCTTGAGCAGGTCGGCCAGCATGTGGATGCGGATGCCGCGGTCGCGCAGCACCCGCTGGAACTCCTCGTGCTCCTCCATCGCGCGCTGCACCCACAGCACGTCGTCGAACAGGAACTCGTCCTTGTTGGTCGGGGTCAGCCGCTTGAGCGCCAGCTCGGGCTTGTGCAACAGGACCTGGCGCAGGCGTCCGACCTCGGAGTCGACATGGAACGTCATCTTCGCTCTATCCCCCGTCATACGGGCCGTATCCGCCGCGCCCGGCCTTTCGCCCAGAGGTGGCGGCGTCGGCGCCCGCACCGCCCCCGGACTCGTACGCCGGTCGGCGGCCCCCGTGACCTGCCCCGCGCGGAGGGCGTTGACACGGTGGCGGGCCCGGAAATTACCTGATCATGGGATCGGGCCGGTCCGCGCCGCGACGGAAGGGCACTCCCGTTGTGGCTGGTGGCCCCTGGTACTCTGTGTCCCGACCAACACCCTTTAAGACCCGTCCCGTGAGGCGGGAAAGGTGGTGAGATTCGCCATGTCCGATTCCCGGGCAGTTCTGGAAGCTCCGGACATCCATCGGGCGCTGACCAGGATCGCGCACGAGATCCTCGAGCGTACCAAGGGTGCCGGTGACGTCGTTCTCCTCGGCATCCCGACCCGCGGCGCGACGCTGGCCCACCGGCTCGGCGACCGCATCGAGCAGTTCGAAGGCGTCAAGATCCCCGTCGGTTCCATCGACATCACGATGTACCGCGACGACCTGCGCCTCAAGCCCGCTCGCCCGCTCGGCCGCACCGAGCTGCCGCCCGACGGCATCGACGGCCGCGTCGTGGTGCTCGTCGACGACGTCCTCTACTCCGGCCGCACCGTGCGCGCCGCGCTCGACGCGCTCAACGACCTCGGCCGGCCTACCGCCGTACAACTCGCCACGCTGGTCGACCGCGGCCACCGCGAGCTGCCCATCCGCGCCGACTACGTCGGCAAGAACCTCCCGACGGCCAAGAGCGAGAAGGTCAAGGTGTTCCTGCAGGAGACCGACGGCCGCGACGCCGTGCTGCTCATGAAGGGGCCTGAGAGGGGGAACGCCAAGTGAACCGGCACCTGATCTCGGCGGGCGACCTCGCCAAGGACGACGCCCTGCTCATCCTCGACACCGCGGAAGAGCTGGCGAGAGTCTCGGAACGTTCCATCAAGAAACTGCCCACGCTGCGCGGGCGCACCGTGGTCAACCTGTTCTTCGAGGACTCCACGCGGACCCGGATCTCGTTCGAGGCGGCGGCCAAGCGGCTGTCCGCCGACGTGATCAACTTCTCGGCCAAGGGGTCGAGCGTGTCCAAGGGCGAGTCGCTCAAGGACACCGCGCTCACCCTGGAGGCCATGGGCGCCGACGCGGTCGTCATCAGGCACAGCGCCTCCGGGGCGCCGCACCGCCTGGCCAACTGGGTGCACGGCAGCGTCGTCAACGCCGGCGACGGCACCCACGAGCACCCGACGCAGGCGCTGCTCGACGCCTTCTCCATGCGCCGCCGCCTGGGCGGCCTCGAAGGGCGCAAGGTGACGATCGTCGGCGACGTGCTGCACAGCCGGGTCGCCCGCTCCAACGTGCTGCTGCTGCACACCCTGGGCGCCGAGGTGACGCTGGTCGCGCCGCCCACGCTGGTGCCCGTGTCCGTCGGCACCTGGCCGTGCGAGGTCTCCTACGACCTCGACGCGGTGCTGCCCAAGTCGGACGTGGTGATGATGCTGCGGGTGCAGAAGGAGCGGATGAACGCCGCGTACTTCCCCTCCGAGCGCGAATACTCACGCCGGTACGGGCTCGACCGCGACCGGTTCGCCAGGATGCCCGACGACGCGATCGTCATGCACCCTGGGCCGATGAACCGGGGGATGGAGATCGCCGCCGAGGTGGCGGACTCCGCGCGGTCCACGATCGTCGAACAGGTCGCCAACGGGGTGACCATCCGCATGGCCGTCCTGTACCTGCTGCTCGGGGGAGAGACCACGTGAGTGAGCGCGGCATGATCATTCGAAACGTCAGGATCACGGGTGGGGAGCCCGCCGACATCCGCGTCACCGACGGCATGATCACCGAGATCGGGCCGGGGCTGGCCGGGGCCGAGAGCGTCGACGGCGCGGGCGCGATCGCGCTGCCCGGCCTGGTCGACCTGCACACCCACCTGCGCGAGCCCGGCCGCGAGGACGCCGAGACCGTTCGCAGCGGCACCCAGTCGGCGGCGCGCGGCGGCTACACCGCCGTGCACGCCATGGCCAACACCTCGCCGGTCGCCGACACCGCCGGCGTGGTCGAGCAGGTGTGGCGGCTCGGGCGCGAGTTCGCGCACTGCGACGTGCACCCGGTCGGCGCCGTCACGGTCCGCCTGGAGGGCAGGCAGTTGGCCGAGCTGGGCGCGATGGCCGACTCGGCGGCCCGCGTACGCGTCTTCTCCGACGACGGCAAGTGCGTGGACGACGCCGTGCTGATGCGCCGGGCCCTGGAGTACGTCAAGGCGTTCGACGGAGTCGTCGCCCAGCACGCCCAGGAGCCCAGGCTCACCGCCGGCGCCCAGATGAACGAGGGCGTCGTCTCCGGCAGGCTCGGCCTGACCGGCTGGCCGGCCGTCGCCGAGGAGGCGATCATCGCCCGCGACTGCCTCCTGGCCGCCCACGTGGGCTCCAGGCTGCATGTGTGCCACGTCTCCACGGCCGGCTCCGTAGAGATCATCCGCTGGGCCAAGTCGAAGGGCTGGAACATCACCGCCGAGGTCACCCCGCACCACCTTCTCCTCACCGACGACCTGGTCGAGGAGTCGCCGGTGGGCGCGTACAACCCGATCTACAAGGTCAACCCGCCGCTGCGCACCCGCGCCGACGTCGAGGCGCTGCGGGCCGCGCTGGCCGACGGCACGATCGACGTCGTCGCCACCGACCACGCGCCCCACCCGGTCGAGGACAAGGAGACCGAGTGGTCGGCCGCGGCCATGGGCATGGTCGGGCTGGAGACCGCGCTCAGCGTGGTGCAGCAGGCCATGGTCGAGACCGGGCTGCTCGACTGGGCAGGCGTCGCCCAGCGCATGTCCGTCGTGCCCGCCCGCATCGGCCGCCTGGCCGGGCAGGGCCAGGCGCTGGAGGCGGGCGCGCCGGCCAACATCACCCTGTACGACCCATCCGTCCGCATCGAAGTGGACCCCTCGGCCTTCGCCTCCAAGAGCAGGAACACCCCCTTCGAGGGGATGACGCTGCCGGGGCGGGTAGTGGCCACGTTCCTGCGTGGCAGGCCGACCGTTCTCGAAGGGAAGCTGGTTTGAACGACAGCCCCGCTGACGACGTCAGCCCCGCTGACGTGCTCAAGAACGTGCCGCGTAGCGGCTCCTCGCTTTCTGGGGGGCGCTTGGGGGGCGAAGCCCCCCGAGGAGCGGTGCTGGTTCTGGAAGACGGCCGCGTCTTCCAGGGATCCCCATACGGCGCCGACGGTGAGACGTTCGGCGAGATGGTCTTCAACACCGGCATGACCGGCTACCAGGAGACCCTTACCGACCCCTCCTACCACCGGCAGATCGTCGCCATGACGGCGCCGCACATCGGCAACACCGGCGTCAATGACGAGGACCCGGAGTCCCGGCGCGTCTGGGTCGCCGGCTACGTCGTACGCGAGCCCTCCAGGGTCGTCTCCAACTGGCGGGCCGACCGCTCGCTCGGCGACTACCTCAAGGAACAGGGCGTCGTCGGCATCGCCATGTCCGGCACCCGGGCGCTCACCCGCCACCTGCGCGAGCGCGGCGCCATGCGGGCCGGCATCTTCTCCGCGCCGTCAGAGCCGGTGGAGGACCTCGTCGAGCGCGTACGCCGCTCGCCCCGCATGGAGGGCGCCGACCTGGCCGCCGAGGTGGCCACCGCCGAGCCCTACGTGGTGCCCGCGATCGGCGCGAAGCGGTTCACGGTCGCGGCCGTCGACCTGGGCATCAAGGGCATGACGCCGCACCGGATGGCCGAACGCGGCTGCGAGGTGCACGTGCTGCCCGCGACGGCGACGTACGAGCAGATCATGGCGGTCGAGCCGGACGGGGTGTTCTTCTCCAACGGGCCGGGAGACCCCGCCACGGCGGACGTCTCGGCGCTCCGGCGGTTGCTCGAGGCCGGGGTCCCGTTCTTCGGGATCTGCTTCGGCAACCAGCTGTTCGGGCGGGCCCTGGGGCTGTCCACGTACAAGCTGCGTTACGGGCACCGGGGCGTCAACCAGCCGGTTCAGGACGTGCGCACCGGGAAGGTGGAGATCTCGGCGCACAACCACGGGTTCGCGGTGGACGCGCCGCTCGACGGCCCGTTCGAGACCCCCTTCGGGGCGGCGGAGGTGAGCCACGTCAACCTCAACGACCGCTGCGTCGAGGGCCTGCGCCTGCTGAACGGCCGCGCCTTCAGCGTCCAGTACCACCCGGAGGCCGCCGCGGGGCCGCATGACGCCGCCTACCTTTTCGACGAGTTCTGTGAGGTCATCGCCCGTGCCCAAGCGTGAGGACATCAGGTCCGTCCTGGTCATCGGCTCTGGGCCGATCGTGATCGGTCAGGCGTGCGAGTTCGACTACTCGGGCACCCAGGCGTGCCGGGTGCTGCGGGACGAGGGGTTCCGCGTCATCCTGGTCAACAGCAACCCAGCGACGATCATGACGGACCCCGAGTTCGCGGACGCCACGTACGTCGAGCCGATCAATCCCGAGTTCGTCGAGAAGATCATCGCCAAGGAGCGGCCCGACGCGCTGCTGCCGACGCTGGGCGGCCAGACCGCGCTCAACACGGCGGTCGCCCTGCACGAGTCCGGCGTGCTCGAGAAGTACGCGGTCGAGCTGATCGGCGCCGACTTCGACGCGATCCAGGCGGGGGAGAACCGCGAGCGGTTCAAGGAGATCGTCGCCAAGGTGGCCCGCGAGCACGGGCTCAACGCCGAGTCGGCCAGGTCGCTCATCTGCCACACGATGGAGGAGTGCCTGGCCGCTGCGGGCGAGCTCGGCTACCCGGTGGTGGTCCGGCCGTCGTTCACGATGGGCGGCGCCGGCTCCGGGTTCGCCTACGACGAGCCGGACCTGCGGCGCATCGCAGGCGCCGGGCTCGACGCCTCGCCGACCACCGAGGTGCTCCTTGAGGAGTCCATCCTCGGCTGGAAGGAGTACGAACTCGAGGTCATGCGCGACAAGCACGACAACGTCGTCATCGTCTGCTCCATCGAGAACATCGACCCGATGGGGGTGCACACCGGTGACAGCGTGACCGTCGCGCCCGCGCTGACCCTGACCGACCGCGAATACCAGAACATGCGCGACGTCGCCATCGCGGTCATCCGCGAGGTCGGCGTCGACACCGGCGGCTGCAACATCCAGTTCGCGGTCGACCCGCGCAGCGGCCGCATGACCGTCATCGAGATGAACCCGCGGGTGTCGCGCTCCAGCGCCCTGGCCTCCAAGGCCACGGGCTTCCCGATCGCGAAGATCGCGGCCAAACTGGCCATCGGCTACACCCTCGACGAGATCCCCAACGACATCACCAAGGAGACGCCGGCCTCCTTCGAGCCGACGCTCGACTACATCGTGGTGAAGGTGCCGCGGTTCGCGTTCGAGAAGTTCCGTGGCGCCGACCAGACGCTCACCACGCACATGAAGTCCGTGGGCGAGGCCATGGCCATCGGCCGCTCGTTCCCCGAGGCGCTGCAGAAGGCGCTGCGGTCCCTGGAGAAGAAGGACTCCTCCTTCACCTGGGCGGGCGACCCCGGGGAGAAGGCGGAGCTGCTCGACGCCTGCCGCGTCCCGCACGACGGCAGGCTCCGTACGATGCAGCAGGCCATCAGGGCGGGCGCCACGCCAGAAGAGGTCCACGAGGCCACCAACGTGGACCCGTGGTTCGTCGACCAGCTCTTCCTGCTCGACGAGGAGGCGCGGACGGTGGCCGGCGCGGCCGAGATGACCGCAGAGGTGCTCGAACGCGCCAAGCGCCTCGGGTTCAGCGACGTGCAGCTCGGCGAGCTCCGCGGCATCGACGAGGCCAGGGTGCGCGACCTGCGGCACGCACTCGGCCTGCGCCCGGTCTACAACACCGTGGACACCTGCGCCGCCGAGTTCGCGGCGAAGACCCCGTACCTCTACTCGACTTACGACGAGGAGACCGAGGTCCCCCACGGCGAGCGGCGCAAGGTCATCATCCTCGGCTCCGGGCCCAACAGGATCGGGCAGGGCATCGAGTTCGACTACGCGTGCGTGCACGCCTCGTTCGAGCTGGCCAGGGCCGGGTTCGAGACCGTCATGGTCAACTGCAACCCGGAGACCGTCTCGACCGACTACGACACCTCCGACCGGCTCTACTTCGAGCCGCTCACGCTGGAGGACGTCCTGGAGGTCTTCCACGCCGAGCAGGAGACCGGCCCCGTGGCGGGCGTGATCGTGCAGCTCGGCGGCCAGACGCCGCTGGGGCTCGCGCAGGCGCTCATGGACGCGGGCGTGCCCGTGGTCGGCACCTCGCCGGAGTCCATCCACCTGGCCGAGGAGCGCGGCGCGTTCGGGCGGGTGCTGGCCGAGGCGGGCCTGCCCGCGCCCAAGCACGGCACCGCGCTGACGGTGGCGGAGGCGCGGGAGATCGCCGAGGAGATCGGCTACCCCGTCCTCGTCCGCCCCTCGTACGTTCTCGGCGGCGCCGGCATGGCCATCGTCTACGACGAGGAGACCCTCACCACCTACATGGCGGCCCAGGAGGGCGGCCACCCGGTGCTGGTGGACAAGTTCCTCGACGAGGCCATCGAGATCGACGTGGACGCGCTCTACGACGGCGAGGAGCTCTACCTGGGCGGAGTCATGGAGCACATCGAGGAGGCCGGCATCCACTCCGGCGACTCGGCGTGCGCCCTGCCGCCCATCACGCTCGGCAGCGCCGACATCAAGCGCATCCGCGCCGCCACCGAGGCCATCGCCGCAGGGGTGGGCGTGCGCGGCCTGCTGAACGTCCAGTACGCCGTGTCAGCCGGAGTCCTGTACGTCCTGGAGGCCAACCCGCGCGCCAGCCGCACGGTGCCGTTCGTGTCCAAGGCCACGGCCGTGCCGCTGGCCAAGGCGGCGGCCCGGGTGATGCTCGGGACGCCGATCGCCGTCCTGCGCGAGGAGGGCATGCTGCCCGCCACCGGCGACGGCGGCACGCTGCCGCTGGACGCCTCCATCGCGGTCAAGGAGGCCGTGCTGCCGTTCGACCGGTTCCGGGGCGTGGACACGGTGCTCGGGCCCGAGATGCGCTCCACGGGCGAGGTCATGGGCATCGACGAGTTCTTCGGGATCGCGTACGCCAAGTCGCAGGCGGGCGCGTACGGCGAGTTGCCGGTCAAGGGACGCGCGTTCGTATCCGTGGCCAACAGGGACAAGCGTGCGATGATCTTCCCTGTGAAGGCGCTGGCGGATCTCGGATTCGAGATCCTGGCCACCGAGGGGACCGCCGAGGTGCTGCGCCGCAACGGCGTCCATGCCAAGATCGTGCGAAAGCACAGCGAGGGGACCGGGCCCGGAGGTGAGCCTACGAGCGTGCAGTGCATTCTCGACGGCGAGGTGGACCTGATCGTCAACACGCCGTTCGGCAGCCCGGGACAGTCGGGGCCGCGGCTCGACGGTTACGACATCCGCACCGCCGCGGTGCTGCGTGGCATCCCGTGCATCACCACGGTCTCGGGACTCGCCGCCGCGGCGGCGGGCATCCAGGCGATCGTGCGCGGCGACGTGGGCGTACGGTCGCTCCAGGAGCACGCGCAGGCACTCCGGGGCTGACCCCGCACGGGAGGTGAAGACGACTGGCCGGCACTCCGGTGCAGGTGACGGGCACGGTGCTGACGACGCGCCGGGTCGACGCCTACCATGCGCTGACGGTGGTGGCGCCCGGCATCGCCGAGCGTTACCGCCCCGGTCACTTCGTCTCCGTGGCGGTCGGCGGGGCCAACACGTCGATGGTGACGCGTCGCGCGTTCTCCATCCACGACGTCAAGTCCGACTACGGCGGCACGGTCGAGCTGGTCTTCACCACCGGCGGGCCGGGCACGGCCTGGCTGGCCGAGCGGCGCGCCCGTGACACGCTCGACCTGGTCGGGCCGCTCGGGCGGCCCTTTCCGCTGCCGCGCGACCCCGCGCACTGCGTGCTCGTCGGCGCCGAGTACGGCTCCGCCGTGCTGTTCCCGCTGGCCGACGCGCTGCTGGCGCGGGGCTGCCGGGTCGACTTCGTGCTCGGCGCGGCCGGGGCCGAGCGCGTGTTCGGCGCGATGCGGGCCCGCAGGATGGCCGAGACGACCACGCTGACCACCGAGGACGGCTCGCTGGGCCTGCGCGGCAAGGTCACCGACGCGCTGCCGTCCGTGATCGCCGATACGCGGGCCGATGCCGTCTACGCCTGCGCGCCCATGGAGACGCTGCGGGCGGTGACGGCGGTGGCGATGGAGTTCGACATCCCGGTGCAGGTGGCCGTCGAGGAGTCGATGGCCTGCGGGATCGGGGTGTGCATGACGTGCGTGCTGCCGGTCATCGGGGACGACGGGGTGACCAGGATGGTCCGGGCGTGCGCGGAGGGGCCGGTGTTCCGGGGGGAGCGGGTGCGCTTCGAGGACGTGGGAACGATCCCGTTCGACGCGCTCGGCGCCCCCGGAGGCGGGGCACGACATGTCAGTTGATATGCGGACATTTCTGGCGCACGTGGAGCTGGCGAACCCGATCACCACGGCCGCCGGCTGCGCCTCCTCGGGCCGGGAACTGGCCCAGTTCTTCGACCTGCACCGGCTCGGGGCGCTGACCACCCGCTCGATCACCATGGCGCCCAGGTCGGGCCGGCCCACGCCCCGCATGGCCGAGACGCCCTCGGGCATGCTCAACTCCGTCGGACTGCAGGGCCCGGGCATCGAGGCGTTCCTGGAGCGTGAGCTGCCCTGGCTGGCCCAGCGGGGCATCAAGACCATCGTCTCGATCGGCGGCGGCACCGTCGCCGAATACTCCGAGCTGGCCCGCAGGCTCGCCGACGCGCCCGGGGTGACCGCGCTCGAGGTCAACCTCTCCTGCCCGAACATGGAGGACCGCGGCCGGGTCTTCGCCCGCGAGGGCAGCGCGGCCGCCGAGGTGATCGCCTCCGTGCGGTCCATCATGCGTTACGACGTGCCCGTCGTCGCCAAGCTCGCGCCCGACGTGGCCGACATCGTGTCCGTCGCGCGGGCGTGCGTGGACTCGGGGGCCGACGCGCTGTCCATGATCAACAACCCGCTGGGCATGGCCATCGACACCGAGGCGCTGCGCCCCTCGCTCGCCGCCGTCACCGGTGGGCTGTCGGGGCCGGCGATCCTGCCGCTCGCCGTACGGTGTGTCTGGCAGGTCCACGCCGCCCTGCCCGGCGTGCCGCTGATCGGCATCGGCGGCGTCATGACCGGCAGGGACGCCTTCCAGCTGGTCCTGGCGGGCGCCTGCGTGGTCGGAGTGGGCACGGCGCTGTTCCATGACCCGTACGCCTGCCTGCGCATCGAACGCGAACTCGAGGACCTCCTGAGGGCCCGCGGCTTCCAGCGGCTGGCCGACGCCGTCGGCCTGGCCCACCGCCCGCCGGGAAGCGCCCCCCGGCACCTGCTGGTCGATTCCGAGGAGACCGCGCCGTGACTCCCGTCGATTCCGAGGAGACCGCGCCGTGACTCCCGTCGTTTCCCAGGACACCATGCCGTGACTCCCGCACCCGGCACCTGCTGGTCGTTTCCGAGGAAGGCGCGTCGTGACCTCCGCTTCTGAAGACAGCACCATTGAACGACTCCAA
This sequence comes from Nonomuraea cypriaca, assembly GCF_015645445.1. Classification (GTDB taxonomy): domain Bacteria; phylum Actinomycetota; class Actinomycetes; order Streptosporangiales; family Streptosporangiaceae; genus Nonomuraea; species Nonomuraea cypriaca. The sequence continues at coordinate 30,994 of NZ_JADOGI010000042.1, read as the reverse complement.
GGAGAGCAAGCCTTGACTCCCGCACCCATCGCCGTCGCTCTCGACGCTCCCGACCTGGAAACCGCAGCCCGGTGGGCGGCCCTGGTGACGCCGCACGTCAGCACGGTCAAGGTGGGCCTGGAGCTCTATCTCCGCTACGGGCCCGACGTCATCGCCTCCGTACGCGGCGCCAGCGGCGTCCAGGTGTTCCTCGACCTCAAGCTGCACGACATCCCCAACACCGTCGCAGGCGCCGCCCGCGCGGTCGGCCGCCTGCGCCCGGCCATTCTGACGGTGCACGCCGCCGGCGGGCCCGCCATGATCCAGGCCGCCGTCGAGGCCGCCCCGCACACCATGATCGCCGCGGTCACGGTCCTGACCTCCCTCTCGGAGGACGACCTGGGCCGCATCGGGCTCGCCGGGCCCGCCGACGACGCGGTGCGCCGCCTGGCCGTCCTGTCGGTGGAGGCGGGAGCCACGGCCCTGGTGTGCTCGCCGAACGAGGTGCGGGCGGTGCGGGCGGAGATCGGGACGGGGATCACGCTCATCACGCCGGGCGTGCGGCCCACGGGGGCCGCCACGCAGGACCAGATGCGCGTGGCCACACCCGAACAAGCGCTCGCCGACGGCGCCGACCTGCTCGTCATCGGCCGGCCCATCACCGATTCCCCAGACCCGGGTGCGGCCGCCGCCGCCATCGCCGCGTCCCTGCGCCGTTCCGTGTGATCCCGCTGCTCGCGGTCTGATCCTTCAGCCCATGCTCGCGGCCTGGTCCCTCGGTCCATGCTTGCGGCCTGATCTCTCAGTCCACGCTCGCGGTCTGATCTCTCGGTCCATGCTTGCGGCCTGATCTCTCAGTCCACGCTCGCGGTCTGATCTCTCGGTCCATCTTTTACGGCGGAGCCGGCTTCACCGCACGCGCCGACGTCGGTCTCCCTCCGTCATGGCCGGTTGTGAAGGCTCACGTGGTGCTCGCCGTGACGACCGCATCGTCGACCCCCTCCGTGGTCGATCGGCGGCCGCTTCCGTCCTCGGGCATGGCGCCCGATATCCACCTATGTCGTGACGTGCCCGAGGCATGACGGTATGCGCCGAACCCCCGTTCTCGCCCCCGGCTGCGGGCCTCCGCTAACAAGATCATAATGCATGCCGGCGGGCTCTCGTACGCGATCTTCATCAGGGTTTCGGGCCTGGTGTGGGGTGGGTTTCGGACATTAGGGTGTGGGCGCTGCGTGATCATCGTTGCGTTTCGCGACACCGTCGCGCCCCGACGGGCTAAGCGGGAAGTGAGGGCGATTTGATCAGCAGTGTGTGATTTTACGATCACGCAGAGTGATGAAGTGGATTTTGTGACGAGAGAAACCGCTCTTGACGTTGCTTAGGGGGCGATGACCAGCTAGTTTCCCTTCCCGTCCGAGTACATCGACAGAAATTCGAGGTGACCCGGCGTGGCTCTTCCTCCCCTGACCCCTGAGCAGCGCGCCGCAGCCCTGGAGAAGGCTGCCAAGGCCCGTAAAGAGCGTGCCGAGGTCAAGAACCGGCTCAAGCATGGCGCGGTTTCTCTGGCTGAGGTGCTCAAGGATGGGCAGACCGACGACGTCATCGGCAAGATGAAGGTGTCGGCTTTGTTGGAATCGCTCCCCGGCGTGGGCAAGGTCCGCGCCAAGCAGCTCATGGAGCGGCTTGCCATCGCCGAGTCCCGCCGCGTGCGGGGTCTCGGCGCGAACCAGAGGGCCTCCCTCGAGCGCGAGTTCGGTGGCAACGAGAGCTAGTCTCGGTTCCACACGAAAGCGCAGGTTCAACGGGGGTAGGAAGTGACCGACAGGTTCTGGTCCGGCGAAGTCAGCGCCCACGAGGCGGTCGGATCGGGAGTGGAGGTCGGCTTCCTGCCTTCGAGTGAGAGACGGCTGACGGTCCTTTCCGGGCCGTCAGGCGTCGGCAAGTCCACGGTCGTCGCCGAGCTCCGGCGGGCACACCCCGAGGTGTGGCTGTCGGTCTCGGTGACCACCAGGAGACCCCGTCCCGGCGAGGTGAACGGGGTCCACTACTTCTTCGTCGACGGCGCGGAGTTCGACCGCCTCGTGGAGGCCGGCGAGCTGCTCGAGTGGGCGGAGTTCGCGGGCAACCGCTACGGCACCCCGCGCGAGCCGGTGCTGAAGAAGCTGGCAGAGGGCGTGCCGACCCTGCTGGAGATCGACCTCGAGGGCGCCAGGCAGGTCCGGCGCAGCATGCCGGAGGCGCTGCTGGTGTTCCTGGCTCCCCCCAGCTGGGAGGAGCTGGAGAAGCGGCTGCGCGGTCGCGGCACCGAGCCCGAGGAGGTCATCGCGCGCCGGCTGGAGGCCGGGCGGGTCGAGATGGCCGCGGAGAAGGAGTTCGACCTCACCCTGGTGAACACGAGTGTCCAAGGTGTGTGCCATCGGCTGATAGCCTTGATGACTGACCCTCAGGGGGTCACGACAACCACCAACCGAGAGGTCTGACATCGTGGCAGGCACCACCCCGGCCGCGGAGGGCATCACCAACCCGCCGATCGACGCGCTGCTCGACATCGTCGACAGCAAATACTCCCTGGTGATCATGGGCGCCAAGCGCGCTCGCCAGATCAACGCCTACTACTCCCAGCTCGGCGAGGGTCTGCTGGAATACGTCGGGCCGCTGGTCGAGACGCATGCCCAGGAGAAGCCGCTGTCCATCGCGCTGCGCGAGGTCTCCGAGGGCCTGCTCAACGCCGAGCCCATCGAAGGCGCGGTCTGACCCCTTCGATGAAGGTCGTCCTGGGCGTCAGCGGCGGCATCGCCGCGTACAAGGCTTGCGAGTTGCTGCGCCTGTTCACCGAGTCGGGGCACGAGGTGCGGGTCGTGCCGACCCGCGAGGCCCTGAAGTTCGTGGGCGAGCCCACCTGGGCCGCCCTGTCGGGCCACCCCGTGTCCGCGGAGGTGTGGGACGACGTTCACGAGGTGCCCCACGTGCGGATCGGCAAGCAGGCCGATCTCCTCGTGGTCGCGCCCGCGACCGCCGATGTGCTGGCCAAGGCGGCCCACGGGCTGGCCGGCGACCTCCTCACCAACACGCTGCTGACGGCGCGCTGCCCGGTCGTGTTCGCGCCCGCGATGCACACCGAGATGTGGCAGCATCCCGCCACCCGCGCCAACGTCGCTACGCTGCGCTCGCGCGGCGCCGTCGTGCTCGACCCGGCCGTGGGCAGACTCACCGGCGCCGACACCGGCCCCGGGCGGCTGCCCGACCCCGCCGAGATCTTCCAGGTCTGCCTGCGCGTCCTGCGCGGCCGGCCGCGCGACCTGGCCGGGCGCAAGGTCGTCGTCTCCGCCGGAGGCACCCGCGAGGCCATCGACCCGGTCCGCTACATCGGCAACCGCTCGTCCGGGCTGCAGGGTTACGCCCTTGCCCGCACGGCGGCGGCCAGGGGCGCGGAGGTGACCCTCGTGGCCGCCAACGTCACGCTGCCCGATCCCGCGGGGGCCACGGTGGTGCGGGTGGAGTCCACGGCGCAGTTGCGCGAGTCGGTGCTGGCCGCCGCGCGGGATGCCGACGTGGTCGTCATGGCCGCCGCGGTGGCTGACTTCAGGCCCGTGACCCGGCACGAATCGAAGATCAAGAAGACCGAGGGCGACCCGGAGCCCATCCGCCTGGCCAAGAACCCCGACATCCTCGCCGAACTCGGCGAACTCCGCCGCAAGGCCGAGGCGGCCGAGGCTGTGAGAGCCGTGGCTGGTGGCGTCGGTCCCGAGCCCGGTGGCGCCCGGGTGGGGGGCGCCGGCTCGGAGTCCGGTGGCGGGGCGGGCGGCGCCGGCTTGGAGTCCTCTGGTGTTGCTGGGGCGGATGGCGCCGGCTTGGAGTCCTCTGGTGTTGCCGGAACGGGTGGCGTTGGCTTGGAGTCCGCTGGAGTGCGGGCAGCGGGTGGGGGGGAGCGGCGGGCGTACCCGGAAGTGATCGTCGGGTTCGCGGCCGAGACGGACGACGTGCTCGCCAACGGGCAGGCCAAGCTCGCGCGCAAGGGCTGCGATCTGCTGGTCGTCAACCAGGTGGGCGAGGGCCTCGCCTTCGGCACCGCGGACAACGCCGCCACCGTGCTGGTGGCGGGCGGCGAGGCGGTCGAGGTGCCGTTCGGGCCCAAGGAGGATCTCGCCGACGCCGTGTGGGATCTGGTCGCCGCGCGTCTCTCTGAATAAATCGGACTAATTCCACTCAACTGCAACAAATCGTACGAACCGCACATGGTGCACGAAGTGCGCAAGACCAATTACCCGATCAACTGTTGCGACACCCCCGCGCGCCTGCGGATACTTAGGGCGAAGGGGGGGCGGAATGCCGGTTGGTTCTGCTGTCAGAGATCGTTGTCGGACCTTGCTCGGTGAGCAAGGAGAGATCAACTACGTCTTCCCCGCGTCCGCCTCCGGACCGGCGGCGGTGGGGAACTTCCTGATCGTGGTCACCGACTCGGCCATATCGGTGCTGGCGACCAGGACGCTCAGGAGTGACCGGCCGGTGGCGGTGTTCGTGGAGTTCCCCCGGCACACCAGACTCGGCCCCATCCTGCCTGGACCGATCATCGAGTTGGGCTCGATGGCGTTCGAGTTCGATGAGGAGTATGCCGCTGTGGTCTCCGCCGCCGACGCGGAGATCTTCGCGCCAGAGATCCTTCCGCCCGATCCGCTGCCTGACCTGTGATCGGCGACATACGGTGGACAGTTTCGCGACTCGGCGCCGGGTAGGGCTAGACTTCGGCGAAGCCCTGGCGCGTCCATCCGTCCCGGGCATCACATCCGTCAGCAGCCGCTGCATGAGGAGCCACTGAGTTGTCACGTCGCCTGTTCACCTCCGAGTCGGTCACCGAGGGCCACCCGGACAAGATCGCCGACCAGATCAGTGACGCGATTCTCGACACCATGCTCAAAGACGACCCCAAGAGCCGGGTCGCCGTCGAGACGATGATCACTACCGGCCAGGTCCACGTCGCAGGCGAGGTGACGACTGAGACCTACGTCGACATCCCCGGCGTCATCAGGGAGAAGATCCTTGAGATCGGTTACGACGCCTCCCACAAGGGCTTCGACGGCGCCTCGTGCGGCGTGTCGGTGTCCATCGGGGCGCAGTCGCCCGACATCGCCCAGGGCGTCGACGACGCCTACGAGCACCGCGTGGGCGAGGAAGACGACGAGCTCGACCGTCAGGGCGCGGGCGACCAGGGCCTCATGTTCGGCTACGCCTGCCGCGAGACGCCCGAGCTGATGCCGCTGCCGATCACGCTCGCCCACCGGCTGGCCCAGCGCCTGTCGGCGGTCCGCAAGTCAGGCACGGTGCCCTACCTGCGCCCCGACGGCAAGACCCAGGTCACGATCGAGTACGACGGCGACACCCCCGTCCGGCTCGACACCGTGGTCGTCTCCACGCAGCACGCGGCCGAGATCGACCTCAAGGAGATGCTGACGCCCGACATCAAGGAGCACGTGGTCGACCCGGTGCTCGCGGGCCTCGACATCGACACCGAGGGCTACCGGCTGCTGGTCAACCCGACCGGACGCTTCGAGATCGGCGGCCCGATGGGCGACGCGGGCCTGACCGGTCGCAAGATCATCATTGACACCTACGGCGGCATGGCTCGTCACGGTGGCGGGGCGTTCTCCGGCAAGGACCCGTCCAAGGTGGACCGCTCGGCGGCCTACGCGATGCGCTGGGTGGCCAAGAACGTCGTGGCGGCGGGGCTGGCCGACCGGTGCGAGGTTCAGGTGGCGTACGCGATCGGCAAGGCCCAGCCCGTGGGCCTGTTCGTGGAGTGCTTCGGCACCGAGAAGCTGCCGGTGGAGAAGATCCAGACCGCCGTGCTGCAGGTGTTCGACCTGCGCCCGGCCGCGATCATCCGCGACCTCGACCTGCTGCGCCCGATCTACTCGGAGACCGCCGCCTACGGCCACTTCGGCCGCGACGGCTTCTCCTGGGAGTCCACCGACCGCGCCGAGACCCTCCGCACGGCCGCCGGCCTCTGACATCTGCCCAGCCGCCGGCGTCCCGGGCTTCCTCCGAGACGCCGGCGGTCACGGCACCAGGCCCGCTCCCAGGCGTTGCGGTGTCCGGGGGAGTTCCGTGTTGGGGTGTCCGGGGTGCTGCGTGAGGTTGCGGTGCCCGGCCTCCTGGCGTTGCGACGTCTGTGGCGTTGCGATGTCCGGACCACCCCGCGTTGTGGTGTCCGGGCGCTCCGTGGCCTTGCGGTGTTCGGGGCGCTGACCGGCGTTGCGGTGTTCGGTCCTATTCGTGCTGCCGTGTCTGGCGATATCTGGCGTTGCGGCATCTGGAGTGCCACTCCGTGTCCGGGCCTCTCGCTTGGCGTTGTGATGCCCCCAGGGGGCTGCCGGCCTCGCGGTGGCCCGTGACTTGTTCAGGGCGACACAAGGGTCTCGGCGGTCGTCCATCTCGTCCGGGACCGGCGGACCCGGCTGCCCGCTTTCGCCGCCGGTTACTGGCTTCGTTCGTTCACGAAGAATCAGGGAGCGGGCGGGACACCGGGGTCTCTTCGCGGAGGTGGCCGGGTGGGGGCCGGAACGCCGCTGAGCCATGTGCCGGCGGGTTGTCCGTGATGGTGGCGGCGGGCGTTCGGGGTGGTCGGGTCTGGTAGACGTTAGGCGTGACCGACTCCGACGACGCCCTCCTGCCGCTCGACGCCGTGCGGCCCCCAGCGTCGTCGAAGGACACCAAAGGGGCTCCCGTCCCCGCCCCCGAGCAGCCCGTGGCGAGGGTGGCGGTGGACAACCCGCTGCCACACCTCGACCGGCCCTTCGACTACCTGGTGCCCGCCGCCATGCACGAGACGGCCACGCCGGGGGTGCGGGTGCGAGTGCGGTTCGCGGGCAAGCTGGTCGACGGGTTCCTGCTGGAACGAGCCGACGACACCGACCACGACGGCAGGCTGACCCCGCTCGAACGCGTGGTGTCCCCTGAGCAGGTGCTCACGCCGGAGATCGCCGGCCTGGCCAGAGCGGTCGCCGACCGGTACGCGGGCACCCTGGCCGACGTGCTCCGCCTCGCCGTCCCGCCCCGCCACGCCAGGGCCGAGGCGGAGACCCCTGCGCCGGCCGCCGTCTCGGAAACACCCCAGGCGCCGGCCGCCGTCTCGGAAACGCCCCAGCCGCCGGCCGCCTCAGAGACTCCCCCCACAGCCGCTGCGGAGACGCCCTCAGCACCCGCTGGCATCGCCTCGGAAACGTCTTCGGCAGCCGCCGCCGTCGTCGTCTCGGAAACTCCCGAGGCGCCGGACGAGAGCGCCTGGGAGGCGTACCCCACCGGCCCCTCGTTCCTGGACGCGCTGCGCGACGGGCGGGTGCCCCGCGCGGTGTGGTCGGCCCTGCCCGGCGCCAGAGGCTGGGCGGTCGCGGTGGCCGAGGCGGTGCGGGCGACGCTGGACGGCGGCAGGGGAGCGGTCGTCGTGGTTCCCGACGGCAAGGACGTGACGCTGGCCGACCGCGAGTTCGAGCGGCTGCTCGGCGCGGGCAGGCACGTGGCGCTCACCGCCGACCTCGGCCCGGCCGAGCGGTACAGGCGGTGGCTGAAGGTGCTGAGAGGCCAGGTACGCGCCGTCGTCGGCACCAGGGCCGCCATGTTCGCCCCCGTCGCCGAGCTCGGCCTGGTGGCCATCTGGGACGACGGCGACGACCTGCACGCCGAACGCCTGTCCCCGTACCCGCACGCCCGCGAGGTCCTCGGACTGAGGGCGCACCGGACGGGCGCGGCCATGCTCATCGGCGGCTACACGCGCACCGCCGAGGCGACGCAACTCGTCGCCACCCGCTGGGCCAGGCCGATCGTGGCCGCCCGCACGACCATCAGGACCCTCGCCCCCCGGGTACGCCCGGCCGGTGAGGACGCCGAACTGGCCAAGGACCAGGCCGCCCGCCAGGCCAGGCTGCCCAGCATCGCCTGGCGGGCCCTGCGCCAGGGGCTGGAGAGCGGGCCCGTGCTGGTGCAGGTTCCGAGACGGGGATACCTGCCCGCGCTGGCCTGCCGGCACTGCCGTACCCCCGCCCGCTGCGTCCTGCCCCCCACGCGCGAGCCCGCCGGCGCCCCGGAGCCGCGCTCCGCGATGGCGGGGGCGATCCCGCTCACCGGTCCTGGACGGGCGCGCGCCGAGGACGAGGGGGGCGCTTCGATCGGCCTGTCGGGACCAGGGCTGCTCTGCCATGGTCCGCTCGCGCTCAGAGGCGGCCACGCGGCCCCCTACTGCCGCTGGTGCGGCCGGGTGGACGCCGACTGGCGGTGCCCGTCCTGCGGCAGTCCCAGGCTGCGCGCCGCGGTCACCGGCGCCAGGCGCACCGCGGAGGAGCTCGGCCGGGCCTTCCCCTCGGTGCAGGTGCGCACGTCCGGCCGTGACGGCGTCCTGGCCACCGTGCCGCCCGCCCGCGCACTGGTCGTCGCCACACCCGGCGCGGAACCGGTGGCCGAAGGCGGCTACGCGGCGGCCGTGCTGCTCGACACGTGGGCGTTGCTCGGCCGGGCCGACCTGCGGGCCGCCGAGGAGGCGCTGCGCCGCTGGATGAACGCCGCCGCGCTGCTCCGCCCCGCCGCCGAGCTGGTCGTGCTGGGGGACGCCGCGCTGCCCGCCGTACAGGCTCTGCTGAGGTGGGATCCCGTCACCCACGCCGAGCGCGAACTCGGCGACCGCGCAGAGCTGGGCTTCCCCCCGGCCGTGCGGATGGCGACGCTCACCGGCGCGGCGAGCGCCGTCAGACAGATGCTCGACGAAGTACGCCTCCCGCCCGGCGCCCAGGTGCTCGGCCCCGTTCCCGTCGACGAGACCGGCCAGGAACGCGCCATGATCCGGGTGCGCCGCGGCGGCGGCTCCGCGCTGGCCGCCGCGCTCAAGGGGGCCAGTGGGGTGCGTGCGGCGCGTAAGACGCAGGATGTCGTGAGGGTGACTGTCGACCCACTCGACCTGATTTAGACCATTTCCCCGATTCGCTCATCCGTTGGCCAGCCGTTAGCGTGCCCCTGTGTCGATCGAATGGGTGAACCAGGTCATCGACGACCTGCGTGCTTGGGGGCGCGCGCGGGAAGTCGAAGTGGACGCGGACGAGGTCCGCCTGCTCTGCGACTACTCCAGTGACTACCTCAACGTCAGCGAACTCGGCGACTTCACCCCCGAGACCTTTGACGAGTTGCTGCTGTCCATCTACCCGCGCAAGGTCATCGCGCCCCCCGAGAGCGCGCAGGAGACCGTCGCCGCCGCGCGCACCCTGGTCGACTACCTCAGCGCGGCGGGCGCGGTGCCGGAGCCGACGGCGATGCGGATGCGGGCCAGGCTCGACGACATCGCGCCGCGCATGACCGAGGCGCTCGCCGACCCCGCCAACTTCGGCATGGCCAAGAGCCTTTTCAGCTCAATCGGCCCCGAATCGCTCGAGCAGTCGATCGCCATTCCGTCCGGCGAGCTGCCCGACCTGGGGGAGGCGCCCTGCGACTGTCCCGGCTGCACACCCCTGCCCGCCGCGCGGCTGGCCCCGCCCGAGGATCTGACGGCCGCGCTGCCAAGCGTTCCCATGCTGGCCGAGCAGCCCCTGCCAGACGACGGCGACCCGCTGGCCGCGTGGGCGCAGGCCGTGGCCCGCGTCGTCGAGCACGGCACGGAGGGGTCGGTCACCGGATGGCCCGAGCTCGACGAGGGCCTCTATGACCTGTTCGACATGCTCTACCGGCTCCAGGTGCGGGTCCCGGTCACCGTGATCGGCGACTACCTCGGGGAGATCGCGGGCGACGGGGAGATCGACCTGACCGCCGTGCTTGACCGGCTGGCCTGGCACGGCATGCTCCAGGTCAGCGGCGACAGCGCCCAGCTCACCCCCCTCGCGGTCTGGGGGCTGCGCGAGCACTACCTCTCGCTCGGGCTCGACGCTCCGCAGGCCGCCGACCTGGCCGAGACCGACGCGCTCGGGCTCATCGAAGGGCTGCTCGACGGCGTGCCCACCGAGATCGCCGAGGACGACATCAGCCGCTGGCTGACCGGCAGGACTCCGGGCGAGGCCGCAGCCACCCTGCTGGCCGCCGCCTCAGGCGCGCCCTCCGTGGCCCGCGGGATCGCCGTCTCCATCGTCGACCGGCTGAGCGCCGAGGCCGCGCCGCAGGTACGCGACCACCTCGACGACCCGGAGCTGCGGCCGCACGCCATCCACTGGTTGTCCGCCAGAGGGCTGCCCGCGCCGCCGCTCACCCAGGAGGAGCTGCTCTGGGTCAGCATCGACATGCTGGCGCTGGCGATGCCCGCGGCCGAGGAGGACCCCGAGATCTTCGCCGAGAACATGGCGGCCTCCGGCCCGCCCGCCCATATGATCGAGGAGATGTGGCGGGTCGACCACCCCGACGTGGTCGAGGTTCTGGAGCTGCTCGGCCGGTTCATTCCCGATGACACGGTCGCCAAGGCGGCGCGCAAGGCGGCGTTCAAAGCGCGCTCCCGAGCCATCCGTTGAGTACGTGCATGTGACTCCTGTGCAGTAAGTTTCGTGGGTGGCAAACAACGTCTTCGACCTCGCCGAGCTGCGCAAGCTGATCGATGAGCAGGCCGCCGTGCCTCCACGGCCACCTGAGGAGACTCGCGTGGAGCATGAGGCGCTGACGTTCCCGCCGGTGCTGCTGGCGCCCGACGCCGATCTGGCCAGGGCGGTGCCCGCGGTGCCCCTCGTGGCCGACGCCATCAGGCTCACCGCCTGGACCGGCAGCCGCCAGGCCGGCGCCGACGGGCACCTGAGCGAGGCCGACGCCGCGGCCGCGGCCCAGGAACTCGGTCTGGTCCCCACGCGGCTGCGGCTGGCCTGGATCGTCGCCGTCAACGCCGGGCTGCTGCGCATCGCCGGCGGCCGGGCCTCCAGGGGGCCGCTGTCGATGCGGCTCACCGTGGAGGCCACCCTGGAGCTCTGGGACGGCGTCGTCATGGACGTGCTCGACCGCGCCGACGAGGGCCTCACCGGCTCGGCCGTGGTCGACGTCCACCTGGCCGAGATGCTCGCCACGATCTACTCCGTACGCTCCGGCGTCGCCGTCGCCAACCTCGCCCGCGGCATCCTCCAGTCCCACGAGGTCGCCTTCGCGCCGGGCCCCGTCGAGATGCGCAGGATCGCCGCCGCCCTGCCCGCCGAGTTGCTCGACGCGCTGGCGCTGCTCGCGTACTGCGGCCTGGTCGAGCAGACCGCCGCGGGCCGCACCGCGCTCACCCCGCTCGGCGTCTGGGCCATCCGCCGTGACCTGCTGCGCGAGGGCCATGACGCGCCGACCGCCGCCGAGGTGCAGGTGTTCGCCGACCTGTCCGCGGCCGAACTCGTCGAGGCGCTGGTCAAGGGCTCGGCCACGCAGAGCGCCGTCGCCGGCTGGCTGGAGCGCCGCCCGCCCGAGTCCGCCGCCCGCGACCTGATCGAGATAGCCGCGTCCGGCACGGCCGGCCAGCGCGGCGCGGTCGGCGCCATCCTGGAGGAGCTCGGCCCCGAGGCGGAGCAGCCCGTCAGGGAGGCGCTCGACCACCCGCTGATGCGCCGCTACGCCGCCTCCTGGCTGCACATCCGCGACCTCGAGGCCCCGCCGTTGAGCCCGGCGGACCACACCTGGATCGCGGTCGACTCCCTGGCCGCCCTCATGCACCTGTCAGGCCCGGCCGCGGGCCGGCTCGACACGCCCGAGCCAGGGGAGGACCTGATCAAACTGGTCGGCGAGATGCCCGCGGTCGGCCATCCCGACACGATCGCGGTGCTCGACATGCTGGCCACCGCCCACGACGACCAGGCCGTCGTCAAGGCGGCGCGCAAGGCCGCGATGAAGGCGCGCTCGGTGGGGCACCCACGTCCAGCGGCTCGCCCCAGGTGACGGGGCGGTCCCTCGAGACTGGTCGCGCCGTCGCTCGTCCGCCGCAGGTGACGGGGTCCGCGCCTGCATTAAACTGAGCTGATCCACGCTTGAGAAACGGAGTGACCCCCTTGGCGATCCAGTCGATCCGGCTGTTCGGAGACCCGGTGTTGCGCAGCCCGGCGGCCCCGGTCGCCGACTTCGACAAGGAGCTCCGCAAACTGGTCAAAGACCTCACCGACACGATGATGGACGCCCCCGGCGCGGGCCTGGCGGCACCCCAGATCGGCGTCGGGCTGCGCGTGTTCACCTACTACGTGGACGACCAGCTCGGCCACCTGATCAACCCCGACCTCGACCTGTCGTCCGAGATCGACGAGGAGGGCGAGGAGGGCTGCCTGTCCTTCCCCGGGCTGTCGTTCCCGACGCCACGCGCCATCCGCGCCGTCGCCAAGGGCTTCGACATGTACGGCGAGCCCGTCGTCCTCGAGGGCACCGACCTGATGGCCCGCTGCTTCCAGCACGAGACCGACCACCTCGACGGCATCCTGTTCATCGACCGCATGGACCCCAAGCAGCGCAAGCTGGCCATGAAGGCCGTCCGCGAGGCCGAGTGGAGCGGCCTGGCCGCCCCGGTCATCAAGGCCTCGCCCCACGCCACCGGCGGAAAGGCGCTCTGAGATCATGCGTCTGGTCTTCGCGGGCACGCCAGAGACGGCGCTCCCGTCGCTGCGCACCCTGATCGACTCGCCGCGCCACGAGGTGGTGGCGGTCGTCACCCGCCCCGACGCCCAGTCGGGCCGGGGGCGCAGGGTCCACCCCTCGCCGGTGGCCGCGCTCGCGGAGGAGTCCGGCATCGAGGTGCTTCGTCCGCTGAAGGCCGGTGACCCCGCCTTCCTCGACCGGTTGCGCGCGCTTGAGCCCGACTGCTGCCCGGTGGTCGCGTACGGCGCGCTGCTGCCGCAGTCGGCGCTCGACGTGCCCCGGCACGGCTGGATCAACCTGCACTTCTCGATCCTGCCCGCCTGGCGCGGGGCCGCGCCCGTCCAGCACGCGATCCTGCACGGCGACGAGATCAGCGGGGCGACCACGTTCCAGATCGTCAAGGAGCTGGACGCGGGCCCCGTCTACGGCGTGGTGACCGAGGAGATCCGCGCCACCGACACCAGCGGATCACTGCTGGAACGACTGTCGGTCTCCGGGGCGGAGCTGCTCGCCGCCACCCTCGACGGCGTCGAGGACGGCACCCTGGAGGCCCGGCCGCAGCCGGCGGACGGGGTGACCATCGCGCCCAAGATCTCCGTCGCCGACGCCAGGGTCGACTGGGCCAAGCCCGCCATGCACGTCGACCGCCTGATCCGGGCCTGCACGCCGAGCCCGGGAGCGTGGAGCGAGTTCAGAGGGCAGCGGGTGAAGCTCGGGCCGGTCCGGGTGGCCGCAGGGGAGCGGCTCGCGCCGGGCGAGATCGCCGCCACGAAGACGACGGTGCTGGTCGGGACGGCCACCGACGCGGTCGAGCTGGGCGAGGTGCAACCGCAGGGCAAGCGCTTGATGGGCGCGGGGGAGTGGGCCCGTGGAGTTCGCCCAGAGGGTAAAGAGATCTTCAAGTGACCGAGCGTGTCGATCAAGATGCAGCCGGTAACATGGACGCCATGACCACAACGCCTAGCGAGGCACTCGCTATCGTCGCGCGCATGGACAACCTCCGCGAAGACCAGGACGCCACTTTCAAGGTGCTCGGCGATGTGCGCGACGACTGTCGCGATATCAAGAGCCACGCCCGGCGGACGGAGTTTTCGCTGGAGAAGACGCAGGGCAAGGTTGCACGGATGGAGCAGAAGGTCGACAAGGCCCTCGGCGTGACCGTGCAGCTCGACCAGAAGTTCGACGGTCTGCAGACCACGGTGACCACCATCGACGGCCGGGTCGCTGTGCTCGAGACGGACGTCGCGATTCTCAAGACAGACGTCGCCGACCTCAAGACGGACGTCACGGTCCTTAAAGCGGATGTCGGAGTCCTGAAGACGGATGTCGGAGTCCTGAAGACGGATGTCGGAGTCCTGAAGACGGATGTCGGAGTCCTGAAGACGGATGTCGGGATCCTCAAGAGCGACGTCGCGGTTCTCAAGACCGATGTCGGGGAGCTCAAGACCGGCATGGTCGATGTCAAGGCGCTGCTCGGCCAGATGCTCGACAGGCTGCCACCGAAGTAAGTGAAAGTTTGAGGGGATGAAAAGCAGGGGGCACCAGGGGGACGCAGGCAGGGGCGGCGGGAGTCGTTCGCAGAGGCCGCGCAGACCGGCGCGCGACCCCGCGCGCAACGCGGCCTTCGACGTCGTGCGAGCCGTTGACGAGCGCGACGCGTACGCCAATCTGCTGCTGCCGCGCCTCCTGCGTGAACGTGGGATCCGGGGCCGCGACGCGGCCCTGGCCACCGAGCTCGCGTACGGGACGCTGCGCGGGCTCGGCACCTACGACGCCGTCATCGAGACGTGCAGCGACCGTGCGCCCGACCCGGACGTACGCGACGCGCTGCGGCTCGGCGCGCATCAGCTGCTGCGCATGCGCGTCCCGCCACACGCGGCCGTCGGCACCACCGTCGATCTGGTACGCCTGCGCATCGGTGCCGGCGCGGCCAAGTTCGTCAACGCGGTCCTGCGCAAGATCGGCTCCAGGACGCTCGAAGAATGGGTGCCCATCGTCGCGCCCGACCCCGCCGAGGATCCCGTCGGGCACCTCGCCGTCGCCTACGGACATCCACGGTGGATCGTCTCCGTCTTCCGCGACGCCCTGGGCGGGAGCGACGAGGTGGCCGACCTGCTCGACGCCGACAACGCCCGTCCCCTGGTGACGCTGGTCGCGCGGCCGGGGCGTAGTTCGGTGGCGGAGCTCGAAGACTCGGGCGCCATCCCGGCCCGCTACTCGCCGTACGCCGCCTATCTGCGTGAGGGCGACCCCGGGCAGATCGGGGCCATCGCCGAGACACGTGCCGCCGTGCAGGACGAGGCCAGCCAGCTGGTGGCGCTCGCCCTGACCCGGGTGCCGGTCGAGGGCAAGGGCGAGGAGCTGTGGCTCGACATGTGCGCCGGTCCCGGCGGCAAGGCGGGGCTCCTCGACGCCATCGCCACCCACGGCGACCTCGCCGGACTGGCCACGGCCGGCAAGAGCGCCGGCACCCATGCGGCTGCCGCCCACGGCAAGGGTGCCCAGGTTGCGGGTGGTGACGGTGCCGGGCGCGGTGAGGGTGCCCAGGTCATGGTTGGCGGCGGTGCTGCTGGTCATGGCGAGGCCGCGGGAGATGCCGGGACCGGCGGCCGCGGTGATGGGGGTGCCGCCGTGGGTCGCGGGGATGGCGTCGTTGTTGAGGCGTTTGCGGGTGGGGCGCGGCTGGTGGCCGTCGACGTGCAGCCGCACCGGGCGCGGCTGGTCTGGCAGACCACCAGGGACGCGGTGGTGGTCACCGCGGACGGCACGGAGCCGGCGTGGCGGCCGGGGGTGTTCGATCGGGTCATGCTCGATGTTCCCTGCACCGGGCTGGGCGCGTTGCGGCGCCGGCCCGAGGCACGGTGGCGGCGGGATCCGGCGGGCGTCGCCGAGCTGGGGAAGCTGCAGCGGCGGCTGCTCGACACGGCGCTCGACGCCGTACGTCCTGGCGGAGTCGTCGCGTACGTCACCTGCTCGCCGCACCTGGCCGAGACTCGGGTCGTGGTCGGGGACGTCCTCGCCCGCAGGGGCGATGCCGAGCAGCTCGACGCGCGTGACTACCTGCCTGAGGTCGGCGGCCTGGGTGAAGGGCCGCACGCCCAGTTCTGGCCGCACCGGCACGGCACCGACGCCATGTTCCTGGCCCTGCTCCGCAAGCGCTAGAGCGTCGGTCATGTGTCGCTGATGGCGTTTGTGGTCACTCTTCCTGATCGCGCGGTTTGGGTCAGGGAGAGGATCCATGATTCATGCGTCCCAGAGCGTGGCAGCCGCCGATGGAGCCGTTCCCGGCTGAGCAGGCCGTCATCAAGGCGATGACGGGCCAAGTCGTTCGTCTTCCTGCGCCTGCATCGGCGAGCTGTTCGATGAGGCTTTCCAGGATGGCGTCGGCGGTGCCTGGCGCCAGGCGCTGTGGGATGCTGGTCGTGTGACGTTGGAGGACCTAGTACGGCTGCGCCGCGCCCGTGACCTGATGGACCGCGAATACGCGAAGCCGCTCGACATTCCCGCGCTGGCGCGCGTCGCCTTCATGTCGCCGGGCCATTTCTCGCGCAGCTTTCGCGCCGCCTACGGGGAGACTCCGTACAGCTACCTGATGACGCGCCGGATCGAGCGGGCCAAGGCGTTGCTGCGCCGGGGCGACCTGACGGTGACGGAGGTCTGCTTCGCGGTCGGCTGTACATCGCTGGGGTCGTTCAGTTCGCGGTTCACCGAGCTGGTCGGCGAGAGCCCGAGCTCATACCGGGCGCGCCCCCATGACGAGGGCGCCGCCATCCCGGCCTGCATGGCCAAGATCTACACGCGACCGGTCAGGAACGGAGAAGCGAAACCGGCTTCCGGCCCGTAGCGTGAAGCACATGGACATCAAGCTTTCAACGTGCTTCATCGCCGTCGACGACCATGACAAGGCGCTCGCCTTCTACCGGGACGTTCTGGGCATGGAAGTGCGCAACGACGTCGGGTTCGAGGGCATGCGGTGGGTGACCGTCGGGGCGCCGTCGCAGCCCGGTGTGGACATCGTCCTCGAACCGCCCCTCGCGGACCCGAACGCCTCGCCCGCCGACAAGGAGACCATGGCGGAACTCCTGGCGAAGGGCCTGCTGCGCGGCGTCATCTTCATGACCGACGACTGCGACGCCACCTTCGAGCGCATCCGCGCAGCGGGCGGCGAGGTGCTGCAGGAGCCGGTCGACCAGCCGTACGGCGTTCGCGACTGCGCCTTCCGCGATCCCTCAGGCAACATGCTGCGCTTCAACCAGCCTCGCAGGCGGTGAGCTCTGGTCCCGCGAACCGGGCGCCGCCCTCGGATGTGATCCGATCGACCCTGTGGACTTCATGAACGACCTTCACAGAGCCGAGCTGGAGCTCATCGTGTGGCTTCAGCAGTGGCCGGAGTGGGTCCGGCCGGTGTTGGATCTCGTCTCGGTGTTCGGCACGGACACGTTCTTCCTGCTGTGTCTGCCCGTCCTCTACTGGTGTGTCGACCCGGGGCTCGGCCTGCGCCTGGGGCTCACCGTCCTGGTGGCCGCCGTCACGAACACGATCGGCAAGCTCGCCGCGCACCAGCCCAGGCCGTACTGGATCGACGCCGGGGTGCGTCCCCTGTCCGTCGAGGAGAGCTTCGGGCTGCCGTCCGGGCACGCCCAGAACGGCACCGCCGGGTTAGGGCGGCTCGCCGTGATGGCAGGCAGGCCGTGGGCGTGGTGGACGGCGGGAGCGCTCGCGGCTCTCGTCTGCCTGAGCCGGGTCTACCTGGGCGTGCACTTCGTGTCGGACGTCGTGGCCGGGGCACTGCTGGGCGTGGCCGTGCTGGTGCTGGTCCTCAAGGTGGAACGGCCGTTGACCGCATGGTGGCTGGGACTGGCGCTGTGGAGACAGCTCGCGGCCTCCGTCGTGTCGTCCGTCGCGTTGATCGGCGCCGCCGCGCTGGCCAACGCGCTGTACGGCGGATGGTCCCCGCCCCTGTCGTGGAGCCCGGCGGGCCGGATCGCGCCCGAGAGTCTCGACACGATCGTCACCCTGTCGGGCGTGCTGCTCGGCACGCTCGCCGGAGCCTCGATCATGTACCGGCTCGGCTGGTTCGACGCGGGCGGGCCGCTCGGGCTCCGCGCCGCCCGCTGGTTGCTCGGCACGCTGGTGGCCGTGTTCATCTGGTACGTCCAGCGCGAGGTGCTGCCCCAGACCGGTCCGGTGAGGTACGCCGGATACGCGCTGCTGGCGCTCTGGGTGCACCTCGGGGCGCCGGTGACGTTCATCGGGCTCGGACTGATGTCCCGGGCGAGGCAGGCGCAGGCCGTTCACTAGACTTGGCCAATCATGGCCGTACAGATCTCGCCCAGCATCCTCGCCGCCGACTTCGCCAGGCTCGCCGACGAGGCCGCCGCCGTGCCCAATGCCGACTGGCTGCACGTCGACGTCATGGACTACCACTTCGTGCCCAACCTCACCCTGGGGCTGCCCGTGGTGGAGGCGCTGCGCAAGGCGACCGCGACGCCGCTCGACTGCCACCTCATGATCGACGATCCCGACCGCTGGGCGCCGCAGTACGCCGAGGCCGGGGCGGGCAGCGTCACCATCCACGCCGAGGCGGCCAAGGCGCCGGTCCGCACGCTGCGCGAGATCCGCTCGCTCGGCGCCAGGGCGGGGCTCGCGCTCAACCCGGCCACGGCCGTGGAGCCGTACGAAGACCTGCTCGGCGAGGTCGACATGCTGTTGCTGATGACCGTCGAGCCGGGGTTCGGCGGGCAGAAGTTCCTCGACGTCGTGTTGCCGAAGCTGAGGCGGACACGGGAGCTCATCGACCGGCACGGCGGCCGGATCTGGCTGCAGGTGGACGGGGGCGTGGACGCCGGCACCATCGAGCGTTGCGCCGAGGCGGGGGCCGACGTGTTCGTGGCGGGCAGCGCCGTCTACGGAGCCGCCGACCGGGTGGCCGCGATCGACGCTCTTCGCGCGGCTGCTGCCGTATATGCCCCGCCATCGGAAAAATTGTGACATGAACCACCCCTCGCCTGGGTAATTCTTCACTTATGAGCGACCATGGGATCTTCGGCCCGCGCTCGGTGACGTGGCGGGTGATGGGTGAGCCGATTCTGCTGGTCGGCGGCCTGCGCGCGCTGCTGATGCAGGGGCTGCACCCGAGGGCGATGCGCGGCGTGCTGCAGAACTCGGCGTTCATGGACCCGGGCGAGGCGTGGTCGCGTTTCGTACGCACCACCGAGTTCGTACGCGTGCGCACGTACGGCACCCGCGCCGAGGTGGAACGGGCCGGCCGCCGGGTGCGTAAGATCCACGCCAGTATGACCGCCTACGACCCCGACACCGGCGTCACCTTCCAGCTGGACGACCCGGCCGCCCTGCGCTGGGTCCACGTCGGGGAGGTGGACTCCTACCTGTCCATCGCCCGGCGGGCGGGCGTGCCGCTGTCGGACGCCGACGCGGACGCCTTCGTCGCGGAGTGGCGGCGGGCCGCCGAGGTCGTGGGGCTGACGGCGGATGAGGTGCCCGCATCGGTGGCCGAGCTGCGTGACTACATCGACGCCGAGCGGCCGGGGCTGCGGTTCGTCCCGGAGGCGGCCCATCCGCTGCGCCTGTCGCTGAACGCCCCGCTCCCGCGCCTGCTGACGCCGCTCAAGCCCGCGATGCCGGCGCTGATCATCCTCGCCTTCGCCACGCTGCCGCGCTGGGCCAGACGACTGTACGGACTGCCCGCCACGCCGGTCGGCGACCTGTGGGCGACCGCGACGCTGCGGACCTTGCACACCGGGATCGGCCTGGTCCCGGCCAGTGTCCGCTATGCCCCGTCGGCCAGGCGCGCCCGCCGGCTGATGGCCGCGTGAAATAGGGGTGGTAGGGCGGTCGCGTACGCCAATTCGGACATGGCACACTGGTAGCGAAAGAGCTAGCGTGCTCCGGGGTCGGTGAAATTCCGAACCGGCGGTGACAGTCCGCGACCCGGCCGATGCCATCGGCCGGTTGACTCGGTGAAATTCCGGGACCGACGGTTAAAGTCCGGATGGGAGGAAGCGCGCGAGGTGTCCGGTGTCCCAGCCGGGCGCCTGACGTGGTGCCATAGGCATCGTGAAAATCCCCCGGGGCCCGCCGTGGCTTGGAGCTACTGGCGAGTAGGAGACCCGGGGTGGAGATACCGGCGCAGGACGCCGCCCACATGGCGCGTGCCGTCGAACTGGCCGCGCGCGGACACGGCACCACCAGCCCCAATCCCGTCGTCGGCTGCGTCGTGCTCGACGGCTCAGGTGAGGTCGTCGGCGAGGGGTTCCACGCGTACGCGGGCGGGCCGCACGCCGAGGTCGTCGCCCTGGCGCAGGCGGAGGAGCGGGCCAGGGGCGGCACGGCGTACGTGACGCTCGAGCCCTGCGACCACACCGGCAGGACGGGGCCGTGCAGCCGGGCGCTGCTCGCCGCCGGAGTCGTGCGGGTCGTGGTCGCCGTGGCCGACCCCAGCCCGAAGGCAGCCGGCGGCGCGGCGCGGTTGCGGGCGCACGGGGTCGCGGTGACGTCCGGGGTTCTCGCCGACGCGGCTGAGCGGGTGAACGAGGAGTGGCTCACCTACGCCCGGCTCGGCAGGTCCCACGTGACCTGGAAGTTCGCCGCCACCCTGGACGGCCGGTCCGCCGCCGAGGACGGGACGAGCCAGTGGATCACCTCGCCCGAGGCGCGGGCCGACGTGCACCGGCTGCGGGCCGGCGCCGACGCGATCGTGGCGGGCATCGGCACGATCCTCGCCGACGACCCCCGGCTCACCGCCCGCCCCACCACCCGGGCCGCCCATTCCGACGCCGCGCGCCCCACTGCCCCGGCGGCGCGCCCAGAGGTCGCGGGGGCCAAGGAGGGGCCGCGCGTTCGTACGCCGCTGCGCGTGGTGATCGACAGTGAGGGCAGGACGCCGCCGGACGCCAGGGTGCTCGACGGCGCGGCGCCCACGCTCATAGCGGTCGCCGACGACGTCGACACCGATCTCAAGGCAGACCTCCTGCGCCTGCCCCGCCACCAGGACGGCCTGGACCCGCACGCCCTGCTGCGTGAGCTGGCGGCGCGCGAGGTCGTCAGCGTGTTCCTGGAAGGCGGTCCGACGCTGGCCGGCTCGTTCATGAGGCGGGGCCTGGTCGATCGCGTGGTCGCGTACCTCGCCCCGGCGTTGCTCGGCTCCGGCCGGGCCGCGCTCGGCGCGGCCGGGGTGCGGACGATCGGCGAGATCCACCGCCTGACATTTGATGATTTTTCCCAAATTGGGCCGGATCTACGGCTGATCGCCCGGCCCCATCACACAACCAGGGAGAAGTGATGTTCACCGGAATCATTGAGGAAAAGGGCGAAGTGGTGGCCATCGACCGGGCGGGCGGCGGAGCCCTGCTGTCGGTGCGCGGCCCGGTTGTCACCTCCGACGCCAGGCACGGCGACTCGATCGCGGTCAACGGTGTGTGCCTGACGGTCGTGGAGACCAAGGACGACGTGTTCACCGTCGACGTGATCAGGGAATCGCTCGACCGCAGCTCCCTCGGCGGCCTTGCCCCGGGCTCGGCGGTGAACCTGGAGCGGGCCGTACGCGCCGACCAGCGCCTGGGCGGCCACATCGTGCAGGGCCACGTGGACGGCACCGCCGTGCTGCTGTCGCGCGCCCCCGGCGAGAGCTGGGACGACCTGCGCTTCTCCCTCCCCAAGGCCCTCAGCCCGTACGTCGCCGAGAAGGGCTCGATCGCGATCGACGGAATCAGCCTGACGGTCACGACGGTTGAGGACGAAGGCTTCGGCGTGAGCCTCATCCCGACCACGCTGAAGCTCACCACCATGGGCGAACGCCAGGTGGGCGACCTGGTGAACATCGAGGTCGACGTGATCGCGAAGTATGTCGAGAGGCTGGTGGTCAGGCAATGAACTGGGCCGACGCGGGATTCGAGATATTCGGCACACACGTGCTCTGGACCGACCTGGCCGGCAACATCGCCGCCCTGTCCACGGTCGTGCTCGCGATGAGCAAGTCGATGTGGACCTGGCCGGTGCAGTTCGCCGGGTCGGTGCTGCTGTTCATCGCCTCCATCAACGCCCACATCACCGGCAACGCGCTCAAGCAGGCATTGTTCGCCGCCCTGGCGATCTACGGCTGGTGGGCGTGGCGGCGCGGCACCCAGGACGGCGGCAGGCTGGCCGTCCGCCCGGCCAAGACGTGGGAGAGAAGCCTGCTGGTCGGCCTCATGCTGGCGGGCACCGCCGTGGTCGGGTTCCTGTTCTATGTCACGGGCCTGTCGTGGGGTGCCGCCGAGCCGCTGCCCAAGGGCGCGTTCCTGGTGGCCGCCGACGCCTACATCTTCGTCGGCAGCGCGCTGGCGACCTGGGCGCAGGGGAGGGCGCTGGTGGACTTCTGGATCGTGTGGGTGGCCGTGGACCTGGTCGGAGTGCCGCTGGCGTTCAGCTCGGGCCTGGTCGTCTCCGGATACGTGTACGGGATCTTCTTCGTGCTGGTCCTGGTCGGTTTCGTGAAGTGGCTGCGGGAATACCGGACGGCCACGCTCAAGGTGGCGGTGGCCCAGTGAACGAGATCAAGCTCGACCCGATCGAGCGCGCCATCCAGGACATCCGCGACGGCAAGCCGGTCGTGGTCGTCGACGACGAGAACAGGGAGAACGAAGGCGACCTCATCTTCGCCGCGGTCAAGGCCACGCCGGAGCTGTGCACGTTCACGATCAGGCACACCAGCGGGATGATCTGCGTGGCCATGGAGGGCAAGGAGCTCGACCGGCTGGGCCTGCCGCTCATGGTCTTCCAGAACAAGGAACGCATGCGCACGGCGTACACGATCACCGTGGACGCCCGCGACGGCGTCACCACCGGCATCTCCGCGGCCGACCGGGCCAGGACGATCCGGACGCTCGCCGACTCCGCCACCGAGCCCAACGAGCTGGTGCGGCCGGGGCACATCTTCCCGCTGCGCTACCGCGAGGGCGGTGTGCTGGCCAGGCGCGGCCACACCGAGGCGGCCGTGGACCTGGCCAGGCTGGCCGGGCTGTCGGCGGCGGGCGCGCTGGCCGAGGTCGTCAACGACGACGGCACCATGGCCAGGCTGCCCGAGTTGCGCCGCTTCGCCGACGAGCACGACCTGGCGCTCGTCTCGATCGAGCAGCTCGTCGACCACCGCCGCCGCGCCGAGAGCATGGTCACCAGGGTCGCCGAGACGCGGCTGCCGAACGCCTACGGGATGTGGCGGGCGTACGGCTACTCCAGCGCGCTGGACGGCGGCGAGCACGTCGCGCTCGTCTACGGCGACCTGGACGGCGGCGAGAACGTTCTGGTCAGGGCCCACTCCGAATGCCTGACCGGCGACGTGTTCGGCTCGCTGCGCTGCGACTGCGGGGTGCAGCTCGACCACGCCATGGCGGCCGTCGCCGAGGAGGGCCGCGGCGTGATCGTCTACCTGCGCGGCCACGAGGGAAGGGGGATCGGCCTGCTGGCCAAGCTCAAGGCGTACAGCCTGCAGGACAACGGCAGCGACACCGTGGACGCCAACGTGGAGCTGGGGCTGCCGGTGGACGCGCGGGAGTTCTCCAACGCGGGGCAGATCCTCGCGGACCTCGGGGTCAAGTCGGTGCGGCTGCTCACCAACAACCCGGCCAAGCTCAAGGGCATGGACGGCTACGGCATCAAGGTGCTGGGCCGTGAGCCCATGCCCGTGGCCATGAACCCCTACAACGAGCGTTACCTCACGGCCAAGCGCGACAGGCTCGGCCACGACATCGCACCCGACATCACGTCTGATATCTCGGAGGCCTCATGAGCGGGGAAGGACGGCCGGCCGCCTCGGCGCCCGACGCCTCGGGACTGACGGTCGGGGTGGTGGCGGCCAGCTGGCATGCCAAGATCACCGATCAGCTCGTGTCCCGCGCCGTGCAGGCGTGCGACGACAGCGGCGCCACGGCCACGGTGGTACGGGTGCCGGGCTCACTGGAGATCCCAGTGGTCGCCCAGGCGCTGGCCCGCCGCTGTGACGCGGTGGTGGCGCTGGGCGCGGTCATCCGCGGCGAGACCGCCCATTTCGACTACGTCTGCGATTCGGTGACCTCGGGCCTGACCCGGATCTCGCTGGACGAGGAGACGCCGGTCGGTAACGGCGTACTCACCTGCGAGACGCTGGACCAGGCCCTCGACCGGTCGGGGCTGCCGGGGAGCAAGGAGGACAAGGGGTACGAATCGGTCGTGGCCGCGCTCGAGACCGCCCTCCTGCTGCGAGACCTCCACTGAGCCTGCCGCCCGGCCGCCGTGCCCGGCCGGCGTCCGGCCGTCGGGCCGTCGTGTCCGGCTGTCGTGCCTGGCCGGCGGTCCGGCGGCGGTCGGCTTGGGGGACTTCTCCCTCGGACCTGCGGTAGGTTTCCTTCGTGTCCGAGCCCGTGCCCCCTCCGCCCCTGCCCGTCACCTGGCGTCCCCGCCGGGGAAGGCTCGTCGCGTACGGCTTCGCCGTGCTGATCGTGCTGGGGGCGGTGGTCATGGCCGTCTTCATCGCCGAGCCGTTCAAGCTGCCCGACCGGCTGGCGATCGTGGCGTTCGGGTGCGTGGTGGCGTACGTGCTGCATCTGCTCGGCCGCGTCCGGGTGGAGGCCGACGAGCAGGGAGTCACCCTCGTCAACGCCCTCCGCACCCACCGCTACACGTGGCCGGAGATCCTGGAGATCACGCTGCTGGTGGGCGACCCGTGGCCGCGCATCGACTTCTCGGACGGGCGCACCATCGGCGCGATGGGCATCCAGGGCTCGGAGAAGGCCCGCGCCCGCCGGGCCACGGCCGAGCTCGCGGCCCTGATCCGGGAGCGCGGAGAAGCACGGGAAAACTGACCGGCATCGAGCCGGAAACCTGGCGCTCACCGTCGGGCCGGCGCGGGTGGCGACGTAGCCTGAAGAGGTGCTACGGCGGACAACCAGGGCGATGGACATCGAGTCGCCGGAGAAGCTCATCGAGCTGCTCGACCGGCACGCCTACCTGGCCGACGAAGGGCTGGCCACGGCCGCCTTCCTCGCGCTGCGGATGGGGCGGCCGCTGTTCCTCGAAGGGGAGGCGGGGGTCGGGAAGACAGAGCTGGCCAAGACTCTCGCGGCGCTGCTCGACGCGCCGCTGATACGGCTGCAGTGCTACGAGGGCCTCGACGCGGCCCAGGCGCTCTACGACTGGGACTTCGCGCGCCAGCTCCTCCACCTCAAAGCCGCGGAGGCCGCCGGGATCACCGACGTCGGCAGGCTCGAGGGGGAGATCTACGACCGGCGGTTCCTGATCGCGCGGCCGCTGCTGAAGGCGATCGAGACGCAGCCGAGCGTGCTGCTGGTCGACGAGATCGACCGGGCCGACGACGAGTTCGAGGCGTTCCTGCTCGAAGTGCTCTCCGACTTCACGATCTCGATTCCGGAGCTGGGCACGATCAAAGCCGGCACGCCGCCGGTGGTCGTGGTGACCTCCAACCGGACGCGGGAGGTGCACGACGCGCTCAAGCGGCGCTGCCTCTACCACTGGCTGGAGCACCCGGGCTTCGACCGCGAGGTCGCCATCCTGCTGCGGCGCCTGCCCGGCTGCACCGAGACGCTGGCCACGCAGGTGGCGCGGGCGGCCGAGCGGCTGCGGCGGGCCGGCCTGGTCAAGCCGCCGGGCGTCGCGGAGACGCTCGACTGGACCGAGGCGCTGCTGACGCTGGGCGCCAAGGAGCTCGACCCCGGCCGGGCCGCGGCCACGCTGGGCGCGGCGCTGAAATACCGCGAAGACGTCGCGCACGTCCTGGGCAACGGGCTGCTCACCCATGGATGAGCTGGCCGCCACCATGACCGGGTTCGCGAGGACGCTGCGCGCGGCCGGCGTCGCGGCCGACCACGAGCGGACCGAGAACCTGCTGAAGGCGCTCGACCACCTCGACGTGACCGATTCCGGCGAGGTCTACTGGGCCGGGCGGCTCACCCTGTGCGCCACGCCCGACGACCTGCCCAGGTACGACCGGTGCTTCGCCGCCTACTTCGGCGGCCAGAGGGCGGGCCTGGCCCGTACGAGCACGACGAGCGTCACCCGGCACCTCGCCGCGACGGCCGACGGCGAGAGCGGCGGCGACGACGGGACGGCGGCGCCTGCGACCGCCAGCGGGGCCGAGGTGCTGCGCCACCGCGACGTGGCCAGGCTGAGCGAGGCCGAGCGGGCCGAGGTGCACCGGATGCTGGCCATGCTGAGGGCCGGGCGGGAGCGGCGGCGCTCACGCCGTTTCGAGAGCGCCCACCGGGGCGGCCTGGACCAGCGCAGGACCATCCGCGACGCCCTCAGGAAGGGCGAGGTGGCCAGGCTCAGGCACCGGCGGCACGCCACCAGGCCGCGCACGGTCGTGCTGTTCGTGGACGTCAGCGGGTCGATGGCCCCGTACGCCGAGACGCTGCTGCGCTTCGCCCACGCGCTGGTCAGGAGCGAGCCCAGGGCCACGAGGGTCTACTCGGTCGGCACGAGGCTCACCCCGATCACGGCCGAGCTGCGGCACCGCGACCCCGGCACCGCGCTGAACGAGGTCTCCAAGGCCATCCCGGACTGGAGCGGCGGCACCCGCCTGGGCGAGGAACTCAAGGAATACCTCACCCGTTACAGCGCGAGGGGGACGATCACGGTGATCGCCTCGGACGGGTGGGAACGCGGTGATCCGGAGTTGCTGCGCACACAGATGGCCAGACTGGCCAGGCAGGCGCACCGGGTGATCTGGGTAAACCCACACAAGGGGTACGCGGACTATCAGCCGCTCACCGGCGGCATGCGGGCCGCCCTGCCCTACCTCGACGACCTGGTGGCCGGGCACAGCCTGGCCGCCTACGAGCGACTCAGCGAAAGGCTCGCGCATGCGTGACGTGCTGCCGGAGATCATGCGGTGGTGGAAGTCCGGGCACAGGTTCGGGCTGGCGACGGTGGTGGGCACGTGGAGCAGCGCGCCCAGGCCACCGGGCGCGGCCATGGCGGTGCGCGGCGAGGAGGTGGTCGGCAGCGTGTCCGGCGGGTGCGTCGAGGGCGCCGTCTACGAGCTGGCCGCCGAGATCGATCAGCCGGTCCTGCAGCGCTACGGCGTGAGCGACGACGACGCGTTCTCCGTCGGGCTGACCTGCGGCGGCATCATCGACATCCTGGTCGAGCCCATCTCGATGGAGACGTTCCCCGAGCTGGGAGAGGTCGCGGCGGCCATCGAGGCGCGTGAGCCGGTCGCCGTCGCCACGATCATCTCAGGCCCAGGCCAGGTCGGCGCCCGCCGGATCATCTGGCCGGAGCGCTCCTCGGGCACCCTCGGCCTCGAACGCCTCGACGAGGCCGTGGACGACGACGCCCGCGGCATGCTCGCCCAGGGCCTGACCGGCATCAGGCACTACGGCGGGCAGGGGGAGCGGCGGCTCGACGACCTGGCGGTGTTCGTGCACTCGTTCGCGCCGGCGCCGCGGCTGCTGGTGTTCGGGGCGATCGACTTCGCCGCGGCGGTGGCCAGGGTGGGCAAGTTCCTCGGCTACCACGTCACGGTCTGCGACGCCCGGCCGATCTTCGCCACCGCCAAGCGTTTCCCCGACGCCGACGAGGTGGTGGTCAAGTGGCCGCACGACTTCCTGGCCTCGGTGCGGGTGGACGAACGCACGGTGATCTGCGTGCTCACCCACGACCCCAAGTTCGACGTGCCGCTGCTGGAGGTGGCGCTGCGCACCGACGCGGGCTACGTGGGCGCCATGGGCTCGCGCCGCACCCACGAGGACCGGCTCGAACGGCTGCGCGAGGCCGGCCTCACCGACGCCGAGCTGGCCAGGCTGCGCTCGCCCATCGGCCTCGACCTCGGCGCGCGCACGCCCGAGGAGACGGCCGTCTCGATCGCCGCCGAGCTGATCCAGCTGCGGTGGGGCGGCACGGGCAGGCCGCTGTCCAGCACCACCGGCCGGATCCACCACGAGTCCTCCCTTGGGGCGCCATGAGATCGGCTGGGGTGGCCGGGCTGCTGCTGGCCGCGGGCCGTGGTGCCCGGCTGGGCACGCCCAAGGCACTGGTGGAGTACGCCGGCGAGCGGCTGGTCGACCGCGGCGTGCGGCTGCTGGAGGACGGCGGCTGCCACCCCGTCGTGGTCGTGCTCGGCGCGGCCACCGTGCAGGTGCGCGGCGCGATCGTGGTGCGCAACCCCGGCTGGGAGTCGGGCATGGGCTCGTCCCTGCGCGTCGGGCTCGCCGCGCTGCCGCCCGAGACGCGGGCCGTCGTCGTCGCGCTGGTCGACCAGCCGCTCATCCGCCCGGACGCGGTGCGCGCGCTGATGACCGCGGACTCCGGGCTGGCCGTCGCCACGTACGGCGGCCGGCGCAGGAACCCCGTCCTGATCGCCAGGGAGCACTTCGCCGAGGTGGCCGAGCTGGCCGTGGGCGACGTGGGGGCCAGGGCGTTCGTGAAGGCGCATCCCGAGCTGGTCACCGAGGTGCCGTGCGACGAGCACGGCGACCCGGCCGACATCGACACCCCCGAGGACCTGCGCCTCCTGCAACCGGAGTGACGTCGATCACAACCGGAGTGACGCGATCGCCGCCCGGTGGTCGCTGCCCGTCGCGGGCGCCACGCCGGCCTGGGTCGCCGTCATCCCCTTGAACAGGATGTGGTCCGGCCGGGTGATCGGGAACTCCGCCGGCCAGGTGAACCCGAACCCGTCGCCCGCCGCGCTCTGCGCGTCCGTCAGCGGCGGGGTCAGCCCCCGCATGCCGCGGTCGGTGGTGGCGGTGTTGAGGTCGCCGAGCAGCAGGATCCGCTTGCTGGGATCGGCGTCGATGAGTCTGCGCGCGCTCGCCAGCGAGGCGTCGCGCGAGGTGGTTGCCCCCGGCCGGGCCGAGGCCAGATGCATGACGTAGACCGTCACCTTGCCCTTGGGGGTGGTGACCACGGCGCGCAGGGCCCGCGCCCAGCCCATGCCGACGTCGAGCGCCCGCGTCTCGCTGATCGGGTAGCGGCTCCACAGGCCGACTGTGCTGACCGGGTAGTGGTACTTGAACATCTTGTTGAGCTGCTTGGCCGCGGGCCCGCCGCGGGTCAGCTCCTGGGCGGCCAGCAGGTCGAGGTCCTTGGCGATGACCCGCACGGCCTCGCCTGAGGCGTTGTTGCGCACGCCCACGTTGATCGTGCCGACGGCCAGGTCACTGGGCCCGCCCGGCGGCGTGCGGAACACCGTGGAGCCGAACATCGCCGCCCACACCACCCCAGGCGCCAGCGCCGCCGCGGTGGCGAGCCTGGAGCGTGCCATCATGGCCGCCACGAGGAGCAGCGGCACCGTGAGGCCGATCCACGGCAGCACGCTCTCCAGCACGGGCATGAATCCGCCGAACTCCGGGATCAGCTGATGACCGGCCAGGGCCACGGCCACCACGGCGGACACGACGATGACAACCCGTCTCAGCATTCGACCCAGGCTAGTGGCTCCCTCCCCGACACGCCGACGCGATAATCTGTTCCCGTCTGAACGGAACAACATTCGGTCTCGGGAGCCCCGCATGCGCATCGGTATGGGAATCACCTACTCGGGCGGCTTCAAGGAGACGGTCGCCGAACTGGCCGACTACGAGAAGGCGGGTCTCGACATCGTCTTCGTGGCCGAGGCCTACTCCTTCGACGCCGTCAGCCAGATGGGGTACATCGCGGCCAGGACCGAGCGGCTGGAGATCGCCTCAGGCATCCTGCCGATCTACTCGCGCACGCCGACGCTGCTGGCCATGACGGCCGCGGGCATGGACTACGTCTCCGACGGGCGCTTCACGCTCGGCATCGGCGCATCGGGGCCGCAGGTGATCGAGGGGTTCCACGGGGTGCCGTACACCGCGCCGCTCGGGCGTACCAGGGAGGTCATCGAGATCTGCCGCCGGGTGTGGCGGCGTGAGCGCCTGGAGTACGGCGGCAAGCACTACACCCTGCCTCTCCCGCCCGATCAGGGCACCGGCCTGGGCAAGCCCCTGAAGATCATCAACCATCCGGTACGCCCCCGCATCCCGATCGTGGTCGCCGCCATCGGGCCGAAGAACGTCGGGCTGGCCGCCGAGCTGGCCGAGGGCTGGGAGCCGATCTTCTACGTCCCAGAGAAGGCCGCCGGCGTCTGGGGCGCGCCGCTGGCCGCGGGCAAGGCCAAGCGGGACCCCGGGCTGGGCGAGCTCGACGTGATCGCGCAGGCGTCGCTGGCGATCGGGGACGACGTGGCCGGGCTGCTGGAGTTCGGGCGGCCGGTGGCGGCGCTCTACATCGGCGGCATGGGCGCCAAGGGCAGGAACTTCTACAACGACCTGGCCCGCCGCTACGGCTACGAGAAGGAGGCCGAGCAGATCCAGGACCTCTACCTCGAGGGCAAGAAGGAGGAGGCGGCGGCGCTGGTCCCGGCCGAGCTGCTGGAGCGGATGTCGCTGATCGGCAGCGAGGGGTTCGTACGCGACCGGGTGCGGGCGATGAAGGACTCCGGGGTCACCACGCTCAACGTGACGCCCCTGGGCAGGACGCACGAGGAGCGCGTGCGGCTGATCGAGCAGATCAAGGAGATCGCCGGGTAACGGGCCGCGTGGCCTTCATTCGTACGTGAGAAGGTCGCCAGGCTGGCAGCCGAGCGCCTCGCACAGGCGTGACAGCGTGGAGAAGCGGATCGCCTTGGCGTGCCCGTTCTTCAGTATCGACAGGTTGACCACGGTGATCTCCACGCGGTGCGACAGCTCGGTGAGCGTCATGCCCCGCTCCTGGAGCACCTCGTCGAGCCGGACCCTGATGACGCGTTCGCCCATCAGATCGTGGCCTCGACCTC
This sequence comes from Nonomuraea cypriaca, assembly GCF_015645445.1. GTDB lineage: Bacteria > Actinomycetota > Actinomycetes > Streptosporangiales > Streptosporangiaceae > Nonomuraea > Nonomuraea cypriaca. The sequence continues at coordinate 687 of NZ_JADOGI010000042.1, read as the reverse complement.
TTCGAGCAGGAGCAGGCCACGCCGGACGATCTCGGACACGCCGAGCGCGGCGAAGCCCGCGACGAGGCCCCCGGACAGCTCGCCCCACGGCGGCAGGTAGAACGGATGGCTCTCCGCCAGCAGCATGGAAGCGAGTACGGCCTCCGCGACCATCCCGAGCACGGCCGACACGAGCGAGCCCGCGATCAGGATCCAGCCGAGGTCGTGCAGGTGGCCGGCGGTGACGGTGGAGAACAGCGCCCTGTCGCCCGACCTGGCCCTGCGCAGGGCACGCACGACCGCGAACAACGCGAGCAGCCCCGTCGCCGTGCCCGGGAACCACATGAGCAGGTAGAGCAGGCCGGCCAGCGGTGCGGCGCCGTCGGGGCGGGCCACCACCTCGGCGGTCACGTCGCCGATCGAGGCGCCGTCCGCCGCGAGGCCCGCGACAGGCAGGTCGAACACGCGCAGCGGGATGCCGATCCCGTTGGGCGTGCCGAAGAAGGCGATCATGACGCTCGCGCCGAGGGCGGTGAGCGCCCCCAGGCAGCCGAGGACGAGAGCGGTGCTCAGCAAGATCTCGAGTCTGGTGATCCATCGAGTTGGTATAACGATAATCGTAAACAACGAGATTCGTTATGTCCAGGCCGTCTGGGCCACGCGAGTGGGAGCGCGGGTGGGAGATGGCGGGGCGGGGGAGGCCGTGGG
>NZ_JADOGI010000419.1 GCF_015645445.1 Nonomuraea cypriaca | reverse complement strand
GTCAGCCCAAGTGGCTGGCCAGGCTCGCCGAGAACCGGCTCGGGGGGACGCCGCCGCGGGTGCCGATGTTCCTTTACCACGGCAAGGGCGACCAGATCATCCCGCTCGCGGTCGGCTCGGCGCTGCGCTCGGAGTACTGCCGGGCGGGGGTCAACGTGCGGTGGGCCGCGCTGCCCGCTCCCGACCACGTCACGGGGGCCATCGAGGGCGGGCCGCTGGCCATCGAGTGGCTGACCCTGCGGGTGCTCGGGCTGCCCGCGTTCGGTAACTGCTAGCCCGGCCGGCCGCCGGGCCCGCCCGCACGGGCTCGGCCGCCGCCCGCTTCGCGCTGGTGTGCGGGAGACCGGCTTCGGCCCGGCCGCCGCCCGCTTCACGTCGGTGTGCGGGAGGCCGGCTTCGGGCCGTCCGCGCGGGGGCACGGCCGCCGGTCGCTTCCCGTCGGTGTGCGGGAGGGGCTTCGGCTCGTCCGCGTGGGGCCCGGCCGCCGTGCCCGTTTCGCGGGGCTGGCATGATCGAGCTATGACTGACCTCAACGGGCTAACCATCGGCATTCTCGGCGGCACGGGAGACCAGGGGAAGGGGCTGGCGCGGCGGTTCGCGCTGGCGGGGCACCCCGTGCTCATCGGGTCGCGCAGCGCCCAGCGTGCCAAGGACGCCGCGGCCTCCATCGGATCGGGCGCGAGCGGGGACGAGAACGCCGCCGTCGCCACTCAGGCGGACATCGTGATCGTCGCGGTGCCGTACGACGGGCACAAGGCGTTGCTGGAGTCGCTGCGGGCGGAGCTCGCGGGGAAGATCGTGGTCGACTGCGTGAACCCGATCGGATTCGACAAGCAGGGCGCGTACGCGCTGCCCGTCGCGGAGGGGAGCGCCGCCCAGCAGGCCGCGGCCGTGCTGCCTGACACCCGGGTGGTGGCGGCGTTCCACCACGTGTCGGCGGTCCTGCTGATGGACCCGGCGGTGGACGAGGTGGAGCTGGACGTGCTGGTGCTCGGCGACGACCGGGAGGCGACGGACACCGTGCAGGCGCTGGCTGCGGTCATCCCCGGCGTGCGCGGCGTCTACGGCGGCCGGTTGCGCAACGCGCACCAGATCGAGGCGCTCACCGCCAACATCATCTCCGTCAACCGCCGCTACAAGGCGCACGCCGGCCTGCGGATCACCGACGTCTGAGCCCCGGCACGCAAGCCGGGCGCTCAACCCCGGCACGCATAGCACCTCGACCGTCGTGGTCTTGCCGGCGCCGTTCCTGCCGAGCAGCGCGAAGATCTCGCCCTGGGCCACCTCGAACGAGATGCCCTTCACCGCCTCGAAACCCCCTGTGGCTCTTCCTGAGCCCTTGCACGTCGATCGTTGTCATACGCCCGACTATTCCTGGACGTGCCAGGGGGCCGGCAGTGAGGAATTCACGACTTCCGCGAGAGTTTGAGCAGCGCGTCCGTGACGCCTTCAGGGTCGATGATCTGGTGCAGGTGCTTGCCCGGCACCCGGCTCACCGGCCAGCCCCTGCGGGCCGCCTTCTCAGCGATCCTGTCGTACGGGGGGCCGTACCACAGGAACGAGCACCTGACCTCGTCCCACCCGGCGGGGACCGGGATGGCCTGCGTGTAGTAGTCGAGCGGCAGCCTGGGCTGCTCGCCCGCCACCTCCACGCGGACGGCGGGGTCGGGCAGCATGGCCACCACGTCCTCCTCGTCCCACCAGTCGGTCCAGCGTGGCAGCACCCCGTCGGGGCCCGCCAGGTCGTGCAGGAAGGGCAGGAACTCCTCCTCGGCGAGCCTGACCAGCCCGTCGCGCGGCGGGATGTGCGCGTCGGCGAACACGCACGCCACCACCCGTTCCCCGAGCCCTTCCTTGATCAGCGGCAGGAAGAACCCGGCGTTGCTGTGCCCGACCAGGACGACGGGGGTGTCGGGGGTGGCGGCGCGCACAGACTGGACCACCCACGGCCAGTAGGGCGGCCCGCCCGCGGCCACGCCGGTCAGTTCGGGCACCACGGCCGCGCGTCCGCGGCGTTCCAGCGACTCGGCCACGGGCGCCCAGGTCGACGGCCCGACGGAGGGGCTGTGCACGAGTACGAAGGTCGTCTCCATGCCCCCACACTCTCAGACGCCGAGGGTCCGGCGGGAGCCCGTCCGCCCGGCTCCGTCCTACGACACCCCGCCCTCATCACCCAGGCCCATTTCCCCGGGGTCGGCGATGACATCGGACGCCTCCCAGGAGATCCTTGCGCCATGAGTGAACTCCGTCCTGAGACCCGGATCGTGCACGTCCCCCAGCCGGTCGTGACCGACAGCCGCCCCATCTCCGTGCCCATCTACCAGACCTCTGGCTTCGTCTTCGACGACCCCGCCGTGATGGCCGGCGCGATGGGGCGTCCCGACGGCGCGTTCGTGTACGGGCGCTACACCAACCCCACCGTCCGCTCGCTGGAGCTCGCCGTGGCCGGGCTGGAGGGCGGTGTGGCCGCCATCGCCACGGGCTCGGGCATGGGTGCGATCAACATCGTCCTGCTCGGCCTGCTCAAGCCAGGTGACCACCTGATCGCCCAGCGCTCCCTGTACGGCGGGACGGCCGCGATGATCAACGACCTGACCGCGCGGTTCGGGATCGAGGTCACGTACGTGCCGGAGAACGACCCCGCGGCCCTGCGCGCCGCCGCGCGCCCCGAGACCCGGCTGGTCTACCTGGAGACGATCAGCAACCCGATGACCCTGGTGGCCGACCTGCCGGCGATGTGCGGGGCGGCCCGCGAGCTGGGGATCCCGTCCGTGGTCGACAACACGTTCGCCACCGGCCTGCTGTGCCGGCCCATCGAGCACGGTGCGGACATCGTGGTGCACTCCACCACCAAGTACCTGTCCGGGCATACCGACGTCGTGGGCGGGATCGCCGTCTTCGCCGACTCCGCCCGGTACGAGCAGGTCTGGCGCTTCGCGATCGAGCTGGGCGCCACGGCTGAGCCGTTCGCGTCGTGGCTGACGCTGCGCGGGCTGCAGACGCTCGCGCTTCGCATGGAACGGCACTGCTCGAACGCCCGCCACCTGGCGACCCGGCTCGCCGGGCATCCCGCCGTCGCGGCCGTGCACTGGCCGGGGCTGCCGTCGCATCCGTCGTACGAGCTGGCGGGCAGGCTGCTGTCCGGGTTCGGCGGGGTGTTCTCGTTCGACCTGGCAGGCGGACGGGCGGCGGGGGAGAAGTTCATGAGCTCCGTACGCCTCGCGCTCCTCGCCCCCTCGCTGGGCGGCGTCGAGACGCTCGTGCTGCATCCCGCCACCACCTCGCACCGGGCGATGTCGGCAGAGGACCTGGCCGCGAACGGGATCGGCGAGGGCACCGTGCGCATCTCGGTGGGCATCGAACACCCGGAGGACCTGTGGGCCGACGTGTCCCAGGCACTGGCGTAGCCTCGATCCTTACTACGCGCTTTAGTGTGAGGAGTCGCTGTGACCACCGTTGCCCACCATGATGTCCTGGCCGCCGCCGCGCGGATCGGCGGGTTCGTGCTTCGTACGCCGGTGCTGGAGGTCTCTCCCGGACTGTTCTTCAAGCTGGAACTGTTGCAGCACTCCGGGTCGTTCAAGGTGCGCGGGGCGTTCAACCGCATCCTGTCGGCCGGTGAGCTCCCGGCCGACGGGGTGATCGCGGCCAGCGGTGGCAACCACGGTCTTGCGGTGGCGTACGCGGCCAGGGAGCTGGGGGTGCGGGCCGAGATCTTCGTGCCGGAGGTCACCAGCCCGGTGAAGGTGGCGGGGCTGGAGGCGCTGGGGGCGCACATCACCCAGACGGGCGCCATCTACTCGGAGGCCGCCGAGGCCGCCGCCAAGCGGGCCGCCGAGACGGGGGCACTGACCGTGCACGCGTACGACCAGCCCGAGGTGCTGGCCGGGCAGGGGACCACCGGGCTGGAGATCATGGAGCAGACCGGGGGTGTGGACACCGTGGTGGTGGCCGTCGGCGGCGGCGGGTTCGCCGGCGGGATCACCGTGGGCACCTCGGCCGGCGACGGCGCAGGGCCGCGCGTCGTGGCGGTGGAGCCCGAGCGGATTCCGACCCTGCGCGAGGCCCTTCGGGCCGGGGAGCCGGTGCCGGTGCAGGTGAGCGGGGTGGGGGCCGACGCCCTTGGCGCCACCCGGCTGGGCGGGCTGGCCTACGAGATCCTCTCCGGGCCGCGGGTGGAGAGTGTGCTGGTGAGCGACGAGGCGATCGTGGCGGCCCGGCGTACGCTCTGGGCGCGGCACCGGGTGGCGGCCGAGCCGGCGGGGGCGGCGGCGTACGCGGCGGTGCTGTCCGGCGCCTACACGCCGGCGGCGGGGGAGCGCGTGGCCGTCGTGGTCTGCGGCTCCAACACCGACCCCGCCACCCTCACCTGACT
>NZ_JADOGI010000418.1 GCF_015645445.1 Nonomuraea cypriaca | reverse complement strand
GTCGGGCATGTTGACATCGAGCACGGCGACGTCGGGCCGGTGCTCGACGGCCAGGCTCAGCGCGGCGGCGCCGGTGGCGGCGACGCCCACCACCGTCATCCCGGGCTCGGCGTCCAGCACCGCCCGCCGTCTTCCCGGCTAGTGGCGCGGCGGGCAAGCTGGAGAACGCCTTGACCGGCACCGTGACCACGACGATGTCACCGGCCGCCGCGGCCTCCCCGCTCGTCGCCGCGGACGCCCGCGGCCCCAGTTCCGCGGTCGTGTCCGCGAGCGTTTCGGGACCGCGCGAGTTGCTGAGCACGACCTGGTGCCCGGCCTCGATGGCGAGCCGCGCGATGGTACTGCCGATGTATCCGCTTCCGATGAATCCCACAGTCGTCATATTCTCGGCGTCCCTCCAGAAGAGCCTTATCCCTTGTCATTTGCCGGGCTCGTTGCGATTGGGGTCCCTGCCGTCAGCCGGCGGGGAAATAATGGCCGTTGTCCAAATCGGCGAGCAGGCTGGGCTGAGCGGGTTCCCAGCCGAGGGTCCGGCGGGTGATGAGGTTGGACGCCGGGTAGTTCTGCGTGACTATGTTCGCGAGGAACCCGAAGTATCCCGGCACCATCAGTTCGTCCACGGGTACGCTCACGGCGGGCAGGCCCAGACGGCTGCCGATGGCCTCGGCGATCTCGCGGAACGGGATGGCCCCGTCCTCAACCGCGTGCCAGTATTCGCCGGCCGGCCCCTTCTCCAGCGCCAGGCGGAACAAGGAGGCGACATCGCGGGTGTGCACGGCGTTCCACAGGTTCGCGCCGTCTCCGGGGTAGCCGACGAAGCCCTTCTGCTCAAGCCCCGACTCGTTCGGCGATGCGGCGGGCCTCGGTCAGCGAGGTGGTGGTGTAGGCGTCGCGGGAAGCACTGGAGGACGATCGCCACGACGGCCAGCGCGTCGAAGGGACGGGTCGGCAGCGTGCCGACCTCCGTCCCCAGCCCGTGGAACGCCGGCACGAACGATGCGACCGCCGGCACCAACGCGAGCGGCACTCCCGGACCGTGACGTCGATCTGCCGTCACCGGTCCAGGACCCGCCGGAGTTCGATCACCTGGCGAGCCTAGCGGCCACGTCCGCCCGGGCCGAGCGACGGACGGGGACCACGTGACCACGCCGGTGTGCCAGCCACATGAACACGACGGTGGCCACCACGCCGAACACCACGGCGTACACACTGCCCTCCGGTCCGAAGTCGCCGCCCGTGACCACCGCTGGACCCGACATCGTCGCGTCCAGCAGGCCCTGCGGGGTGTTGCTGCCGGACACCTTGGTGCTGAAGATGGCGCTCGCGGCAATGTTCCAGCCGAAGTGCAGACCGATCGGCACCCACAGCTTGCGGGTGGCGATGTACGCGGCGGTCAGCATCCCGCCTGCCTCGATGGCGATAGCGATGGCGCCCCACAGAGTGGCGTTCGCGTTGAGCAGGTGGATCAGGCCGAACAGCGAGCCGGTCAGCACGAGCGCGATCCAGGTTCCGGTCCAGTGCTCGACGTTCCGGAACAGGACACCGCGGAAGACCAGCTCCTCGGTCACGGCGGCACCCGCCATGATGCCGAGCAGGCCGACGGCGCTCGCCGGCGTGCCCAGGCCGTTGATCGTGTAGTCGCCTAAGAAGGCGATGTTCGCGATGACTGCCCCGAACAGCGCGATGCCGAGCAGCGTGCCGCAGCTGATCCCCGCGCCTGCTCCCTTCAGCGACACCTCGACGGGGGCCCGGTGCTCGGTGCGCCGCACCACCCAGCCGTAGACCAGGACCGCGACGACGGCCGTCAGCAGGCCGGCGACGAGCGCCAGCCAGGGGTTGTCCTTCACCGCCGCGGTGCCCAGATTGCCGAGGATCCAGACCGCCACAACCGCCAAGAGCTGCCATATCAGACGCACGATGACTCCTTCGTGAGAATCCGCGGCGGGAGCGCCGCGGGCTACTTGCAGGGGTGCGCTCAGCCGGGGAGGTTGACGCCGAGGGCGACGTCGAAGGTCCCCGCGCCGTTGCGGGCCAGGCCCATCAGCAGCGGCCCGACCCCTTCCAGCCAGCGGGCCATCTCCAGGCCGCCGACATCGAGCGGGCGCAGTCCGAGGCTCTCGATGAACGCCGACACGTCGGCCTTGGCCCGCGCGTCATCTCCGGCGAAGAACACGTCCAACGGACGCCCCTGGGCCAGCACGTGGCCGAAGACCGTGTTGAACGCCTTCACGACGTGCGCGCTCGCCGGGACTGCCTTGGCGATCTCCTGCGCACCGGACGTGCCTTCAGGGATGACGAGCCCGGTGGCGTCGGCGTTGAACTCCCTCGGTCGGAATGAAAGATCGCACCATCGGGGATCTCGATACGGGCCGCGGCCATATCGATGGCCGCGCACACACCAAGCTCGCCGGATATCGCGAATCCAGCGCCCAGCCGATCACGCTCTTGCTGAAGCAGTCGATGACAGTGGCCAGGAAAAGCGCGCCCTCAGCTGTATCGATCTGCGTGATATCGCCGATCATCTTCTCGCCGGACCTGCTCGCAGTGAAGTCGCGTCGCACCAGGTCAGGGATCGGAGTTGCGGTCTTGTCCGCGACCGTGAGGCCACGACGTCGCTTGACCTGCACCGGGACCAGACCTACCTCCCGCATGAGCTTGCGGACGAGTTCATCGTCCACTTCGACGCCGGCGCGCCGAAGCTCCGCATGGACACGCCGATACCCATACGTCCGGCCGGATTCCTCGAACACGAAGTCAATCAAGAGCTTCAAGTCCTCGCGCCGTTGCTCGCTCGCCGACATCGGGCGCTTCTCCCATTCGTGGTACCCGGACTTCGACACGTCCAGCACCCGGAACATCATGTTCAGCTTGAAGTCGGCCTTCTCGGCGAGAATGAGTTCGTACTTCTCGCTTACGGCAGTTCCTTCGCAAAGAAGGCCGACACTTTTTTCGGGAAGGCATTCTCCTGCTCCAGCTCCTGCAGCCGCCGTTCCATCTCCCGGAACCTCGCACGATCGATCGCGGACCGCGCCTCATCGGTGGTTCCGGAATTCTCTTCCTGGGCCGCCTTCACCCAGTTTCGAACGGTCTCTGCCACCAGTCCGAAGTCCCGCGCAACCTGTGCAGGAGTCTTGCCGCCTTCGATAACGGCGCTCACCACTTCGGCGCGCAACTCGGGTGGATATATTCTCGGCTTCTTCGCCACGTGCTTCCTTCCCGGACTGTCTCTGACCCTACTTGGGCCGGAGTCCGGGAGGTTCGGAGCCCCTCACGGTGCGGGGCGAACTCGGTCATGGCTTCGTTGTGTCAAGGTTGTCCGGCTCTTGGGTGGTCACAACCGACCGGTGCGCGCGATCACCTGGCTGGCGAAGTCAAGCATCTGGTCAAGGCTGGGGAACAGTGCGAAGGCGTCCACGAACGCCTCGTCCGCACCGGACTCGGCGAGGCGCTTGAGCTTGTCGGCCAGCGAATCAACGGACGTGCCCGGTTCGAGGTTGATACGTATCGCCTTCTTCAGCGCGTCGGGATCGCGGCCGGCCTCCTGCTCCGCCTGGCGCGCGAGCGACCACAATTGGTCGGAGACCTCGTCCGGCAGAAACTCGAGCCCGAGCCAGCCGGTGGCGCTGCGGCCGACCCGGCGCATCGCGGCCTCGCTGGCGCCGCCGATCCAGATGGGCGGCCCGCCCGCTTGCACCGGGCGCAGGTCGGCGTGGACCGGCGGCAGCGAGAAGAACTCGCTGTCCCAGGACACCGGGTTGGCCGTCCACCACTCGTGCAGGAACGCCAGCAGGTCATCGAGCATCCGCCCGCGTCGGCTCCAGTCCGCGCTGCGGGAGATGTCGTGCTCGTCCTTCATCCACCCGAGTCCCACGCCGACCTCGAGAGGGCCGTCGCTGAGCACGTCGAGCGTGGTCAGCATCCGGGCCAGGTGCGGCGGCTCGTAGTAGAAGGTGCTGAGCGTGCTGGCATTCAGCCGTACCCGGCTGGTCGCCGTCGCGGCGACGGTCCACAGCAGCACCGGGTCGAGGTAACGCTTCATCTGCGGCGGGTACGGCTGCTCTTTGCCCGGATAGATGCTATGCATGTCGACCGGCTGGACTAGGCGATCGCCGACCCACAGCGTGTCGTAGCCAAGGTCCTCGATCCCGCGGCAGAACGCGCTCAGGCCGGCGGCGCTGCTGATAGCGGGCCCGATTATGGGAAGTGTGAAACCAAGCTTCATTGGGGAGTCCTTTCGGTGATCCGCTTCCCGGAGCGGATCAGACGGGAAGTTCGGTGATGCTGAGGGCGAAGTCCAGGTTCCCCACCCCGTGGTTGGCGAGGCCCACCGTGACCACGCCCGCTCCTTCCAGCCAGTGCGCCATTTTCAGGCTGCCGACGTCCAGC
>NZ_JADOGI010000417.1 GCF_015645445.1 Nonomuraea cypriaca | reverse complement strand
GACGTCATGACCGTCCTGCGCGACGCGCTTCTCGGCAAGCTCTGGATGCCACCCGACCCGGCTACAGCCTGACGCTACGGAGCCACCGTACTCACGCACGCCTCCAGACGATCACACAGCGCGATCACCAGAACTCGACATGCGCTGGGGGTGAATGCTTACCTCATCGGTCTAACGGCAGCCCCAGGGCTTGACGCACCACTCACAGAAGACAAGAGATGCATCGAACAATGACGTATTCGTATCATCGCCGCCCGCGGCATCTGGCCGTTGCCGCCGGCGCCGCTCTGTCGGCTCTCGTCCTTTCCGCATGCGGCGTGGCCGGCACCTCCACCGGCTCAGGCGACGGTAAGTCGCTCACCGCGGTCTTTCTGTCCGGGGGAGCCTACGACCCGTGCTCGGATGCCTATGCCAAGAAATTCACGGCCGAGACCGGGATCAAGGTAAATGTCATCCACGAGGGATACCCGACGCTGCACGATAAGCTGCTGACGACGCTGTCGAGCGGTGCCCAGAGCTACGACGTGATCATGGCGGCCTACCAGTGGATCGGCGAGTTCTCGCCCTTTCTGTCACCGTTGAGCACGAAGGTCAAGGCGGACCCCTCGCTGCGCGGCGTCATCCCCTCGGTGACGCAGACCTACGTGTTCAACAACGAACAGTACGCCGTCCCGTTCAGCGCCCAGGCCGAGGCCCTCTTCTATCGCAAGGACCTGTTCGACAAGGCGGGCCTGAAGCCTCCAACCACCTGGGACGAATTCCAGAAGACCGCCGCGTTCTTCACCAAGAATCCGAAGTTTCCCGGCGTGTACGGCACCTCGGTCAAGGGCGGCGAGGCGAATGTGCAATCGGAATTCAACGACCGCTACTACGGGCTCGGCGGTAAGGTCCTTGGCGCCCCCGGAAGCAAGCTGGACGTGGGCCTGGCCACCAAGGCTCTCACGCTGCTGAAGTCGGACGAGGACGACTACTCGCCGGCTGGCGCGCGGCAGGCCACCTTCGTCGAGGCGAGCGCCCAGTTCGCCGCCGGCAACGTGGCGATGGCGGCGCTTCAGCCGACAACAGTCCTGTCCCAGATCACACCGAAGACAGCCGACAACAAGGTTTACGGCAAGGTAGGGGTCACCAAGCTCCCCGGCGGCGTCGGCGAAGCGGGCGGCTGGGGGCTGACGATTCCCAAATCCTCTCCCAACCAGGACAACGCCTACAAGTTCGCCTCCTACATGGCCTCGGAGAGCGCCGACCACGACTGTTTCGTCAAATACGGCAAGAGCCCCGTACAGGCGTCGGTCTACCAGGCGAGCGACGTGGCCGACCACTTCTACACCGACGGCATCAAGAGCGCCCTGGAGACCTCACTGCCCCGCCCGAGCGGCATCACGGCCGGAAAGATCAACACGATGTTCACCGACGTCGCGGCGCGCTTCACGGCGGGTCAGATACCCACCGCCGATGAGGCGGCACAGCAGATGGCCCAGCAGTACGACGAGCTCGTCAACGACCAATAGCGGCCCGACATGACCACCTCCTCACGCACTCGCACGCCAACCGCCAAACGCCCAGACCCTGCGCCCGCCTCCAACGTCGCGGTGACTCGGTCCCGGCGGCCATCGGTCTACTTCTGGCTGCTCGCGCCGGCCGTCGCTATCTGCCTCGGCTTCGTCGTCTACCCGTTGTTGCGAACGGTGTACCTGAGCTTCACCGATCTGGACGCGACTGGCCAGGCGGGCTGGATCGGTGTGCACAATTACGTTGAGATGCTAGGAGACTCCGCGTTCTGGAACTCCCTGCGCGTGTCGGCGACCTTCATCGTCGTCGCCATCGCCGTGGAAGTCGTCCTGGCATGGACGCTCGCGCTCCTGCTGGAAAGGCGCGTCTCCGCACTGAGCAACGGCCTGCGCATCATCTTCGCCATCCCGATGATGTTGTGCCCGGTCGTCATCGGCATCACCTGGCGGGCATTGCTCAACCCGACCTTCGGGTGGATCAACGCGCTGCTCGGAACACCGAACACCGACTGGATCGGCGATCCCGCCAAGGCACTGTGGGTTCTCATCGCGGTCGACGTCTGGCAGTGGACTCCGTTCCTGTTCATGCTGATCTCGGCCGGGCTTCTTTCCATTCCTGAGGAAGTTCGCGAAGCCGCCCGCCTTGACGGGGCGGGCGCGGTGCGCATCCTGCGGCACATCACCATCCCGATGATGCTTCCCGTCACGCTGATCGCGATCCTGCTGCGCACGCTGGATGCGACCAAGACCTTCGACCTGCCCTACACCCTCACGACCGGTGGGCCGGGCACATCCACCCAGACGATGGCCATCTTCCTCTACCGCAACGCGTTCGCCGAGTTCGACCAGGGCTACGCCTCGGCCGTCGCAGTCACCATCACCATCGCCCTGACTCTCTTCGCCACGGTCTACCTGTGGATTACCCGGCGAGTCGAAAGGAAGCTGACCTGATGAAACTCGCCGGCCGGATCGTACTCGGCGGGCTCCGGCTCGCCGCGATCCTCGTGCTGCTGTTCACGACGCTGCTGCCGTTCGCGTGGATGCTCAGCACGGCGTTCAAGCAGAACTCCGAAATCCTCGTCTATCCGCCACGGCTGCTACCGACATCGCCGACCCTGGACCATTTCAAGACCGTCTTCCTCAGCGGAACCGTTGGCCCGTTCTTCCTCAACAGCCTCATGGCGACGGTCTTCTCCACCGCGCTCACCCTGGTCATCGCCACGCCGGCGGCTTACGCCCTGGCCGCCCACCGCTTCCCGCGCGACGCCGGCCGGCACATCGGCCTGGGCTTCCTGCTGCTGAGGTTCCTGCCGCCGTTCGCGATCGTGATCCCGCTGTTCGTGCTGATGCGCAGCGTCGGTCTGATCGACACTGTGGCGTCTCTCGTCATCGTCTACACGGCCTTCCACCTTCCGCTGGCGATATGGATGATCCAGCCGGCGGCCGGCCAGATTCCCCGGGCGATCAGCGAAGCGGCCTCTGTCGACGGGGCAGGACCGTTGCGCACCTTCTGGAACGTGGTGCTGCCGCTGCTCAGGCCCTCCATCGCCACCGCGGCCGCATTCTGCACGATCTTCTCGTGGAACGAGTTCTTCTTCGCGCTCATCCTGACCACCACCAAGGCCAAGACGTTCCCGGTGCTTGTCAGCTCCTTCGTGACCGACAGCGGGCCGCAGTGGGGCACGATCGCGGCCACCTCGCTCGTGGCCATCCTGCCGATCATCGTGCTGTGCGTCTTCCTGCAACGCCACCTGGTGAGCGGCCTCACCGCCGGAGCCGTACGTTGACACCGCTGAGCCTGCATGCGTGTCGGGAGGCGGAGTACATGGAACGGCGCTCGACTACCGGCCGACATCATGCCTTCTGTGGCCGTGTACCGGCGTGAGATCGCCTTGCGGCTCGTCGTCACCAAAAGGGCGGCCCTCCCCGGCAGCCGTCGTGCGTATGCTGTGCGAACACGACGAATCTGCCGCAGCGCGGCATCAGCCACCGGATGACTCAGATGCTTGCGGGCCTCGGGACCGTGCGAGGCTCACGCGGAGCCGCTTGATGGTGAGCGTGTAGCTCCGGGCGGTGGAGCGAGAAGCCGGAGACGCCGCAGCCATGCTTGGACGGCGGCGTCGGCGTCGTTGACCTGCTCGCCGCGGACGGCGAGGCCTTCGGCGATGGTCGCGCCGGGGCAGGTGGCGGCGTAGTCGCGTGCTGGGTGGTTCCCAGGCCGCTCATGGCGTGGGTGGTGAACGGGACGACGGTCTTGCCGCGAAAGTCGAGGCCCTCGGTGAAGGTCGACATGGTCAGGGGTGCTCGGACGTTCCAGATGGGGCTGCCCAGCAGCACTGTGTCGTAGCGATCGATCGAGGCAAGGGGCCGGCGATGGCGGGCCGGGCGTCGGCGTCTTGTTCGCGCACGTTGCGCGCGACGGTCTGCTCCTAGTCCTCGGGGTAGGGCTCGGCGGGTTCGATGCGGTGGACGTCGCAGTCGATGCGGCTACTGATCATCTGGGCGAGTACTTCGGTGTTGCCGACCTTGAGGTCACGGCGCCCTCCGTAGTAGTAGTAGTTCTCGCCCGCCCGGGAGAAATAGGCCAGCAGGCCGGGCTTGCTGGCCGGGGGCGGCGTGTGGGGTCGCTTTGCGCGCTCGTCGGTCGGAGGCTCGGGCGCGGGTGGGCGTCGCCAAGAGGCCGAGCAGGCGCCTGCCTGCAGGGTGACCATCATCGTGGCTCCCGCCGCGAGTGCTCCGCGTAGCAGTGAGCGCCGCGCCAGCGCGGCGGGTTCATTGTTGCCGGTGCCTGTCGTCATGGTCTGTCCTCGCGTGAGAGGTGAGCGGGCCATGAAGCCGGCGAAGGCGGTGGCTGGGTGAGGTCGATGCGTGTGGCGGCGCCGGGGGCCTGGCCCCCGG
>NZ_JADOGI010000416.1 GCF_015645445.1 Nonomuraea cypriaca | reverse complement strand
GGGTGGCAGGGCTGAGGTGCAGGCGAGGGCGGTGGCGGTCAGCTCCCACGTACGAGGGCTGGGCCAGGCACGGGCGGGCCCGTCGGGTACGGCGAGGACCAGCTCGGGTCGTACCCGCAGAAAGGCCCCCACCAGCGCCCGCGCCCGCCCCACCGCGGCGGCGGAAGGCGCGGGACCGGCCGCGTCCGGCACGGGGAAGCCGCCGGTGAACCCCTCGGCCACCGAGGCCGCGCTGACCGTCCAGTCCAGGTGGATCAGCCGGTTCGCCAGCGGCGCCGACAGGTCCCACCCGTCGGCGGCCTGCTCGGATGGGTTCGCCGCGGCCACGATCCGCACCGACGGCGGCAGCGTCAGGTCGCCGACGGCCCGCTCCAGCACCACCCGCAGCATCGCGGCCTGTACGGCGGGCGGCGCGGTGGTCAGCTCGTCCAGGAAGAGGATCCCCGACCCGGCCGCCGCCAGCCGTTCCGCCCACCGGGGCGGCGCGAACCAGGTGCCTCCGTCGCGCAGCACCGGCAACCCGGCGAAGTCGCTCGGCTCCCTGATCGAGCCCACCACCACCTCGACGGGCAGTCCGAGCCGGGCCCCGAGGGCCAGCACGGCCGACGTCTTCCCGGTCCCGGGCGCGCCCCAAAGGATCACCGGCAACCCGGCCGCCACCGCCACGGACAACGCATCCACGTAAACCTCCTCGCGTCAACTTTGATTGACTTCAGCGGGGTCAACGTAAGTTGACGCCAGGAGGCTTGTCAAATCTCAGGCGCGGGGCGGGCAGCGGTCGGCTCCGTCTGATCCGCTGCTGAGCCTGGTCAGGGCGCCGGACAGGCGTACTGTCAAAGTGTGGACGTCGCCGATCTGAGCCCGGCGCAGGCGCGGCAGCGCTTCCGCGGCGGCGCGCGGGTGCCCACCGCCGGCTGGTGCCGGGGCTGGACGCAGGCCAACCTGATCGCCGTGCCGAAGTCGCTACGGTACGACCTGCTGTTGTTCGCCCACCACAATCCCCGGGCGTGCCCGGTGCTGGACGTGGGGGAGCCGGGGACGTGGTCGACCGCGTTGTTCACCGGCGACCTGCGTACGGACCTGCCCGGATACCGGCTCTACCGGGACGGCGCGGCGGTCGCCGACCTCGGTGAGGTGGTGGGGGAGTGGCGCGAGGACCTGGTGCCGTTCCTCATCGGGTGCAGCTTCACCTTCGAGCGGGCGCTGCTCGCGGCCGGGGTGCCGGTGCGGCACCTGGAGCAGGGGACGAACGTGCCGATGTATCGCACCAGCGTCCCGTGCGAGGCCGCGGGCCGGTTGTCCGGGCCGCTGGTCGTGTCCATGCGGCCGGTGCCCGCGCGGCTGGTGCGGACGGCGGTCCAGGTGAGCGGCCGGTATCCGATGGTGCACGGGTCGCCGGTGCACATCGGCGAACCCACCGTGATCGGCATCCGTGACCTGGCCAGTCCCGACTTCGGCGACCCGGTGGAGGTGCGGGACGGCGAGGTGCCGCTGTTCTGGGCGTGCGGGGTGACGCCGCAGGCGGCGATCATGGCCAGCGGCGTCGAGTACGCGATCGGCCACCTGCCGGGCCACATGGCGATCATGGACGTCCGCGACGACGACTACCGCGTGCCCTGACGGGGCGGCACCCCAGCCGCCGTGAGCTGCGCCGCGACGGGCGGCGCGGCGCGGCGGTTGTCGATCTCCAGGTGCGGTACGACCGGCGGCTCGTCCACCCGGATGTTCCTCAGATAGTCCTCGAACGCCGCCAGCTTGCCCGCGTCCCGTCCGAATCCCCTGGCGGTCAGGCGGTCGCGCAGGGTGGGGCCGTCCGAGCGGACCCACAGCAGTCGCACCGGCGGCCCGCCCAGGTCCGCCACCCATCGCGTCCAGAGCTCCGGTGAGTGGACCTGGCTCGTGAACGGGCCGTCGAGCAGCACCGGGCAGCCGTGCTCGCGGATCTGCCTGGCGGTCCTGGTCAGGCCGGCGTACTCGTGGCGCTTGACGTGCTCGTCGTACCAGGGGCCCTCGCGTTCGCCGTCCGGCCTGCCGTGCCCGCGCAGGACCTGCGCCACGAAGTCGCCGTACACGGTGTCCTTGTCGAGCAGGGCGGGGACGGGGGACAGGCGGGCCAGGAGGGCGGCGGCGACCGTGGACTTGCCGGCGCCCGGCGGGCCGCTGACGACCCAGACAGTGCTCATGCGATCAACGTAGCCAGCGCGTACGCGGATTCGCGTACACGGGTGCCTCGTCTCAGCGGACGACCTCGCGCACCCGCGCGGCCAGACTCCTTGCCCATGCTGACCGTCTTGACGAGGGTGTTCCGCACCCCGGATTTGCGCAGGAGACTGCTGTTCACCTTGGGCCTCATCGGGCTGTTCCGGCTGGGGCAGGTCATGCCGTCGCCCGGCGTGGACGTGGTGGCGGTGCGGGAGTGCGTGGGGTCGGCCCAGGGCGGGGTGTTCGACATGGTGCAACTGCTCAGCGGGGGCGCGATGCTGCGGTTGTCGGTGTTCGCGCTCGGCGTGATGCCGTACATCACCGCCAGCATCGTCATGCAGTTGTTCGCCGTGATGGTGCCGCGCCTGGCCGTGCTCAGGAAGGAAGGGCACTCGGGGCAGGCGAAGATCACCCAGTACACGCGCTACCTGACCGTCGGGCTCGCCGTGCTGAACGCCGGCACGGTGGTGGTGCTGGCCAGGACCGGGCAACTGCTGCCCGGGTGCGGGCGGCCGCTGCTGCGGGACGAGGGGCTGCTGTCGGTGACGGTGATCGTGCTGACCATGGTGGCGGGGGCGTGCGTGGTCATGTGGCTGGGCGAGCTGATCACCGACCGGGGGATCGGGAACGGCATGTCGATCCTGATGTTCACGCAGGTCGTGGCCGTGTTCCCCTCCTACATGTCCAACATTTTCGTGATAAGCCCGGTCGGGTTCGTGGTGATGCTCGTGGCCGGGCTGTTCCTGGTGGCGGCCGTGGTGTTCGTCGAGCAGGCCCAGCGGCGGATCCCGGTGCGGTACGCCAAGCGCATGGTGGGGCGGCGCATGTACGGCGGGAGCAGCACGTACATCCCGATGAAGGTGAACCAGGCGGGGATCGTGCCGGTCATCTTCACCACGTCAATGCTCTACCTGCCGACGCTCGTGACCCCACTGCTGGGGGACACGGCGCAGGCGTGGGTCGCGCGCCACCTGACCTCGGGGACGGATCCGTTCTACATGACGGTGTACGTGCTGCTGATCGCGGGATTCGCCTACTTCTACGTGTCGATCACGTTCGACCCGGTGGAGGTGGCGGACAACATGCGGCGCTTCGGGGGGTTCGTTCCTGGGCTGCGGCCCGGCCGGCCGACGGCTACGTACCTGGCGTACGTGCTGTCCCGGCTGACCGCGCCCGGCGCGCTCTATCTGGCCGTGCTGGCGCTGCTGCCGCTGGTGGCGTTCGCGATCCTGCGAGATCCGGGTACGCAGCAGAACTTCCCGTTCGGCGGGACCAGCGTGCTGATCATGGTCGGGGTCGGCCTGGACACCGTCAAGCAGATCGAGGCACGGCTCCAGCAACGCAACTACGAGGGCTTCCTCAGATGACGGCCCTCACGTGGCGGCCGGTCACGTGGGCACCGTGAGGCCGGTCCGTGGGTGACGGCCGGTCATTCGTGAGGCCGGTCCGTGGGTGACGGCGGGTCATGTGGGAATCGTGAGGCCGGCTCGCATGGCGAACACCACGAGCTGGGCCCGATCCCGGGCGCGCAGCTTCACCATGGCCCGGCTGACATGGGTCCGCACGGTGTCCGGGCTGATCACCAGCTCCTTCGCGATCTCCTCGTTCGACCGGCCGGTGGCCACCCACGCCGCCATCTCCCGCTCGCGAGGGGTGAGCGTCTCAAGCCCTTCGACCGGCTCGGTGCCGTGCCGCCCGAACAGGCCGATGACCTTCCTGGTGATCGCCGGTGACAACAACGCCTCCCCGGCCGCCACCACACGCACGGCGCTGACCAGCTCGTCGGGCGCGCCGTCCTTGAGCACGAACCCGCTGGCTCCGGCCTGGAGGGCGGCGAAGACGTACTCGTCCACGGCGAACGTGGTCACCACGACGATCCTGGCTCTCCGCAGCGCGGGGTCCTCGGCGATGGCCCGCAACGTGGCCAGGCCGTCCATGCCCGGCATCCTGATGTCCAGCAGGAGGACGTCGGGACGGGTGCGGCGCATCAGCGCGAGCGCGGCCGTGCCGTCGGCCGCCTCGCCCACACACTCCATGCCTGGCTCGCGCTCCAGCAAGGCCCGCAGCCCCATCCGCACGACCGCCTGATCGTCGGCGATCGCCACCCTGATCACGCCCCCCGGCGCGGCACCGTCCCCGGCCGTCATACCGCGACCAGCGGGAACCTGGCGACGACCCGGAAACCGCCACCCTCACGCGGCCCGGCACTGAAGCGCCCACCCAC
>NZ_JADOGI010000415.1 GCF_015645445.1 Nonomuraea cypriaca | reverse complement strand
AGCCCGACCGCCACGCAGAGCGACGGCACGCTGCAGATCCTCACCTACCGCGGCTACGCCGAGTACGGCGGCACCAGTCCCAAGGTCAACTGGGTGGGCTCGTTCGAGAAGGAGACCGGCTGCCGGATCGCCAAGCTCGACGCCGTGCAGACCGCCGAGGAGATGGCCACCAAGATCAAGGAGCGGCCCTACGACCTCGTCTCCGCCGGGCCCGTGCTGGCCGCGGACCTCATCGAGGCCAAGCAGGTGCAGGCCATCGACCCGGCCAAGGTGAGCGGCTACGACGATCTCGACGAGCGCTTCCGCGACATGTCCACCGTGTCGGGCAAGGTGTACGGAGTGCCCTACCTGTGGGGATATCACGAGTTCATCTATGACTCGAGCAAGGTCAGAGGGAGCCTGGCGCGGGCGTTCGACTCCGATCGCCTGGCGCTCAGGGACAGCCCGCTGACGATCGCCGACGCCGCGCTGGCCGACGGGGCCAAGGAGCCGTACGAGCTGACCGAGGAGGGGCTCGATTCGGCCATGGCGCTGCTGGAGGGGCGTGGGGAGCGCACGTACTGGAAGAACCCGATCGACCTGGTCATGGGGTTCGCCACCGGGTCGCTCGACTACGCCCAGGCCACCCCTTACCACCGCCTGCTGCTTCGGAACGCCGGCCGGCCGGTCAAGGCCATCAGCACACGCGAGACCACCGGATGGCTGGATTCGTGGATGCTGCGGGCGGGCGTGCCCGACACGACGTGCGCGTACCGGTGGCTCAACTGGGTGACCGCGCCGGACGCGCAGCGCGACGCCGCCGCGTGGGTGGGGCTGGCTCCCGCCAACGACAAGGCGTGCAAGGGGCGGGCGAAGCAGATGTGCGAGGTGTACGGAGTCGGCGACGACAAACGGATCGACCGGATCGCCTTCGCGGTCCGGCCACCTGGGGATTGCCGGGCGGATGATGGGGAATGCACTGATTATGCCGCCTGGACAGAACGGTGGCGAGAACTCGCCGAGTGAGTGGGGGTCACCGATCCCCACCTGACCGTGCCGCGGGCCGCGCCCTTCCCCCCGCTGGGTGCGACCTGCAGAGACGCCCCGGGCCTTCCCCCCGTCCCGGGGCGTCTCGCATGGAACCCCGGAGCACCCGAGCACCCCAGAGCACCCCGGATGTGGCCAGGACATGTGTGGTCAGCGAGACGGGAAGGCCACCACGGTGGCCTTCGGCGCGGGCAGCAGTGCCTCGGCGCAGTCGGTGCAGGCGAGCACCGGCGAGTCGTCCGGCAGGCGGCCCACGCGCACGCGCGGTCGCGGCCATCGCTTGTGGCAGACGACGCAGGCGTCGCCGTCGCGCTGGGCCCCGGTCAGGCCCTCAGGGTCGAACGTCAACATGTTCCGCGCCGTTCTGGTCGAGCCCCAGTTCATCACGCTCCCAGCAGCCATCGCCCGTCCGTACGTCGGATCCGTTATAACCCTGACTGAGGCCATGAGCGTCTAGCTGAGCGTCAAGTCAGGGTGAATTCTCTACCCGGGTGACGGCCGTTACACCAACAAAATCGGGCATCCAGCCGCAAGCCGGATGCCCGATTGGCATGGGTATTTCTAGAGTTCGGCGATGGCCTTCTCCAGGATGCCAAGGCCCTCCTCGAGCAGGTGCTCGGGGATGACCAGCGGTGGCAGGAAGCGCAGCACGTTGCCGTACGTGCCCGCCGTCAGGACCAGCAGGCCCTCCGCGTGGCAGCGCCTGACGACCTCCTGTACGGCGGCCGGGTTCGGCTCCTTGGTGCCCGGCTCGACCAGTTCGATCGCGATCATCGCGCCCCGCCCGCGAACGTCGCCGATCACGTCGTACCGCTCCTGGAGCGCCTTCAGCCGGGGGAGCATGATCTCGCCGATGCGACGGGCCCTGGCGACCAGGTTCTCCTCCTCGATGGTCTCCAGCACGCCGAGGGCGGCCTCGCAGGCGAGGGGGTTGCCGCCGTACGTGCCGCCGAGACCGCCGGAGTGCACCTTGTCCATGATCTCGGCGCGTCCCGTCACGGCGGCCAGCGGCAGGCCGCCCGCGATGCCCTTGGCGGTGGTGACGATGTCCGGCACGACGCCCTCGTCCTCGCAGGCGAACAGGTCACCGGTACGCGCGAAGCCCGTCTGCACCTCGTCGGCCACGAACACGATGCCGTTCTTGCGGCAGAACTCGGCGATGCGCGGCAGGAACCCCCTGGCCGGCACGATGAACCCGCCCTCGCCCGCGATCGGCTCGATCACCACGGCGGCCACGTTGCCCGCGCCGATCTGCTTGGAGATCATGTCGATGGCCTGCTCGGCGGCCTCCTCCGCGCAGTTCTCGCCCGGCCACCTGAACGGGTACGCCAGCGGCACCCGGTACACCTCGGGCGCGAACGGTCCGAAGCCCTGCTTGTACGGCATGTTCTTGGCCGTCAGGGTCATCGTGAGCAGTGTGCGGCCGTGGTAGCCGTGGTCGAACACCACGACGGCCGGCCTGCCGGTGGCGTGCCTGGCGATCTTGACCGCGTTCTCCACGGCCTCGGCGCCCGAGTTCACCAGGAACGTACGCTTCTCGTGGTCGCCGGGGGTCAGCTCGTTGAGCTTCTCGCACACCCGTACGTACGACTCGTACGGGGTGACCATGAAACAGGTGTGGGTGAAGTCGGCGACCTGCTTCCGGACCCGATCGACGACCTTGGGCGCGGAGTTGCCCACGCTCGTCACGGCGATGCCGGAGCCGAAGTCGATCAGTGAGTTCCCGTCGGCGTCCTCCAGCACGCCGCCGCCCGCGCGGGTGACGAAGACCGGCAGGGTGACGCCGATGCCGGGCGGGACGGCGGCCTGCTTGCGGGCCAGCAGCTCCTGCGACTTGGGGCCTGGGATCGCGGTCACGACGCGCCGCTCCTGGGGAATGCTCATGTGCTTGACGGTACGGCGGGCTCCTACCTGCGCCGATACGTCGATATGTCACACTGGGGGTGGTCGCCTTTGCCAGAATGGACAAACTCGCATGCCGCCTTCCCTACGAACCGTGGCACGCCGCATGGGCCTCCGCCCCCTCGCCGGAACCTCGGCCTGCCGCCCCTCCTCGGCACCTGGCGCCTCCGGCCCCTCTGCCTCGGGGCCTGGCGCCTTCGGTCCCACCGCCTCGGGTGGCGCCGGTGCTGCCGCGGTGGGTTCCACTGGCTCGCGGAGTGTGAAGGAGTCGCGTGGGATGGACGCGATCGTGCGGTGGGTGGCGGTCAGCGAGCTGGCGGATCCGACGCCGTACCTGGAGGGTGGCGAGCTGCTGCTCACGACGGGGCTGCGGATGGAAGGCGACCTATCCGGATATGTCGCCCGACTCGTGGCCCGCGGCGTGGCCGGGCTCGGCTTCGGGGTCGGCGTCTCGCACGAGGAGGTGCCGCCCGCGCTCATCGAGGCCGCGGACCAGGCCGGGCTGCCGCTGCTGGAGGTGCCGCGCGAGACGCCGTTCATCGCGATCGGCAAGGTGGTCAGCGAACTGCTGGCGGCGGAACAGTACGAGGAGATCACCCGCGCCTTCGCCGCCCAGAGCCGGATGACCCGGGCGGCGCTGCGGCCCGAGGGCGCGTACGCGGTCATCGACCGGCTCGCCAAGGAGGTCGACGGGTGGGCTGCCCTGCTGGACGAGACGGGCGAGGTCCGCCACGCCACGCGCGGCGCCCGCACCGACGTCGTCTCCGCCGAGCTCACCCGCCCCGAGGGCGTCGGGCATGAGGGTGGAGTACGGAGTCGCGGCGGCGAGCGGTTTCCCGCCAGTCTGGCGTTGTCGGGGCCGGGGGAGCACATCGTGGTCCAGCCGTTGGGCGGTGGGGCGCGGCCGCGCGGGTTCTTCGCCGTCGGAGCGCGGCACGCCTTCTCACCTGTCGCCCATACCGTGATCAACGCCGCGGGCTCGCTGCTCACCCTGTCCATGGAACAGGGCAGGGCACACCTGGAGGCCGAGCGGCGGGTGCGGTCGGCCGTACTGGAGCTGCTGCTTTCCGGTGCTGAGGAGCAGGCGCGCGCGGTGCTCGAGCCCCTCGGCGGCGGGCTGCCCGGGGAACCGCTGGTGGTGCTCGCCACCGGCCCCGAGGCGCTGGACGCGCTGGAACCGCACGCCTTCACGGCCCTCCACGTCCCGGCCGAACATCCGCATCCCACCGGACCGACGCCCCCAGTGGCGCTCGCCCTGGTACCCGCAACCACGCCCGCGCCAGAGAAGGCGCCAGAGAAGGCGGCGCTGGAGGTGGCTGAGAAGGTGGCGCTGGAGGCGGACATACCCGTGGGCGTCAGCCTGCCGTCCGGATACGGCGCCGCACCCCTGCGCATCGCCATCGACCAGGCAAGCCGAGCCCTGGAAACCGCCAGAAGAACCCATGCAGACCGAGTCCCGGAGAGCGGCCGTGCAGGGCGAGCGCTGGAGGGGGCTGAAAGTGGCTGGGCGGGGTCAGCGCTGGAAACAGCGGGGAGGGGGAGGGTGGTG
>NZ_JADOGI010000414.1 GCF_015645445.1 Nonomuraea cypriaca | reverse complement strand
CCGGCTCAAGAACCGCGACCTCGGCCGCCCTCCCGCCGCCGACCGCGACACACAGTAACCATCAACACGAGTCAGGGGGTCAGATTTCAGACGTTGGAAAGGGGTCAGTTTTGAGGCGGTGTTGACAGCTGCCACGTTCCAGCCAGGGCTCACAGTGCTCGTGGGTGAGAACGATGGCGGGAAGACCGCGATCGTCGATGCAATCCGCCTATGCCTGCTCTCCTCCGCTACCGACTACTCACGAGTCACTCTCGATGACTTCCACTGCGGTCCTCATGGCCGAGCCACCGAGCTATCCATAACCTGCACCTTCAAGGGCATGTCCGACGTAGAGGCGGGCACCTTCGGCGAGTTTCTCACTGCCTCGTCCCCTGAGGAGCCAACTCTCCACGTCACGTTCCGCGCTCAGATTCCTGACCTCAGCAACCCGCACCGAATCTCAACGAGCATCCGGGCCGGCGCACAGGGAGAGGGCGCTGCGATCGATGGCAATGCCCGCGAACTCCTTCGGACGACATACCTACGCCCACTGCGGGACGCCGAGGCGGCGCTCGGTGCCGGTCGTAACTCGCGCCTCGCACAGATCTTGAACCAGTATCCAAGCATGGCTGGTCAGGAGCTCAACGACTTCATACCGGACCAGGTGGTGCCAACCACCTTGGTCGGCATCCTTCGGCGCGCCGAGCACGATATCGAGAACAACCTAGTCATTAGACAAGCGCGAGACGAGCTCAACGACAGCTATCTTTCCAAGTTCGCCCTCGGCGGCGATCGACTCGAGAGCAGGATCGGCGTTGTCTCCAACGCATCACTTCAGCAGATCCTCGAACGACTCGAACTGGCTATCGCTGCGGACGGGGTGCGCGCTGAAGCCACCCGGCACGGTCTCGGCATCAACAATGCCCTGTTCATGGCCGCCGAGCTCCTGCTTCTTGGCAAGAAAGGCCTGTCCCCGCTTCTTCTCATCGAGGAGCCCGAAGCCCACCTTCACCCCCAGCTTCAGAGCCGCGTCATGCAACTCCTGGTTGACCACTCGAGCGGCGTTGACGCCATTCAGATCATCGTGACGAGTCATAGCACCCACCTCGCCGCATCCGTACCGGTCGAGCGTCTGGCTGTTGTCGCACGCGGCACCGTCTACCCCCTGTCCCAGGGGCTCACCAAACTGAAGCCGAGCGACTACGCCTTCCTGTCCCGGTTCCTTGACGCAACCAAGGCGAACCTGTTCTTCGCTCGAGCCGTTGCGATCGTGGAAGGCGACGCCGAAATGATCCTGCTGCCGGCCCTCGCCAAGGCCGCCGGCTATTCCTTCAACCGGGACGCGGTCAGCGTCGTCAACGTCGGCCACACAGGCCTGTTCCGATACGCGCGAATCTTCCAACGAACGTCCCCGCCCTACCTCCCTGTCCCGGTCGCGTGCATCCGAGACCGGGATGTAGCACCGGCTGGAACAGCGGAGGATCTCCGTCGCGGGCTCCCGGCCGCCGAGAATATGACCGAAGCGGACCTCAACGAGCATCTGAAGAAGCTTAAAGAACATGACGGCCAGAAGGTGCGCACCTTCGTTTCAGATCACTGGACCTTTGAATACGACCTGGCGGCAGCGTCGTGGACGCTGGCGAGAATCATGCATCAGGCGGTATCCGCGGCCACCTCCTGTGTCACAGGATGGCCGTCCGATGAGCGTCTTGGTGACATCTTCCGCAACGCCGCCCAGCAGGTCGACGCTTGGCACGAGGCCCAAGAACCTCTGACACGAGTCGCCGAGATGATCTACAAGCCGCTTCGAGCGAAAGGCAGCAAGGTCAGCAAAGCCATCGCTGCTCAGCATGCCGCTCACCTGCTTGAATCACCGGAGGTCAAGCTACCGGAAGCCGACTTGCCGATATACCTGTCGCAAGCCTTCGCCTACCTGTGCTCGGAGCCCCAGTTACCACCCCACTCGCCGTCTTGGCCTTGTCTCGCGACACCATAGAAGAACAGGCACACAACCTGGGGCTGGTGATCGATGAAGACGCACAGTGGGAGTTTCTCCTACGAGCCGACTCTGTCGATGTGCAAGCGGCTCCTGGATCGGGCAAGACAAGCCTGGTTGTATTGAAGCTCGCATCCCTCGCGAACACCTGGACGGAGGCCACCCGAGGGATATGCGTACTCTCCTTCACAAATACCGCAAAACAAGAGATTCTGGATGGACTCGAACGCGTGCCCGGTGGACGTCGCCTCCTGAACCACCCGCATTTTATCGGCACTATTCAGGATTTCACTCATACATTTCTCGCGCTCCCATGGCTCCGGTCGAACGGCATTGTGATCGAGTCCATCGACGACACCCGGTACGAGGCGGCGATGAGAAGCCTTCTCTACCAGAAGGAGTACAGAGGGCTACGCTACGCACTCGAACAGCGGCATGACGCCATGCCGCTAGCCCTCTCCGCCTCCTATTACTTCGATCCGCAGATCAACGAGCTTCGTATCCGTAGGCTCCCTTTCGGCGCAGCCGCCAAAAGCAGCGCCGAGTTGATCGCCATCAAGAAGGCTCTCAGCGACCGTGGCATATATCGCTACAGTGACGTATTTGCAATAGCCGCCATCTATCTCCACCGCTGCCCGTGGGCCGCGCGAGCGCTCCGTGAGCGTTTCCCCTATATCCTCATCGACGAGATGCAAGACACAAGCGCCATACAAGACGAGCTGCTCACAAGCGTCTTCGATCCTGATCGCATCGCCCTGCAACGCGTTGGCGACCTTAACCAAAGAATCTTCTCCGAAGACACGAACGACCCGATAGGAACGTTCCCACACCCAGACCGAACTCTCGAACTTTCACGCAGTCGCAGATTCGGTACCGCCATCGCCCGAACGGCCAGCCAACTCACCGCCACCCGAAACCAACAGATTCTCGGCAGTGCTCATGCCCCTGAAGGCGCCCTCGCTGTCATCACTTTCGATGAAGGGTCCATCCTCAAGGTCATCCCTTACTTCGAAAAACTTGCCACCGAAAAAATCGGCGCGGATATTCTTCAGATCAACCCTCCTCGTGTGCTCGCTGGCAGACTCACCCCTGGGACGAGCAACAAACTGCCACGCTCCCTTACCTGTTACGCACCACACCTGGCGCCCGCACCGAAGGCGGTCGATACAGGACGGCTGATAACAGTTGCACGCAGACTAGCGATGATGACCACTAATGGAACCATGGGCGAGGCAGCCCATGAACTTTGGGATGTGATCCGGAGCTTCTCACGCTCCGCCCAAACCTCGCGTCCTGCTTCAACTGTTGAAAAGCCTCCAGCGCATTTGCCAGGGTTCCGAAACCTCGACCGGACCCCCGGAAGCCTCGAGCACGCGGCACGCTCTGCCGTGATGAGCATGCTACTTAATCCTGCCGACACCGAGGAAATCTGGGCGGCGCAAGTCGCCACCCTGCAGGATGCGGTCACCGGAATCACTGGCATCGACCATAAGAGGTTCACCACCCCGGCCACATGGCGTGAGTGGTTCGGCTTCGCCCATGCGCCTGCCCCCGCCGAGGCTGCCGAACAACGTCCCCTCAATGAGGTCGCTGCAATCCCGAGCACCACCGCGAGCGCCAAGGGCGAGACACACTCCGCAACACTGCTACTCGAATGTCTGGACCGCAGGGGGAAGAACCACGACCTGTCCACGCTCCTGCCCTACCTCACCGGTACAGGCCAGACCCTCGCCAGAGCCAGCGCGGACACCAAATATGCGGCCTGCCTCGCCTTCGTCGGGGTCACCCGTCCCCGTCACCTGCTTGCTCTCGCCGTACGTCACGACAGCGCCGAACGATACCTGCCTGACCTGCAAGCGATGGGTTGGGAAGTGCACTGCCTACTCGACGGCGTTGAGACCATGCCGAAGCCCGACGAGAAAGCGTCCGCTAAATGGCCGGGCCAGCTGACCATCCTCTGAAACGGCCGAACCGCTGCGGCCGTGGTCATGAACCGCTCGAGCATGGCGAGAAGCCGTGCATCTGCCCCCGCGGCGTGTGACCTGCGCTGTTTCTAGCGGCGTCGCGTACACGTGACGGTCTACGCTGCCACCAACGTCCGTACGCCCCGCCAGGCAGACCCGGCCTCGGCCACGACAGCCCGGCGATGGTCCTGTTGTAATCGGCCGCGACAGCCACACCAGGCAGCGGGCCCAGGACGTCGGCCGGCACACGACGCATGGCAGTGGTCCAGCAACGGCGCACCGTGTGGGTGCCGAATATTGTGTCACAGGTTTGATCTGGGGTTTTGCTGTGCTCGATGGCTCGCTCCGGCAGGATGGCTCTGCGGCTGCTGTACTTGATCGTCTTACGGGTATTCTGCTGGATCGCGCTACTCGCCCGATCACAGGCGTCCAAGGACGCAGAAATTCTGATACTGCGGCATCAGCTGCTGGCGGTGGCGTCCCGCCGAGTGGTGTAATCATGTGCTCGAGTCGTGGGGTCCTGGTGGTGGGGCGAGTTCGGCGGGTGTGGAGTCGGGGGTGCTGGCGCGGAGTTCGGTCATGGAGGTTTCCGATAGGT
>NZ_JADOGI010000413.1 GCF_015645445.1 Nonomuraea cypriaca | reverse complement strand
GAACCCGAACGCGCCCGGCTGCTCATCACCATCGCGATGGAACGGCGCGCCGATGCCGGGCGCCGAGGTGACCAGGCGGCGCGGGAAGCGGAGGCGATCGCCCGCCGCATGGGGGACCCGGCGCTGCTGGCGTACGCGCTCAACGGCCGCTACATGCAGACCTTCCACCGGGCGGGGCTCGCCGCCGAGCGGGCCGGGATCGGCGAGGAACTGCTCGATCTGGCCGCCCGGCATGAGGGGCTGGTGACGTTCGAGGTGCTGGGGCACCTGATCCTCATCCAGGCGGGCGCTGCGCTCGCCGACCTCGCGACCGCGGACCGGCACGCCGCCGCCGCCGACCGCCTCGCCGAACGTTACGGCCTGCCCCTGGTGGGCGTGTTCACCACCTGGTACGCCGCGCTCCGGCTCGCCGTCACGGGCCGGCGGGACGAGGCGCGCACCGCCTACCGCACGGCCGCCGCCCGGCTCACCGGCATAGGGATGCCCGGCCTGGAGGAGGGAATCCTGCCCCTCGCCCTGCTCTCCGTCGGCATCGCGTCACCGGACGCCGACTGGGGCCCGTACGAGCGCTGGTCCCGCCCCCTGCTCGCCGACCCCGGCCCGTTCGGCGGCGAGACACCCCCCGGTTCCTCCCGGCTCCCGTTCACCGACCAGGTACTCGCCGTCTGCGACTCCTCCCGCCTGACGCACGCCGGCGAGGTGCCCCTGGAACCTGGTTCCTCACCGCTCCCGCTCGCCGGCGAGGCGCACGCCATTCCGGAATCACCGGGGGACCTGCTCCTCGAGGTTCGGACCTGCCTGCACGCCATGGTCGCGATCCGGGCTGGGGACCTGACGGCGATGGAACGCCTGTACGCCCGACTGCTGCCCGCGGCCGATGAACTCGCCGGTGCGGGCAGCGGACTGCTCACCTTCGGCCCTACGGCACAGCACCTCGGCGACCTGTCCGCCGCCCTTGGGCGATACGACCAGGCCGCGGGTCACTACCGGCACGCGCGGGCCATCGCGGAACGAGCCGGGGCCCCGCACTGGGCCGCCACCGCCGGCGCCGCGCTGCACCGCCTCGGCAAGCGGTCGTGAATCGGGGACAGGGACAACGACCGCCCCGCACTCGTGGGCACGTGAACGAGGGCCCCGGTCAGAAGCCGGGGTGGGGCCGGACGGTCGTGGGTCGGACGGTGGTTGGTCGGACGGTGGTTGGTCAGACGGTGGTTGGTCGGACGGTGGTTGGTCAGACGGTGGCGGGGGCGTACGGAGTGATGTCGATGGGTGGTTCCTCGCCGAGGGCGAGGGCGGCGGCGATTTCGCCGGTGTACGGGCCCGCCGTCAGCCCGTACGCGCTCAACCCCGTAGCCACCACGACCCGGCCGGTCAGCGGGCCGATGAGGGCGGGGCCGGGGGCGTAGACCGGGCGCAGCCCCACCCTGGTCTCCGCCACCGTCGCCCCGAACAGCCCAGGCGCCACCCGCAGCCCCGCCTCGATCACCTCCTCAAGACCCCCCATGGTGACCCGCGGCGCGAACCCCACGTCCTCGACCGTCGCCCCCACCACGACGCGGGAGTCGGGGAAGCCGAGCAGGTACGGGCCCAGCCGGGGCAGGATGATCGGCCACCACGCCGTGTCGACGCCCTCCAGCGTGGCGTGCAGGATCTGGCCACGCCGGGGGAACACCGGCAACTCCACCCCCAGCGGCCGGCACACCTCGCCGGTCCACGCCCCGGCGGCGACGATCACCATGTCGGCGTCGATCGGCCGGCCCTCGCCGGTGTACGAGGGTGCTTCCGTGGTCGCCGCCGGCGCGGTGGCGGCTGGAGCGAGCGGGGCCGCCTGGCGCCAGGAGTCCTGCGGTCCCACGGCGGCGGGCCGGCCGCCGGCTGCCGCCGTGGACTCCACGGCCTCCCCGCCTTCCCTGGGTTCATGGACGATCTCCCGGAGGGGTGGTTCGCCGTGCTTGGGCCGGATGAGGACCTGGCCGTCCGGTGCCAGGGTCGCGGTGCCCGTACGCACCTCGGCGCCCTGGCGGACGGCGGCACGCAGGAGCGCGTCGCGTACGGCGCTACCCT
Organism: Nonomuraea cypriaca; assembly: GCF_015645445.1. Classification (GTDB taxonomy): domain Bacteria; phylum Actinomycetota; class Actinomycetes; order Streptosporangiales; family Streptosporangiaceae; genus Nonomuraea; species Nonomuraea cypriaca. The sequence continues at coordinate 2,477 of NZ_JADOGI010000413.1, read as the reverse complement.
CCACGCGGGCCGCGCCCGGCACCAGGATCGCGCTCAGTTCGTCGGACAGCGGCGGGAACAGCTCCGACGGGGTGTCCACGTCGACGACGTCCCCCATCTCCGGCGCGGCGGGATGTCGGCGGCGCAGCAGGGCGCGTACCGGCTCCAGGTCCACCGGGTCCTCGGCCACCAGGAGGGCGCCCACCTTCGCGTACCCGATGTCCTCGCCCAACTCCTCCACCAGTCCCGGGTAGTGGCGGGCGCCCTCGCGGGTGAGGCGGTACCAGTCATCGTCCTCCGGGTGGTCCACCCACGGGCAGACGATGCCGGCGCCCGCGCGCGTCGCCGCGCCGGGGCGGTGGCTGTCCACGACGGTCACGCTCGCGCCGCGCCCGCTCAGGTAGTAGGCCGCGCCGGCTCCGACGATGCCGCTTCCGATCACCACAACACGCATGAACCCCATGATTCCAGCAGTGCTGACCTCGCCTGATACGGGGATGGCGGCCTTGCCAAGCGGATACTCCCACACGGCCTTCTCGGGGGCATGGGCGTGCCGGGTCCGGACGGTTATGGTCGGCGCATGGACGCCGCCGTCACCAGGATCGACCTGCCCCTCCCCGTGCGGGTCGCCGCGTCCGACGGGACCACCGTCTGGTGCGCGGCGGGCGGCGAGGTGCTGGTCCACACGGCGTCAGGCATGCCACTGAACCCCGAGAGTGACACCCGCCTCCCACGCACACGTCCAGGACCCGCCGCCCCGCCTGGAGCCGGGCAGTCGGAGGCCGGGAGGACGTCACGCACGGACGCCGCGGCCGGGCGCTCCGGCGAGGCGGGGGCGGGCCGGGCCGCCGGATGGGTGCCGGGGCTGCGATCTCTCGCCGCGGTGCCGGGGACGGTGGCCGGTACGGCCGGGGTGCCGGGAACGTTGCCGGAGACCGTGATGGTGCCGAGGACGTTCGCGGGGAAGCCGTCCGCTGGGACCTTGGCGGGAACGGTGGCGGGCACCGCGGGCGACCGCGTCTACTGGTTCGGCTCGGCTGGAGAGCCGATCGCCGGCGTACGGTTCGACGGCCGGGCGATGGCGGGTGGCGGAGAGATCTGGGCCGTCGGCGACGACCGGGCCTGCCGTCTGGCCGCGCCCGGCCGCCTGGGGCCGCCGGTGGAGTTACCCGGCCTGGACCGCTGCGCCGTGGAGGGCGAACGCCTGTGGTGGACGTCGAAACACGACACCTTGCTGCGCGGCGGCCCGAGGGAGGTCGACCTCGGCACGGGCCCGCGCGGCGGCTTGGCGGTGTGCGCCGGCTTCCTGTGGATCAGCGTGGAAGGCGGGTTGCTGCGCGTGTCCACCTGGTCGGGCGAACCGGGGCGGTACATGGGCGCGCCCGCGGGACCTGTGCCGTTCCTGGTCTGCGCGAACGGCGTGCTGGTGGGCGCCGGGCGCGACCTGTTCACGCTGGCCAGGGCCGCGGGCGCCGCCTTCCGGGTGATCTCGCTGGGACTGGACGCGCCGCCGGCGATGGTGATCCCGGCGGGCAAGCACGTCTGGGCCTTCCCCGCCGACCGCCCGTACGCCCTGGTCGTCGCGGTGTGACCGAAGATCCGGCTAGCGGGCGCCCCAGCCGTACGTCTTCATGAGCCTGGCCGCGACCCGGGCGAAGCGGTCGCCGTCGAGCACCGCGCCCTCGCGGCGGATGTCGTCCTCGTCCAGCACGAAGACGCGGTCCATCCGTACGTACGAGACCCGGCCGTCACGGCCCCACGCCCCCAGCTCCAGCCAGTCAGGGTCGTCATCGCCCTTGCTGGACAGCATCATGCCGAGGAGCCTGCGCCCGGTGCGGCCCACGATCAGCAGGGGCCGGTCCTTGCCACGGTCCGGGTCCTCCTCGTACGGCACCCACGCCCAGACGATCTCGCCCGGATCGGCGAGGCCGTCGAGGTCGGGGGAGTAGGCCAGGGTGGCGGGCCCACGGAGGGAATGGATCTCACGTACCGCACCCCGGGCCGGCCGGGGGTCCTCACCTAGATCGCGCATTTGGGGAGCTTATGGTGACGAGCGGGCGAAAATCCAGCCGGTCATGGATCTGGGGAGATCAGCAGGCGGCGCAGGGCCGTGGGGGTGTGGCCCACGTGGCTGCGGATCGTCCGGGTCAGGTGGGCCTGGTCGGCGAACCCCAGATCGGCGGCGAGCGTGGCCAGGCTCGGCTCGCCCTCCTCCAGCCGGTCGAGTGCCCGGCCCACGCGCACGCGGTTGCGGTAGTGGGTGAGCGAGACGCCGAGCTCACGGGTGAACGCCCGGCTGAGCCGGTAGGGCGACACCTTCAGGAACTCGGCGAGGGACAGCAGGCCGGCGGCTGAGGGATGGCCGGCCGAGATGGCCTCCCGCGCGGCGTCCGCGATCCGAGCGGACGTCCGGCCGGGAGGAGTGGCGGGCGGGTGCACCGGGCACGGAGCGGCGGTGGGGCGCATGGTCCGGCCGGGGGAGGCGGTGGCGCGGGGAC
>NZ_JADOGI010000412.1 GCF_015645445.1 Nonomuraea cypriaca | reverse complement strand
CCCCGACCACCCCACCGCCGAACACGACGCCTCCCACGCCGACCCAGGCGCCCCCGATGAGCCCCACGGGCAGCGGCTGACGTCCTATCGAACACCCCTGACCTGCGGATGACCTTATGTGAGTGAAGTCCCGGGAACCGTGTGCACAAAGTGACCACTGTTCCCAGGGGGATTTATGCGCGCATTCCGGGCGTTCCTGCTGGTCGGCTGCCTGATCGCCACCTTGTGCCCGCCGGCCGAGGCCGATCCCCGCCGCCCATCCTCCGGCGAGGTGGACAGTGAGGTGGACAGGGCCCGGCATACCGTGCGGGAACGCTCGAAGAAGCTGGCGACCGTGAACGCGAAGCTGGCCCATGCACAGTCGCGGCTGGATCGGCTGGCGGACGAGGTGGAACGCCTGGTGGAGGCGTACAACGGCGAGGTGGTCCGCCTGCGGCACGCCGAGCAGGCGCACGAGCAGGCCAGGGCCCGCCTGACGGCGGCCGACGCCGAGGTGGAGCTGGCCAGGCGGGACGTCGCGCTGCTTGCCGCCGAGAGCTACGGCGGCGCGGTGGTGATGGATCCGGTCGTCGGCATGATCATGGACAGGGGCGGCGCCGACGGGTTGCTGCACCGGGCGGGGATCCTCGGGCAGCTGGGCGGCGAGCGGGCCGCGATCCTGCGCAGGATGCGCGACGCCCAGGAGGTCGCGGACATCCTGCGGATCCAGGCCGACAACGCCTACGCGGCCCAGAAGGCCGCCGCGGAGCGCGCCAGGCAGGCGAAGATCGACGCGCGGGCGGCCGTGGCCGCGCAGCGACGGGAGACGAAGGGCCTGCGAGCGCGTACGGAGACGCTCAGGCGCCGGGTGAACGCCGCCCGCAGCCGGGCCCAGTTGCTGGCCGCGCGGCGGGCGGTGTCCCTGGCCGGGCTGGTGGGCGGCTCCACCGTGGGCGACGTCGCCGCGAACTGGGCGCTCAGCCAGCTCGGCAAGCCGTACGTGTGGGCGGCCGACGGCCCGGCGACGTACGACTGCTCCGGGCTGACGATGCGCGCCTGGGAACGGGTGGGCGTCCGGCTGGACCACTGGACGGGCACCCAGTGGACCTCGGGGCCGCACGTGCCCCTGGACCAGCTACGCCGCGGTGACCTGGTGTTCTTCGGCCACATCAGCGCCGACCCAGGGACCATCCACCACGTCGGGATCTACGTCGGCCGCGGCCAGATGGTGCACGCGCCGCAGACCGGCGACGTGGTGCGGGTCGCTCCCATCTGGCGTGGGGACCTGGTGGGCGCCACCAGGCCCCAGTGATCGGATCAGTGCTGATGACGTCCCTCGGTCTGCGCCCGCCGGAAGGAGCGCTCGATCTCGGCCTCGGCCTCGATGCGCCCCACCCAGTTGGCGCCCTCGACGGACTTGCCGGGCTCCAGGTCCTTGTAGACCTCGAAGAAGTGCTGGATCTCCAGCCGGTCGAACTCCGACACGTGATGGATGTCCTGGATGTGGTGCATCCGCGGATCGGTGGAAGGCACGCAGAGGACCTTGTCGTCACCGCCCTTCTCATCGGTCATCCGGAACATCCCCACCGCCCGGCACGTGATGTAACAGCCGGGGAACGTCGGCTCCTGCAGCAACACCAGGGCGTCGAGCGGGTCGCCGTCCTCACCGAGGGTGTGCTCGATGAAGCCGTAGTCGGCGGGGTACTGGGTCGAGGTGAACAGGAGCCGGTCCAGCCTGATCTTCCCGGTCTCGTGGTCCACCTCGTACTTGTTCCGTTGTCCCTTGGGAATCTCAACGACAACGTCGAACTCCACCGCGGTCCTTTCTCATGCGTCGAGGCCGCCTCCCCTGACAGGGTTCGGCGTACTCTGTCGCGCTCAGATCCCCGGGAGCCCCGGCTGAGCGTTAATGTCTCGTAAACGAACACAGGAGAGAGGACAGGCGACGTGGCGCGGCACGACCGGTGGGTGATACTGACCACTCTCGTCGTGCTCCAGGCCGTGACGATCGTCATCGGCGTTTACGCGATGACCACCGGCTTCAGCCTGGGCGCGTTGACGAGGCAGCCCGCACCGGCCAAGCCGACGGCGTCACCCCCCGTCCCCGTGGTCACCTCGGGGCCTGTGCTGGCCCAGCTTTCGGCGAAGGCAGGAGACGGACCTCTCCCGACTAAGACTACTTTGACGCGGCAGCTCACCAGTGCCCTGGGTGACAAAGCGCTGGGTGGCAGGGTCGGCGCGGCCGTGATCGACGCGACCACCGGCGAGCAGATCTTCGCCGCCGAAGCGGACACCGCGGTCACGCCCGCCTCCACCACGAAGATCGCCGTCTGCGCCGCCGCCCTGGCCTCGCTCGGCCCAGACACCCGCCTGTCCACCAGAACGGTCCAGGGGGCGAAGCCCGGCACCGTGATCCTCGTGGGCGGCGGCGACCTGCTGCTCGCCGGCCCCTCCGCGAAGCCGTCCTTCCCCAAGCAGGCCGGCCTCGCCACGCTCGCGTCCCGCACCGCCGCCACGCTCAAGTCCCAGGGGATCAAGAAGGTCACCCTGTCGTACGACACGTCCCTCTTCGTCGGTTCGCCGATCGCCCCTGGCTGGAAGCCCAACTACATCGACCCCGAGGGCAACGTGGCGCCGATCTACGCCCTGGCCATGGACGAAGGCCGGCAGGACCCCAGGCACAACTACCCCCGCGTGGACAACCCGCCCCAGTACGCCGCAGACGCCTTCGCCAAGCTGCTGGCCAAGCAGGGCCTGTCCGTGGCCAAGTCCGTACGCGCGGCCAAGGCGCCCGCGGGGGCCGCCGAGCTGGGCCGGGTGGACTCCGCGCCGATCTACGCCCTGGTGGAGCACACGCTCACGGAAAGCGACAACGACTTCGCCGAGGCCCTGCTCAGGCACGTCGCCATCAAGGAGGGGCAGGAGGCGTCGTTCGCCGGGGGCGCGAAGGCGGTCGTCGCGGTGCTCCAGCGGCTCGGGATCACGCAGGGCGTCGCCCTGTCCGACGGCAGCGGCCTGTCCACCCGCAACCGCATCACCCCCAACGTCCTGGCCAGGATCATCGCCATGGCCGGCTCCCCGAACCACCCCGAACTCCACGCCATCGCCTCCGGCATGCCGATCGCCGGCTTCTCGGGCACACTGGGCAACGGCAAGCGCTTCACCTCTGGCGACAGCAAGGGCGAGGTGGGGCTCGTACGCGCCAAGACCGGCACGCTCAACAACGTCAACACGCTGGCGGGGCTGTCGACGACCAAGGACGGGCGGCTGGTGACGTTCGCCTTCATGGCGGATCGCGTACCGGTCAACGCCGAGCCCGTGCTCGACCGGCTCGCGGCCATCGTCGCGCGTTCCTGACCGCCATCCCGATCGCGTTCTGATCGCCATCCTGATCGTGGTTCTGATCGGTGGTCCCGACCGTCTTCGCTGATCGCCGGAGAGTCGCTGAAATCTTTTTAATCGCGATCCCGCGTCCGTACCCGGTGCTCCTTCGCGGGTTGACCGCGAAGCACGTACGGTGGACGGTATGCAGGTGATCGACTGGGATCTGGCCGTCTCGACCGGCGCGCGCCTGGTGCGCCCCGGTCCTCAGGTGAGCCGGGAGGAGGCCAGGCAGGCCGTCACCGAGCTCCGCACCCTGTCACGCGAGGCCGAGGGCCACGTGCGCGAGTTCACGAAGATCCACACGGAGACCGCGCCGCAACCCGCGACCATCGTCGACAGGCCCGGCTGGATCAAGGCCAACGTCGAGGGCTTCCGCGTAGTGCTGGAGCCGCTGACGCAGCGCATGAGCGGCGGCGCCAACCCGCCGCCCGCCATCGTCAGCGCGGTGGGCTCCCGCATCACGGGCGTCGAGGTCGGGGCGGTCCTGGCCTTCCTCGCATCCCGGGTGCTCGGCCAGTACGAGCTCTTCCTTCCGCCCGACCCCACGGGCCAGGAGCCGATCGGCCGCCTGACCCTCGTCGCCCCCAACATCGTCTACGCCGAGCGCGAGATGGGCGTCGACCCCCACGACTTCCGCCTGTGGGTCTGCCTCCACGAGGAGACCCACCGCGTCCAGTTCACGGGCGTGCCGTGGCTGCGCGAATACGTCCGCTCCCAGATGACCGAGTTCCTGCTCGCTTCGGACCTCGACCTGCCCACCCTCCTCGAACGCCTCCGCAACGCCGCCGACACGGTGGCCGACGTGGTGCGCGGCGGCGAGGGCAACCTCATCGACGCCATCCAGTCCCCGGGCCAGAAGGAGATCCTCGACCGGCTGACCGCCGTGATGACCCTCGTGGAGGGCCACGGCGACTACGTCATGGACGCGGTCGGCCCCTCCGTGGTGCCGTCCGTCGCGGAGATCCGCGCCAAGTTCGCCCAGCGCCGCGAGGGCGGCTCCCGCGTCGACCGCACGGTCCGGCGCCTGCTGGGCATCGAGATCAAGATGAAGCAGTACGCGGAGGGCTCGGCGTTCGTCCGCAAGGTGGTCGACCAGGTGGGCATCGACGGCTTCAACAAGGTGTGGACCTCGCCTGAGACGCTGCCCACGCCCCAGGAGATCACGGACCCGGACGCCTGGATCCACCGCGTCATCGGCACCCCGGCCC
>NZ_JADOGI010000411.1 GCF_015645445.1 Nonomuraea cypriaca | reverse complement strand
CCCTCGACGTCCCCGCCCGCCAGGGCGCCACCACCTTCGTCAAGGTCACCGCGCCCAGGGACACGCCCCCGGGCGAGCACCGGCTGACGGTGCGGGTCGGCGACGAGACCACCGAGGTGCCGGTGACCGTCACGGAGACGTGCACCGAGCCCAAGGTGTACGCCACGAGCTTCCATGCCGGCTTCGATCCGGAGCGCGCGGTGGACGGCGACATCGCGACGTACTGGCATTCGGAGTACGCGCCGCCAACCCCGCTCCCGCAGTCCCTCACGCTCAACCTGGGTGAGGTCAAGCAGGTCGGCAAGGTGGAGTACCAGCCGCGCTTCGACGGCAACCTCAACGGCACCATCCTGGACTACAAGGTGTACGTGAGCGCCGACGGGCAGACCTTCACGGAGGTCGCGGCCGGTTCGTGGGCCGGAGACGCGCGGCTCAAGACGGCCACGTTCACGACGGTGGACGCCCGTTACGTCCGGCTCGAAGGCAGCCGGGCGCTCGGCGGCTCGTACCTGTCCGCCGCGGAGGTGACCGCGAGCTGACCCCTCAGGGTCCGCCCTGGCTTCCGTTCCAAGGCTGACCCCTCAGGGCGCGCCCTGGCTTCCGTTCCCGCGCTGACGCCCTCAGAGCCCGCCTCGGCTTCCGTTCCCGGGGCACTGCCTTTTGGGCGCCTTTTCCTTTCGGTGCGAAATGTCGGTCGGGGTGGCTAGTCTGCGGCAGGTGATCGAACGGTGGAGCCGTGATCAGGTGCTCGCCCTCGCCCCCGACGCGTCGTCGCAGAAGGCGGCTCAGGGTGTGGCGGCGGCGGCGAAATGGTCGTTGCGCGGCACGACGGACGGCGTGCTCTTCGGCGAGTGCAAGGGCAGCGGGGCCAAGCCCTACCTGGCCTGCGTCGACCTCGGCGAGCCCGCTTATCGGTGCAGTTGTCCCAGCAGGAAGTTCCCGTGCAAGCACGCGCTCGGGCTGATGCTCATGTGGTCCGCCGACGGCGTGCCCGTTCATGAGGCGGCGCCGCAGTGGGTGATGGAGTGGCTGGAAGGGCGGGCCGAGCGGGCCGCCAAGTCGGCGGCGAAGATCGAGACCGCGCGCACCAGAGCCGGATCCGGCGAGCCTGCCGCCCCTGACGGGGAGTCCGTCCGCCACACACGTGTCGCCGCCGGGCTGGCCGAGCTGGAGCGGTGGCTGGCGGATCAGGTGCGCCAAGGGCTGGCGGGGGCAGCGGGGCACGACTGGGACGGCCTGGCCAAGCGCCTCATCGACGCCCAGGCCCCCGCGGTCGCCGGCGTCGTCTCCCGGCTGGGCCGGGTGCGCGCGGAGGACGGCTGGCCGGGGCGGCTCCTGGAGGAATACGCGCTGATCAACCTCCTCGCCGTCGCCTACCGGCGGCGGGCCGAGCTGCCCGGGCCGCTGGCCAGGACCGTGCTGATCCGGGCGGGCTTTCCTGTCACCCGTGAAGAGGTGCTGTCGGGGCCGGCGGTGCGCGACCTCTGGGACGTGCTGGGCCGGCGGGACGAGGAGGAGGATCGGCTGACGGCGCGGCGCGTCTGGCTCAGGGGACGCCGCACCGGGCGGGCCGCGCTCGTCCTCTCGTTCGCCCCGCAGGGCCAGCCCTTGGACGCCTCCCTGGTCACGGGCACGACGATCGACGCCGAACTGGCCTACTACCCGGGCGCCGCCCCGCTGCGCGCCCTGGTCGCGATCCGGCACGACAGGCCGGACGGGGTTTCCGCCGCGCCGCCGGGTGTGGCGGTGGAGGAGGCGCTCGACGAGGTGGCGCGGGCGCTGGGCGAGGATCCCTGGACCGAGTCGTGGCCGCTCGTGCTGGCCGGGGTGGTGCCAGGGCAGGCCGCGCTGGGCGGGCTGCCGCTGCATCCCAGGGCCCGCGACCCGTGGCGGCTGATCGCCGTCTCCGGCGGCCGGCCGGTCACGGTGGCGACCGAGTGGACACCGCGCGGCGTGCGTCCTCTGACGGCCTGGGACGACGATGGAACGGCGGTGATCCTGTGACAGATCCTGCGACCGGTCCCGTGCCCGGCCTGGTGATCGACCCAGCGACTGGTTCTGCGATCGGCCCTGTGCCCGGCCCAGCGACTGGTTCTGCCACCGGCTCAGCGACCGGCGCTGCGACCGGCCCCCTGATCGGCCCGGTGATGGGGTGGGAGGAGTTGGCGTCGACGGCGCTCGTGGGGACCGGGCGCAGGCCGTACCGAGGCGATCTGCTTGAGACCGCAGCCGTGGAGGTGGTGCGGCGGCGGGCCGGGCAGCGTCCGCACGACGAGGGCGCGCCCGCCGAGGTCGCCCCCGAGGAGGGGCGCGACGCGGTGAGCAGGCGCGCGGCCGAGCGGCTGACGCGCATCATGGGCGGCGAGCACGAGCGGCTGCTGCCAGAATGGCTGGCCGCGGCGGCGGGGACCGGCCGCCGGGTGCCCCCCTACGTGCTGCCCGAGCTGCTGGAGAAGGGCAGGCGCGACCGGTCGATCCGGGTGCATCTCGGCGTGCTGGCCGGGCAGCGCGGCCGGTGGCTGGCCGGGCTCAACCCCGCCTGGGACTACCTCCTGGAGGAGCCGACGGGCGAGACGTGGGAGCTGGGCGGAGCCGCCGACCGGCGGGCGCACCTGCGCGCACTCAGGGCGGCCGACCCCGCCGCGGGCAGGCGGCTGCTGGAGAGCACGTGGGAGAGCGAGACGCCGGACGACCGGGCCGAGTTCGCCGAGGTGCTGGCCGAGGGGCTCAGCATGGACGACGAGCCGTTCCTCGAGGCGGCGCTGGACGACCGGCGCAGAGAGGTGCGCCAGGCCGCCGCCAACCTCCTCACCCGCCTCCCCGGGTCGCGCCTGTCCCTGCGGATGGCCGAGCGGGCCAGGGCCTGCGTGGCCGTCACGGGAAACGTCATCGCCGTCGAAGCCCCCAAGGAGTGCGACAAGGCGATGGAACGCGACGGCGTCCGCCCCAAACCGCCCCGCGGCATCGGCGAGCGGGCCTGGTGGCTGCAGCAGGTCATCGCCCGCGCCCCGCTGACGATCTGGGGCCACCCGCCCGACCGGCTGCTCGCGCTGCGGATCCCCGATTGGGACGCCGAGGTGAAGGCCGCCTGGGTGCGCGCCGCCGTACTGCAGAGGGACCCGGAGTGGGCGCGGGCGATGTTCGGGTGGGACCCGATCGCCGACCTCCTGGAGTCGCTGCCGCCCGACGAGCAGCAGGAGCTCGCCGCCCGGTTCGTCCGCGAGCACGACCTCGACAGCCAGCTCATCATGGTGCTCGGCGGCGTGTCGTCCCACTGGCGCGAGGGCCTGGCCACGGCCGTCCTGCGCAAGATCGTGAAAGTGGCCACCACGCAACCGTGGAACCTCGGCGAGCTGGTCAAGCTCGCCGGCGAGCACATCGACCCGGCGCTGTTCCCGCTGGCCGAGAGTTACTCGCCGGTGGAGTCCATCCAGCAGGTGGCCGCGCTGCTGCGCTTCCGCGCCGAGATGTACAGGGAGCTGGACCCCCGATGAACCACACCCCGGAACCGGAGACCTCATGACCGTTCTGCGCCCGCACGCGGAAGACCAGTACGCCGACGAGCTCGACCTCCTGGCCAAGGACGACGACCGTCCCAGGCCGCCGGGATGGAAGTTGTCGCCGTGGGCCGTGACCACGTACATCCTGGGCGACGGTGACCGCATCAGCCCCAAGTACGTCGGCGCGCGCCGCATCGTGGAGGTCGCCGTCGCCACCCTCGCGACCGACCGCGCGCTGCTGCTGCTCGGCGTGCCGGGCACCGCCAAGACCTGGTTGTCCGAGCACCTCGCCGCCGCCATCAGCGGCGACTCGACCCTGCTCGTCCAGGGCACCGCCGGCACCGCGGAGGAGGCCGTCAGGTACGGCTGGAACTACGCCAGGCTGCTCGCAGAAGGCCCCTCGTTCGAGGCGCTGACCCCGTCGCCCGTGATGCGCGCGATGGCCGAGGGCCGGGTCGCCCGCGTCGAGGAGCTGACCCGCATGCCGTCCGACGTGCAGGACGCGCTGATCACCGTGCTGTCGGAGAAGACGCTGCCGATCCCCGAGCTCAACCGCGAGGTGCAGGCCACCCGCGGCTTCAACGTCATCGCCACGGCCAACGACCGCGACCGGGGCGTCAACGAGCTGTCCAGCGCGCTGCGCCGCCGCTTCAACACCGTGGTGCTGCCCGTCCCTGCCACCGCCGAGGAGGAGGTGGACATCGTCTCCCGCCGCGTCACCCAGCTCGGCCACGCGCTCGAACTGCCCGAGACCACGACCGGGCTGACCGAGATCCGGCGGGTGGTGACGGTGTTCCGTGAGCTGCGCATGGGCGTCACCGAGGACGGCCGCACCAAGGTCAAGTCGCCCAGCGGCACCCTGTCCACGGCCGAGGCCATCTCGGTCCTCACCAACGGCATCGCGCTGGCCGCCCACTTCGGCGACGGCGTCCTGCGTCCCTCCGACGTGGCCGCCGGAATCGTCGGCGCGGTGGTGCAGGAACCGGTGTCGGATCGGGTGGTGTGGCGCGAATACCTGGAGACGGTGGTCAGGGAACGCTCGGACTGGCGCGACTTCTACCGCGCATGCCGCGAGGACTCATGACCACGCCCCCAACCCCCACCCCTTCTGACCACATGAACACCACCCCGGAC
>NZ_JADOGI010000410.1 GCF_015645445.1 Nonomuraea cypriaca | reverse complement strand
GGGTGCTCTCGTCCCACAAGCCGGCGTCGGTGCGGCGCACCCCGTCGTCCGGGGTCGGAACGACGGCCGGCGCACCGCCGCTCGCCGCGCCGGCTTGGGGTGGGCCGGCCTGATGCGCGGCCGGTGCGCGTTCCGCATGAACGAGTTCGCGTACGGCCGGGGCCGTCTCCATGGCGAACCGCTGGATCTGCCGCGGGTCGCCGGTCATGAGGATGAAGACGCTGACGCCGTGCGCGAGGGCGAGTTCGGCGAGCTGGGCGGGCGGCAGCTCCGTGCCGAGGTTGAGCAGGCGGCGGATGTCGCCCGGCGCGCGGCCCGCCTCGGCGGCGGCCTCGTCGATGACGGCGTTCCCGTCGCCGATCTCGGCGAACGACTGGTAGCGGGGGAGCGAGGGCAGCCAGCCGTCCGCGAGCCGGCCGGTGAGGCGCAGCATGCGCGGCTTGTACGCGCCCAGCCAGATGCCGATGTCGTGGGCGGGTCGCGGGCCGCGCTGGGCGCCGTCGACGTGGTGGTGCCTGCCGTGGACGCGTACCGGGCCCGGGGCGTCGGTGTCCCACGCGGCGCGGATGATCTCGATGCCCTCCTCGAGCGCGTCCACGGCCTGGCCGGGGGTGAGGCGCGGGGCGCCCATGCCGGCGATGGCGTCCCAGTAGCCGCCGGTGCCGAGTGCGAGCTCGAAGCGGCCGCCGCTGAGGAGGTCGAGGCTGGCGGCGGCCTGGGCCAGCATCGCGGGGGGCCGCAGCGGCAGCGGGTGTACGTCGCCCGCCAGCCGGATGCGTTCGGTGGCCGCGGCGACGTAACTCAGCAGCGTCCACGTGTCGAGGAGGGCCGGCTGGTACGGGTGGTCCTGGAAGGTGACGAGGTCGAGTCCGGCGCGCTCGGCGAGCTGGGCGAGAGCCACGACGGTGTCCGGGTGCGCGGCGTCCGGCCCGATGTTGGCGCTGAACAGCAGGTCGTGGCCGTAGTCGGGCATTCGGTTCTGCTCCTGGTACGAGGGTTCGGCCGGTTGCGGCCTGACTGGCGGTGATATTGGTTGGCTGTACGAACAGTTGCTATGCGAAGCAAATTAGTTCGTCTCGCGAACGACTGTCAACTAGACTGGGTTTCGTGGTCACGACGAAAGAGCCGGTTCTGCCGCTCACGGACGCGCTCGTACGCCTGGCGCATCTGGTGCAGCAGGTCTTCGCCGAGGTCAGCCGGGAGCACGATCTGACACCGCAGCAGGCCCAGTTGCTCTGCCTGCTCATGCGCGGTCCGGTCGGGATGACCGAGCTGACGCGTTCGCTGCACCTGGAGAAGTCGAGCCTGACCGGCCTCGTGGACCGGGCCGAGAAGCGCGGCCTGGTGGCCCGCTGCCGCGACTCCCGCGACCGGCGGGCCTGCCGGATCGCCCTGACGTGCGACGGCGCCCGGGTCGCGGTGCTGGCTCACGAGGGAGTGACGGAGCGGCTGGAAGCGCTGATGGGCGAACTGCCCGAAGAACACAGAGACCTGCTGACCACCGCGATCAGCGGCCTTGTGGCCGAGCACACCACCCACCCGATCCGCCTCCCCTCGGACGCGACAGACCTCCCGGGTTAGCCGGCAGCGACCGGGCCGTCAGCGGATGGCGACGCCCACTGCACCTTCGGTTCCCCGAGCTGGGCAGGAGCCGGCGGGGCGTCAGTAGAGGGCCGGGCACCTCAAGCTCCTGGGAGCCAAGCGAGCCGGCGGGGTCAATGGAGCGCGGCGGCCAGGAGGGTCGGGCAGGGCCCCGCGGCCGGCTCAACTTCCCGGGAGCCAAAGCGAGCCGACGGGGGTCAGGGGGCGGTGGTCACCAGGAGGTCGGGCAGGGCCCGCGGCCGGCTCAACTTCCGGGCAAGCGAGTCAGTCGAGGTTAGGGGAGGGCGGTGGCGAGGAAGTCGGTCAGGGCTGACGTCACCTCTGCTGGGCGCTCCAGGGGCGGTAGGTGGCCGGTCTCTGGAAGGTCGAGGCGGCGGGCGCCTGGGATGCCGGTCGCGAGCAGCGCGGAGACCTCCTGGATGCCCGGAACGTCCGACAGGCCGTTGATCACCAGCGTCGGGACGGTGATCTCGGCCAGCCGGGCGGCGGCCGGCGGGGTCAGGTGGCGTTCGGTGGACCTGGGGCCGGTCCAGTCGCGTTCGAAGACCAGGCGGCACATCTCCACCGCCGCCTCCCACACCTGGTCGGAGAGCGCGTCACGCCCCCGATCCGGGCCGGCGACCTGCCACAGCGTGTGGGCCGCCGCCATCGCGCGTACGTCCGCCGGTTCCACGTCGCCGGCGTCGCCGCGGCGGTAGCGTGCCAGACGGTCGGGCGGCACCGAGACGTGCACGCGTTCGCGAGCCTGCCGCAGCATCTCCGCCGGCCACTGGTGACCCGCCAGGCCGGAGCAGATGAGGGCGAGGCCGGCGACCCGGGACGGCGCGGCGAGGGTGGCCTCGACGGCGTACGCGCCGCCCATCGAGGAGCCGGCCAGCACCGCCCGCTCGACGCGCAGGGCGTCGAGCGCGGCCAGCAGGTCCTCGTGGTGGCACACCTCGCCCGCCGCGTCGCCGGACTCGCCCTCCCCCCGACGGTCGTAGCGGATCACCCGGTAGCGCTCCGCCAGCGCCCGGAACTGGTGCTCCCACATGCGCCGATCGGCCACTCCGGCGTGCAGCAGCACCACGGTGCCCGCCGGCTCCCGCGGCCCAGCCTCGTCGTACGCGATCTTGACGCCGCCGACTGTCACCATGGTCGGCAAGCTACCGCGCGGTGAGGCGGGGCAGGCGTCGTGTTCGCCGTCGGCACAGCTCTCACGGGGGAGCCCGAGCGCCGTAATTCCCCTAAACGGGGGAGCCGGAAGGGTGGCGGTGACGGGCACGCTCGGTGCCATGAGAATCGCGAACGTGGCCATCGGCTGGACGGGACTGTACGTGGCGTCGAAGGTCATGTACGCCCTCGACGAGCGACTCGGCGTCACCGGCGGCCCGCGGGTCTCGCCGGACAGCTACCTGGCCTACGGGCCGGGTGAGGTGGCGTGGGCTCAGTGGGCCAACGCCGGATCCGGGGTGCTGGTCATGGGAATCGTGCTGGCCGGACTGTTCCGGTTCACGGGGCGGTGGCCGTACCTGGTGGTGCTGGCCGCGCATTGGGCCCGCACGGCCGTGGCCGCGGTCGGCGGGGTGGGGATGCTCGGCGGAGCGCTGATCACCGATCGCGGGGGCGCGGTGTTCGGCGGGTACTGCCTGGTCTGGGCCGTGCTCCTGCTCTTCGCGACCCGTGCCCTCCGCCAACGCCACACAACCATGGTCAGCATCCCGGCATCCTGAACGACGCCCAGGGCAGCGCACTCCATCCCCGCCCGGCCGCCCCCGGATCGTGCTCTGATCGCCCCGCGAGCCGGGCCGCCATCCAGGGTCTGGTCGCCCCGTTAGCTGGCCGTTGCCTTGGTTGCCTGGCCCGCGTGGCCCAGTTCACCTTGGCCGTCGGTCGCGTCTCGATTGACTCGACGGTCTTTCCGCGGGCGGTGCCATTCCGAGGCTGGGGCGCTCTGCGGGTGGTGCCCACTTCCCGGTGGACCAGGCTCGGTTGCGGGGCGGTGCGGGTGGAAAATCCTGTATCTCCGTCGCCCGCGCATGGCCGATAATGTCGCCGGTTGCCAACGCGATTGATGGAGGTTTCTTATGCGCATCGGCAAGGTCACTGTCGCCGCTTCGAGGCGAAGGCGTCTCACGATCTAGCCGGTCGCCGCCGGGTTCGTACCGGTGGTCGATGCTCCTCGCCTGAAGCGGTCCTCACGTCGATGACCCCTTCTCACTCCCTCGAGGAGCTCTTTTGCGTGCCTCCATGTCCGCGCGCCTCGGCGCGGACTTCTGCAAGCTGTGGACCGCTTCCGCGGTGTCCAACATCGGTGACGGCATCACCATGGCGGCCGGCCCGCTGCTGGTCGCCTCGCTGACCTCCGACCCGGCGCCGGTGGCCGGCGCCGTGTTCGCTCAGCAACTTCCCTGGCTGCTGTTCGCGCTGGTCAGCGGCGCGTACGTGGACCGGCTCGACCGCCGCATGCTCATCGTCGCGGTCAACCTGCTGCGCGCCCTGGTGCTCGGTGCGCTGGCCGTCTCGGTGGCGACAGGCGTCGCCGGGATTCCGCTCATCTATCTGGCGTTCTTCCTGCTTGGCGTGGGGGAGACGCTGGCCGACACGGCCTCGGCGGCCATCCTGCCCGCGATCGTGCCCGCCGAGCGGCTGGCCTCGGCGAACGCGCGGCTGATGGCGACGTTCACGCTGGTCAACCAGTTCCTCGCCAAACCGGTCGGCGCGGCGCTGTTCGCAGTCGCGGCGGCGTTGCCGTTCGGGGTGGACGCGGTGTCGTTCGCGGTGGCCGCCGCGCTGGTGGCGACCATCCGGCCGGTCCCTGCGCCGCCGCGCGAAGGCGGTGGCGCCGGGTTGCGCGCCGAGATCACGGCCGGGCTGCGGTGGCTGTGGCGCCACCCCCTGATGCGTACGCTCACGGTCAGCATGGGGCTCGCCAACGTCATGTTCGGCGCCGCGTTCTCCGTCTTCGTGCTGTACGCGCGCCAGCGGCTCGGCCTGTCCGAGGTCGGGTACGGGCTGCTGCTGACCATGTTCGGGGTGGGCGGGCTCGCCGGGACGGGGC
>NZ_JADOGI010000041.1 GCF_015645445.1 Nonomuraea cypriaca | reverse complement strand
CGGGGGGCTTGCCCCCCGCGGGACGGTCATCGGGCGGGCGTCGTCGCCACGGGCATCACCGATCATGTCGCCGATCCCGGCCACCTGGGCCTCGGCGGGGATCGTGTCCACCAGGTGCATCGGCCCGTAGCCGCCCGCCGTGCTCGGCCGCCCGCCGTTCGCGTCCCAGCGTGACTCCAGGTACGCGACGCCGAGCAGCACGCTCTCCGGCACCCCGTACTCGCGAGCCGCGCCGGCGAACTCGGCCTGCCGCTCCGACCGCCCGCTGCCGGCGAGGTCGGTCCGCCACCCCGAGGCGTCCCGTGCCGGGAGGACGGTGGGTTCGGCGGGGGCGGACAGCGTGCCCGCGGTCAGGAGGGCGGCGAGCAAGAGTTGCATGAACATCTCCCCAGGAATGTCACGAGATGACTACTCACCGTAACTGTTCCCAGAAAGGGATGTGTCAGACGGGTCGGATGATACGCATGTGATCAGCGAGATCAGCGGCGAATTCGGCATCCCAGTCATCGGGCGCCAGACCCGGCCCAGTCGGCGGCCCGGCGTGATCAGGTCTCGTTGGATTCCCGCGAGAAGTGCCCGTTCGCCTCGGAGGCCGCGAAGCCCGGCACGAACGTTCCGATGATCAGAAGCGTTATAGAGTTAATTCCTGCCCGATATCGGGCAGGATGTTGTGGTGTCTCGTTCCAGAGCCGTAGGGTCCTCGTCTGTGTCCACGCCGCGGCATCCCTACGAAGATCTCATCGCCCACCTCACCAGGACGAGCCCGCTCGGTCCAGGCGAGGCGGCCCGCGTCGTCGCCGACGTGGTGGCGTACTTCTCCGAGCCGGTCGAGGAGTTCGTCCGGCGCCGTCACGGGGAGCTGAAGTCGCGCGGCCACACCAACGACGAGATCTTCCCCAGGATCGCCGCCGAATTACGCGGTCGCCCGGTAGCGGCGCCAGAGCTGTCCCTGCGGCAGCTCCGCAGGATCGTTTACGGATAAGTCAAGAAGGAGACCTCGATGTGCGGAATCGTGGCCTACGTCGGCCCCAAGGACGCGGCGCCCATCCTGCTGGAAGGGCTGCAACGGCTTGAATACCGGGGCTACGACTCGGCCGGGGTCGTGGTGTCCAACAGGGGGCTGAAGCTACGCAAGGTCAAGGGCAGGGTGGCCGACCTGGCCAAGGTGGTGCCGGTGCGGTTCAAGGGCAACCTCGGCATCGGTCACACCCGCTGGGCCACGCACGGCGTGCCCAGTGACGAGAACGCCCACCCGCACCTGTCCGCCGACCAGCGCATCGCGGTCGTGCACAACGGCATCATCGAGAACGCCGGCGAGCTGCGCGCCAAGCTGGTGGCCGACGGCGTCGCCTTCGCCTCGGAGACCGACACCGAGGTGCTCGCCCACCTGATCGCCCGCGCCGCCGACGAGAACGACACCCTGGAGGAGGCGGTCAGGAAGACGCTCAAGCTCGTCGTCGGCACGTACGGCATCGCGGTCATCGACGCCGAGCGGCCCGGCGAGGTGGTCGTGGCGCGCAACGGCAGCCCGATCGTGCTCGGCATCGGCGAGAAGGAGATGTTCGCCGCGTCCGACGTGGCCGCCCTGGTCCGCTACACGCGCCAGGTCGTACACCTGGAGGACGGCGAGCTGGCCGTGCTCAAGGCCGACGGCTTCCACACCTTCGCCAGCGACGCGCGCGAGACGGCCAAGGAGCCGCTGACCGTCGACTGGGACGCCGGCCACTACGACACCGGCGGCTACGAGCACTACCTGCTCAAGGAGATCTCCGAGCAGCCAGAGACGATCACCCGCACCATGAGCGGCCGGCTCGACGAGCGCTTCCACGTCGCGCACCTGGGCGGGCTCAACATGGACGCCCGCGAGACGCGCTCGTTCCGGCGGGTGAAGATCATCGGTTGCGGGTCCGCCTACTACTCCGGGCAGATCGGGGCGCAGCTCATCGAGGAGCTGGCCCGCATCCCGGCGGACGCCGAGCCGGCCAGCGAGTTCCGCTACCGCAATCCGGTCGTCGACCCCAACACGCTCTACGTCGCGATCAGCCAGTCGGGGGAGACGTACGACACGCTCGCCGCCGTACAGGAGTTGAAGCGCAAGGGCGGCCGGGTCATCGGCATCGTCAACGCCGTCGGCAGCGCCATCGCCCGCGAGGTGGACGGCGGCATCTACCTGCACGCGGGCCCCGAGGTGTCGGTCGCATCGACCAAGGCGTTCACCTCGACGTCGCTGGCGTTCGCGCTGCTCGCGCTGCACCTCGGCCGGGTGCGCGACCTGTCGCCCGCCGACGGGCGGCGCGTCGTGGACGGCCTGCGCAGGCTGCCCGGCCAGATCGAGGAGATCCTCGCCCAGGGCGACAAGATCGCCGAGCTGGCGCAGAAGTACGCCAAGCACCCGGGCATGATGTTCGTCGGCCGCGTCCGCGGCTACCCGGTGGCCCGCGAGGGCGCGCAGAAGCTCAAGGAGATCTCGTACGTCCACGCGGAGGCGTACCCGGCCAGTGAGCTCAAGCACGGCCCGCTCGCGCTGATCGGCCCCGACATGCCGACGGTCGCGATCGTGCCCGACGACGAGCTGCTCGACAAGAACCTCACCACGCTCGGCGAGATCCGGGCCCGGGGTGGCCAGGTGCTCATGGTGGGCCACCGCGAGCCCGCCGCCAAGCTGGCCGACGACGTGATCGTGATCCCCAAGAACGAGATCGAGCTGGACCCGATCCTGCTCACGATCCCGCTCCAGCTGCTGGCGTACCATGCCGCCGTGGCGCTCGGCCGCGATGTGGACAAGCCACGCAACCTTGCCAAGAGCGTTACTGTCGAATAACCAGCAGCCAAATTAGCCACAATCACCTCAGGGTAGTGTTATTCGGCCGCTGACGGCATAAATTCAGAGATGTGCGGAAGTTCGACCAACTGCGGCCCCATCCCGCACGCATGTACGACTACATGCTCGGCGGGAAGGACAACTTCGCGGTCGACCGCCAGGCCATCGATCAGCTCGCTGAGCTGATCCCGGAGGCGGTACCGCTGGCCCGCGCCAACCGGGCGTTCCTCCAGCGTGCCGTGCGCTACGTGGCCGCCGCGGGGGTCCGCCAGTTTCTCGACCTGGGCAGCGGGCTGCCGACCCAGGGCAGCGCGCACGAGGTCGCACCCGCGGCCCGGGTCGTCTACGTCGATCACGACCCCATCGTCGCCGCCCACGCCACGGCCCTGCTCGGACGTTCGAGCAGGGCCGTGTTCGTCGAGGCGGACCTGCTCGATCCGGCCGGCGTGCTGGACCAGGCCGGCCGGTTCCTCGACCTGGACGAGCCGGTCGGCGTGCTGCTGGTGTCGATCCTGCACTTCGTGCCCGAGTCCGCGGAGCCGGGGCGGGCGGTGGCGGTGATGCGCGATCGGGTGGCGCCGGGCAGCCACCTGGTGATCACCCACCTCACGTCGATGGGCCGGGCGGAGGGCGAGGAGCGGCCCAGGGGCAGGGGCTCGTCCGGTGGCGGCGCCGACCGCACCCCCGCCGAGATCCGCGCGTTCTTCGGCGACTTCCCGCTGGAGCCGCCCGGGCTGATCCAGGCCGTCGACTGGCGTCCGGACCGCCCCAAGCTGGTGGGCGACTGGTCGTTGCCGTCGTCGCTGATGGCCGGAGTCGGTAAAAAGCCCTGAAAAATGGTTGAGCCATCCCGTACTGCGCGAGCATGGTCCTGATGTGTAACGGCGAGTGAATTGTCAATAACCATAGGTGATCGGGGCACTCGCCAAGCTCGGGGGAGGGCGCATGCACCGTCGGGGGTTCTTCGCGTGGAGCCTGGGCATGGCCGGGTTCCTGGCCGGTTGCGGTACGGAACGGGTCACCGGCGGCACGACCGTCATCCGTACGGAGTACGCGATCAACCCGGGCGGACCCCGGTGGGCCGACGTCGCTCAGGCGTTCGCCGACGCCGCCCGCGCGGCCGGATACCGGACCGGCGGGGGCCGGCCGATCACGGTGACCGGGCTGCCCGAGCTGGCCGCGGCCCAGCTGAACAACGGTCAGTCTCTGTTCAACGCCGCGACCCCGCTGTCCAGGCTGATCGGTGACGTGGAGGTCGTCGTGGTGCCGGCCGGCTCACCCTTCAAGAGCTTCGACGACTTCGGCGCCCAACTGCTCGCCCAGCCCGGCCGCACGCCGCTGGCCGGCGGGCCGCAGGGCGAGCCCGACCATCTGCTGTTCGGCCTGATCGCCAAGGGCCTCGGGGCCGACACCAGGCAGGTCGACTACACCGGCTACCCCAGCAGCGGCGAGGCCGGCGTGGCGCTGCTGGGCGGCAAGGCCGCGGCGGCCGCGGGACTGTTCACCGACTGGCGCACCGGCATCGGCTCCGGCCGGGTCAGGGTGCTGGCGGTGTCCTCGGCCGCCAGGATCCCCGACCTGGAAGACGTGCCGACGCTGCTGGAGTGCGGCGTACGCGTGGACTTCTCGGACTGGGTCGCGGCCTTCGGACCCATCGACATGACGGACGAAGGTCGCGAATCGGCCATCCGCATGTGCGAGGAGGTGACCGCCTCGCCCGGCTGGCGGGCGGCCTGCCGCGCGGCGGGGTGGATTTCCGCTCCGCTCAGCGGCGACGACTTCGGGACGTGGCTCGGCTCGGAGGCCGAGCGCACGCGTGCCGTGCTGCGGGATCTCGGGCTGATCGACACCACCCGATCCACAACATGCTGGGTCGGTTGCAGGAACGGCCACTAGATGTAGGATCCTGGACGTCGCTGGTTCGCCTCTCCGGAGGCGGAGCAAAAGGGAACCCGGTGTGATTCCGGGGCTGCCCCGCAGCGGTGAGCGGGAACGACCGCCGTCATTGTGCACTGGAGCGATCTGGGAAGCGACGGCCAGTAGGAACGATCGACACGCCCGCGAGCCCGAAGACCTGCCGGCGGCGCCGGGCCTCGTGCCCGGCGAAAAGTGTCCATGGCCTCGAGGGAGGGCCGGGAGCGAGGTGGCCGGGGGTTCCCCCATGCCGCCGTGCTCTCGCGCGCCCTCACGGGGATGAGCTCGCGAGGAGAGAGAGCACGTGACGCAGATCGTTGAGGCCGGCCCGGCAGAGCGGCGCCTGGCCATCGAGGAGGCCGCCGCCCGGGTGATCGCCGACCCGGCCAACTCCAGGGTCGCCGCCCGGCTGCTGTCCGAGGAGATCGCCGGCGAGGCGGCCGCGCACGGGGTGAGGTCGTTCTCCGAGTCGATCACGGCCACCCACGCGGCCGGGTTGATCCAGGACGGCCTGGCGGAGTTCGTCGCCGCGCACGCCGCCGAACTGGACGCGTTGATCTCGGACGAGGCCGACGGCCGGTTCGAGTATTTCGGCTTGCGCACGGTCTACGACCGCTACCTGCTGCGACACCCCGAGACGCGGGCGGTGCTGGAGCGGCCGCAGCACTTCTTCCTGCGCGTGGCCTGCGGTTTGTCGGAGTCGGTCGCCGAGGCGGCGGAGCTGTACGCGCTGATGTCCACGCTGTCCTACCTGCCGAGCTCGCCCACGCTGTTCAACGCGGGCGCGCGCCGCCCGCAGCTGTCCTCGTGCTTCCTGCTCGACTCGCCGCGCGACGAGCTGGAGGGCATCTACGACAGGTACGGCCAGGTGGCCAGGCTGTCGAAGTACGCCGGTGGCATCGGCATCTCCTGGACACGGGTGCGCTCCAGGGGCTCGCTCATCCGGGGCACGAACGGCCACTCCAACGGCATCGTTCCGTGGCTGCGCACGCTCGACTCGTCGGTCGCGGCGGTCAACCAGGGCGGGCGGCGCAAGGGCGCTGCCTGCGTCTACCTGGAGACGTGGCACGCCGACGTCGAGGAGTTCCTGGAACTGCGCGACAACACCGGCGAGGACGCGCGCCGCACCCACAACCTCAACCTGGCGAACTGGGTGCCGGACGAGTTCATGCGGCGGGTGGAGGCGGACGAGGTCTGGTCCCTGTTCGACCCGAAGGAGGTGCCCGACCTCACCGACCTGTACGGCGAGGCGTTCACGGCGGCGTACCGCGCCCACGAGGCCGCCGGGCGGTACGTCAGGCAGCTCCCCGCGCGGGTCCTGTACGGCCGGATGATGCGCACGCTGGCCCAGACCGGCAACGGCTGGATGACGTTCAAGGACGCAGCCAACCGCACCTCCAACCAGACCGCCCGCCCCGAGAACGTCATCCACCTGTCCAACCTCTGCACCGAGATCCTCGAGGTCACCAGCGACGCCGAGACCGCCGTCTGCAACCTCGGCTCCGTCAACCTGGCCGCCCACATCACGGGCGGGGACGTCGACTGGGAGCGGCTGCGCGGGACCGTGCGCACGGCCGTGCGCTTCCTGGACCGGACCATCGACCTCGGCTTCTACCCGACGCCAGAGGCCGAGGCTGCGAACAAGCGGTGGCGGCCGATCGGGCTCGGCGTGATGGGCCTGGCCGACGTGTTCTTCACGCTGCGCCTGCCGTTCGACTCGCCGCGCGCGCTGGAGCTGTCCACGCGCATCGCCGAGGAGATCGCGCTGGCCGCCTACGACACCTCGGCCGACCTGGCGGTGGAGCGCGGCCGGCACCCGTCGTACGCCGACACGCGCGCGGCCGGGGGAGTGCTGCACCCCGACCACTACGTCGCCGGCACGCCGCGCTGGGAGGCGCTGCGGGACAGGATCGCCACGACCGGCCTGCGGAACTCGCTCATGATCGCCATCGCGCCGACCGCCACGATCGCGTCCATCGCCGGGTGTTACGAGTGCATCGAGCCGCAGGTGTCCAACGTGTTCAAACGCGAGACGCTGTCGGGCGAGTTTCTGCAGGTCAACCGCTATCTGGTGGCCGACCTGCAGGCGCGCGGGTCGTGGACCCGGCAGGTGCGCGACGACATCAAGCGGGCCGACGGGTCGGTGCAGGACGTTCCCGGCATCCCCGACGATCTCAAGGCGCTCTACCGCACGGCGTGGGAGCTGCCGCAGAAGGCGCTGATCGACCTGGCCGCCGCGCGGCAGCCGTACATCGACCAGTCCCAGTCGCTCAACCTCTTCATGGCCGCGCCGACGATCGGCAAGCTCTCCTCGATGTACGCGTACGCGTGGAAGCGCGGCCTGAAGACGACGTACTACCTGCGCTCACGCCCGGCCACCAGGATCGCCCAGACCACGCTCGCCGCGCCCGCCGCGGCGGAGGCGGTGGCCTGCTCGCTGGAGAACCCCGAGATCTGCGAAGCCTGCCAGTAACCCCCGCCACTCAGCCCGCCCACCAAGGAGGACGACTCATGCTGCTCGACCCCGGCATGGACCTCACCCTGCGTCCCATGCGCTATCCCGAGTTCTACGACCGTTACCGCGCGGCCATCCGCAACACGTGGACGGTCGAGGAGGTGGACCTGCACAACGACCTCGCCGACCTGGCCAGGATGACGCCGCAGGAGCGGCACCTGATCAACCGGCTGGTCGCGTTCTTCGCCACCGGCGACTCCATCGTGGCCAACAACCTGGTGCTCAACCTCTACCAGCACGTCAACGCCCCCGAGGCGCGGCTCTACCTCAGCAGGCAACTGTTCGAGGAGGCCGTGCACGTGCAGTTCTACCTGACGTTGCTCGACACGTACCTGCCGGATCCAGACGAGCGGGTCAAGGCGTTCGCCGCGATCGAGCACATCCCCTCGATCCGGGACAAGGCGGAGTTCTGCTTCAAGTGGATCGACTCGATCGAGGAGTTGCGGCGGCTGGAGAGCGCGCAGGAGCGCCGCCGGTTCCTGCTGAATCTCATCTGCTTCGCCGCCTGCATCGAGGGCCTGTTCTTCTACGGCGCTTTCGCGTACGTCTACTGGTTCCGCTCCCGGGGCCTGCTCGGTGGCCTGGCCACCGGGACGAACTGGGTGTTCAGGGATGAGTCCATGCACATGGAGTTCGCCTTCAGCGTGGTCGACACGGTCCGGGCCGAGGAGCCCGAGCTGTTCGACGACGAACTGCGCGCGCAGGTGACCGAGATGCTGGAGGAGGCCGTCGCCGCCGAGCTGGCCTTCGCCGCCGACCTGTGCGGCGACGGCATGCCCGGCATGGGCGTCGCGCAGATGCGCGAGTACCTCGAGTACGTCGCCGACCAGCGGCTGACCAGGCTGGGCATGCCCAGGAGGTACGGCTCCGCGAACCCGTTCGCGTTCATGGAGTTGCAGGATGTGCAAGAACTGGCCAATTTCTTCGAACGGCGGGTTTCGGCTTACCAAGTGGCGGTTGGGGGCAACGTGACCTTTGACGAGACGTTCTAGACATTTGGGGGCATAAGCGTGCAGTCTCCAGCAGACTGGCCGATCCTTGTGATCTCGGTGATCGGGTCGATCCTCCTGGTCGAGCTGGGCCGGCGGGTGCTGGGCAGGGTCGGGCGCAAGTTCGCGCTCGCCCGGCATCTGGTGGAGCGCTGCACGTGGCCCGCGTTCGCGGTGGCCGCCGTGGTCGCCTTCAACGTCGTGTTCGGGCCGGGGATGTTCGGCCCCTCCCCGGCCGAGCGCGGCGTCGCGGCGTCGGTGGAGCGGGTGCTCGGCCTGGCCACGATCATCGCGGTCACCTGGCTGATCGTCGAGGCCGCGTACGCGCTGACGGACGTCATACTCGATCGGCTGGTGCTCGTCGAGGGCGAGCGCAACCGCCGGGCCCGGCGGATCATGACGCAGATCACACTGGTCCGCCGGATCGCCGTCGCGGTCATCATCGTGATCGCGTTCGGCGCGATGCTCTTCTCCTTCGAGCAGGTGCGGGCGCTCGGCGCCGGCCTGCTCGCCTCGGCGGGCATCGCCGGCGCGGTCGTCGGCATCGCCGCCCAGCCGACCATCGGCAACATGCTCGCCGGGCTCCAGCTCGCCTTCAGCGACGCGCTGCGCCTCGAGGACGTGATCGTGGTCGAGGACGAGTGGGGCCGGATCGAGGAGCTGACCCTGACGTACGTCGTCCTGCGCCTCTGGGACGAGCGCCGCCTCGTCCTGCCCGTCTCCTACTTCACCCAGACCCCGTTCGAGAACTGGACCCGGCACGGCAGCCGGGTGCTCGCCGTCGTGTTCCTGCGCGTCGACTGGTCCGTGCCCGTGGCGAAACTGCGCCACGCGCTGTACGAGTTCCTGCAGGGCAACCCGCTGTGGGACCAGAAGGACTGGGTGCTGCAGGTCACCGACGTGCTCCCGAACGGGCTGGTGGAGCTGCGCGCCCTCATGAGCGCGGCCGACTCGCCGTCCGCGTGGGACCTCAAATGCGACGTACGCGAATTCCTCGTCGACTACGTACGGGACAACCACCCGGAGTCGCTGCCCCGATTCCGCGTCGAATCGCCGGAAACCCGCGTCGGCGCGACCTGGCCCGCCAAATAAACAGGTGGCGCATACGCCGGCCTCCGGTTTACCGTGGACATCGTCCAGCGACGAGAAGAAAGGCGGCGAAGTGCCCTACCTGAGCATCTCACGACCGCCTGCGACCCGCTCTGAGCTGCGGCGGTGGCTTTCCGGATAATCCATCGACGGATTTCCAGGAAAGCCGTCTCGGGCCTTGTTCCGAGGCGGCTTGTTTCATTCACGACCGGGTGTGGGGCAGTTTGGTCAGCCCGCCTGCCTTGGGTGCAGGAGCAGCGCAGGTTCGAATCCTGCCACTCGGACGACGGCCCTGAAAGGAAAGGGCCGCGGGCCACGGCCTGGCCGGTGGGAATGGCGCCCCCCGGCCGGACCCGGCCCCGCCCCGGGCACGGCTCACGCCGGCCAGGCCCGGGGCCCAGCCGCTCTGGCCCAACAGGCAGAGGCGCCGTCTTCAGGAGGCGGAGGTTCAGGGTTCGAATCCCTGGAGCGGCACACAAACCCCCTTGCGCAAGATGAGTCACCGCCGAGCGCAAGAGTTGCGGCTTCTTGCGCGCGCTCGACGTCGCGCCTTGCATGCCACCACAACGCGCTGCCTGGCCAGTTCAGAGGTGCACGCAGGGCGAAGAACCCCAACACATGAGGATCCCTAAGTTATTTCTTTGCGCAATATCGTCGAAATATTGCGGCTATCTGCTCGACATCTTATGGTTCGGCCATCCGCCTTACCCGAAGGGCCACCCCCATGAGAGCACTGTTAGCCGCCCTTACGTTACTCATCGGAGTCCTCGTCGCGCCGCCCGCACAGGCCGCGGCCGACACCGACCTCGCCGCCGGCAAGACCGCCACGGCCAGCGGCTTCGCCGACGTCTACCGCGCCGCCAACGTGACCGACGGCAACCAGGCCACCTACTGGGAGTCGGCGAACAACGCCTTCCCGCAGTGGGTCCAGGTCGATCTGGGCGCCGCCGCCCGCGTGAACAAGCTGGTGCTCAAGCTGCCCTCCGGGTGGCCGGGCCGTACGCAGACGCTGACCGTCCAGGGCGGCACGAACGGCTCCGCCTTCACCACCATCGCCGGCTCGGCCACCCACACCTTCAACCCCACGGCCACCATCACCTTCACCCCAACGACCACGCGGTACGTCCGGCTGCTGATCATCGCCAACTCCGGCTGGCCGGCGGGCCAGCTCTCGGAGTTCGAGGCATGGGGCAGCGCACCGGACAACCCCGGCGGCGGTACGAACCTGGCTCTGGGCCAGGCCATGACCGCCTCCTCCCACACCCAGACCTACGTGGCCGCCAACGCCAATGACGACAACGTCCAGACGTACTGGGAGAGCGCCGCCAACCCGGGCACGCTCACCGTGCGGCTCGGCGGGAACGCCGACCTGTCCTCGATCACACTCAAGCTGAACCCCGACCCGGTCTGGGCCAGGCGTACGCAGACCATCCAGGTGCTCGGCCGCGAGCAGAGCGCGAGCGGATTCACCACTCTCGTCCCGCAGGCCGTCCACACCTTCGACCCGGCGACGGGCAACACGGTGACCATCCCGGTGACGGGCGCGGCGGCCGAGGTACGGCTGCAGATCACGGCCAACACCGGCGCCCCGGGCGGCCAGATCGCCGAGTTCCAGGTCTTCGGCACCCCGTCGCCCAACCCCGACCTCACCGTCACGAACCTCACCTGGACACCCGCCTCGCCCACCGCGACGAGCGCGATCACGCTGTCGGGCACGGTCAAGAACGCCGGCACCGCGGGTTCGGCCGCCACGTCCGTCACCTTCTACGCCGGCACCACCCAGGTCGGTACCGCCGCGGTGGGCGCCCTGGCCGCGGGTGCGTCAACCACCGTGTCCGCCGGCATCGGGACCAGGCAGGCCGGCACGTACCAGCTCTCGGCCAAGGCGGACGAGGACGACAAGGTCATCGAGCAGAACGAGGCCAACAACGCCTTCACCGCGCCCACGTCCTTGGTGGTCGCCGAAGCCCCGGGGCCCGACCTGCAGGTCCTCAGCGTCAGCGCCACTCCGCCGAACCCCGCCGTCGGAGCGCGGGTCACGTTCACCGTGGCCGTGCGGAACCGCGGAACCAGCGCGGCCGGCGCCGCCACGGTCACCCGGGTGGCGGTGGGCGGCACCACGCTCGACACCGGGACGGCGCCGATCGCCGCGGGCGCGACCGCCAACGTGGCCGTCACCGGCGGCTGGACCGCCACCAGCGGAGGCGCCACCATCATCGCCACCGCCGACGCGACCGGCACCGTCGCGGAGACCGACGAGAGCAACAACACGCTCTCGCAGACGATCGCCGTCGGCCGCGGCGCCTCGGTGCCGTACGTCGAGTACGAGGCCGAATCCGCCGCCTACCAGGGCACTCTGCTGCAGGCTGATCCGCTACGCACATTCGGGCACACCAACTTCGCGACCGAGTCCTCGGGCAGGAAGTCGGTCAGGCTCGAAAGCACCGGCCAGTACGTCGAGTTCGCCTCGGTCAACCCCGCCAACTCGATCGTGGTGCGCAACTCGATCCCCGACGCGCCGGGCGGCGGCGGCATCGAGGCCACGATCAGCCTGTACGTCAACGGGACCTTCACGCAGAAGCTCACTCTCTCGTCCCGTCACAGCTGGCTGTACGGCACCAGCGACGATCCGGAAGCGTTGACCAACACCCCGCAGGCCGACGCCCGGAGGTTGTTCGACGAGGCACACGCGCTGCTGTCACGCTCGTACCCGGTCGGCACCAGGTTCCGGTTGCAGCGTGACGCCGGCGACACCGCCGCCTTCTACATCGTCGACCTGATCGACCTGGAGCAGGTGGCGCCCGCGGCCGCCAAGCCGGCCGGATGCACCTCCATCACCGACTACGGCGCCGTACCCAACGACGGAAACGATGACACGGGCGCCATCCAGCGGGCGGTCACGGACGACCAGAACGGCGTCATCGGCTGCGTGTGGATCCCGCCGGGCCAGTGGCGGCAGGAGAAGAAGATCCTCACCGACGATCCGCTGAACCGCGGCCAGTACAACCAGGTCGGCATCAGCGACGTCACGATCCGCGGCGCGGGCATGTGGCACTCCCAGCTCTACACCCTGACCGAGCCGCATCTGGCGACGGGCGGCATCAATCACCCGCACGAAGGCAACTTCGGCTTCGACATCGACGACAACGTCCAGATCTCCGACCTGGCCATCTTCGGCTCAGGACGCATCCGCGGCGGCCCCGGCGGAGCCGAGGGCGGGGTCGGGCTGAACGGACGGTTCGGCGAGCACACGAAGATCACCAACGTGTGGATCGAGCACGCCAACGTGGGCGTCTGGGTCGGCCGCGACTACGACAACATCCCCGAGTTGTGGGGACCGGCTGACGGGCTGGAGTTCAGCGGCATGCGCATCCGGAACACGTACGCCGACGGCATCAACTTCAGCAACGGCACGCGGAACTCGCGCGTGTTCAACTCCTCTTTCCGTACCACCGGCGACGACTCCCTGGCCGTCTGGGCGAACAGGTTCGTGAAGGACCCGGCGGTGGACATCGCCCACGACAACGAGTTCGTCAACAACACCATCCAGCTTCCGTGGCGGGCGAACGGCATCGCGATCTACGGCGGCCACGACAACACGGTCGAGAACAACCTGATCTACGACACCATGAACTACCCCGGCATCATGCTCGCCACCGACCACGACCCGCTGGCCTTCTCCGGCCAGACCCTGATCGCCGGCAACGCTCTCCACCGCTGCGGCGGCGTCTTCTGGGGTGAGGCGCAGAAGTTCGGCGCCATCACCCTCTTCGCGCAGAACAGGGACATCACCGGTGTGACCATCCGCGACACCGACATCTCCGACTCGACCTACGACGGCATCCAGTTCAAGTCGGGCGGCGGCAACATGCCGAACGTCGCCGTCACGAACGTCCGCATCGACAGGTCCAACAACGGCGCGGGCATCCTGGCCCATGGCGGCGCGCGCGGCAGCGCGACGTTGACCGATGTCACCATCACGAACTCGGCCACCGGCGACATCGTCAGGGAACCGGGATCGAGCTTCGTGATCACAGGCGGCCAGCTCCACGGCGCGGCGACGAGGGTCCCCGTGAACAGAGAATGAATTCTGTCGTACGGTCGCCTTCTCGCCTGCCCGGGCCCCGAATTGCCATCCCATAATTTCAGTCATGGGGGTTAATTCACGAAAAGGGATGCGATGAAGCGGTGGATCGGCGTCATTCTGGCGGTCGTTCTCGCCGGGGTGGCGGTGGTGGCGGTCCTCTGGGGCAACGGGTCCGACGACCCTCCGGAACCCATCGTGGTACGGGGGGTCATCGGGTCGGAGAAGAAGCCGTTCTTCGACGATCCGCGGGTCAAGGCGGTCTTCGCCGAGCACGGACTGCGGGTCGAGGTGGACACCGCGGGATCACGGCAGATCATCACCGACGTCGACCTGAGCCGCTACGCCTTCGCCTTCCCCTCCAGCGTTCCGGCCGCCGAGCGGATCAAGCGCGACCGCGGGGCCACCACCACGTACTCGCCGTTCTACTCGCCGATGGCGGTGGCCACGTTCGAGCCGATCGCGCACCTGCTGGCGAAGGTGGGCATGCTCCACGACTCTGGCGACGGTTACCAAACACTCGATATCAAGAAATATCTGGATTTAGTTGCCAAAGGCACCCGATGGGACCAAATTCCGGGTAATTCGACTTACCGGGCTCGCAAGCGGGTGCTCCTCACCACCACCGACATCCGGACGTCCAACTCCGCCGCCATGTACCTGTCGGCCATCGGCTACGTCGCCAACGGCGAGGATGTGCCCACCTCCGACACCCAGATCGGCAGGATCGCCCCGATCGTCGCCCCGGCCGTACTCGATCAGGGCTTCTCGGAGTCCACCAGCGAGGCGTCGTTCGAGGACTACCTGGCGCTGGGCGCGGGCAAGACGCCGATGCTGGTGATCTACGAGGCGCAGTATCTCGCGCACGTCTTCGCCGGCAACGGCGCGATCAAGCCCGACATGCGGCTGGTGTACCCGTCGCCGACCGTGCTCAGCAAGCACACGCTGGTCCCGCTGGCCGAGCCGGGCGCCCGGGTCGGCGAGCTGCTCACCGAGAACCCGGAGCTGCAGGCTCTGGCGGCCGCGTACGGCTTCCGCACCACCGATCCCCAGGCGTTCGCCGACCTCGTCGCCAAGACGAAGGCGCCGGCCGCGGCCGACCTGGTGGACGTCGTCGAGCCGCCGACGTACGAGCGGCTGGACCAGCTGATCACCATCATAGACTCCGCCCGGCCCTAGCAAGGAGATCCCGCACGTGTCCGATCTGGTGCTCACGCCGCCCGCGCCGATCACCCCCGTCCCAGCCGAGACAGCGGTCACCATGCTGCCCATGACCGAGGAGCGCGCCGCCGAACTGGCCGCCAAGGCCCACGAGTTCGTCGGCGAGCTGAGCGGGCTCGACGCGCGCTCGCCGGAGTTCTCCCGCAAGGTGCACGACATCTCCTCGATGGGGGACACCGAGATCAGGTCCGCGTCCCAGGTGGCCAACCGCATGCTCAAGCGGCCGGTCGCGGCCCTGGACGCGGCCAGGGGCGAGGGCTCCGACGCGCAGGGCAGGGTCGCCTCCGAGCTGGTGGCGCTGCGCCGTACCGTCGTGGACCTGGACCCGAAGCAGGCGGCGAGCGGGCCGCGCAAGCTGCTGGGGCTCATCCCGTTCGGCGACCGGCTGCGCGACTACTTCGCCAGGTACCACTCCGCGCAGAAGCACATCGACGACATCATCCGCGCACTCAAGTCCGGCCAGGACGAGCTGCTGCGCGACAACGCCGCCATCGAGGGCGAGAAGGCGAACCTGTGGGAGGTCATGACCCGGCTGCAGGAGTACGCGGTCATGGCCCAGGCCATGGACGCCGCCCTGGAGGAGCAGATCGCGCCGGCCGACGAGGAGCGGGCCACGGCGCTGCGCTCCGATGCCCTGTTCACCGTGCGCCAGCGCCACCAGGACCTGCTCACCCAGCTCGCCGTGTCGGCCCAGGGCTACTTGGCGCTCGACCTCGTACGCAGGAACAACCTGGAGCTCAGCAAGGGCGTGGACCGCGCCACCACGACCACGGTGGCGGCGCTCCGCACGGCGGTCACGGTCGCGCAGGCGCTGGCGAACCAGAAGCTGGTGCTCGACCAGATCACCGCGCTCAACGCCACGACCGGGGACCTCATCCTGGCCACCAGCGAGATGCTCCGCACGCAGGCGGGCGCGATCCAGAACCAGGCGGCCTCGACGACCGTGGACCTGGACACGCTGCGCAAGGCTTTCGACAACGTCTACGCCACGATGGACGCGATCGACACGTTCCGCGAGCAGGCGGTGGAGAGCATGGCGGCCACCGTGGACAGCCTGTCCACCGAGCTGAGACACACGAAGACGTACCTGGATCGTGCCCAGGAGAGCGCGCGATGAGACGCGCCGTACTCCTGCTCCTGCTCATCTCCCTCCTGGCGGGCTGCGTGCGGGACGCGGAACCCGCCGACGCGCCGGACGTGCTGCGGGTGCTGGCGGGCAGCGAGATCAAGGACCTCGAGCCGCTGCTCCAGCGGGCCGAGTCGGAGGCCGGCGTCAAGGTGCGCCTCACCTACACCGGCACGCTCGATGGCGCCGAGCAGGTCGCGAGCGGCCGCACCGACGGCCGGCATGACGCGATCTGGTTCTCCTCCAACCGCTACCTGTCCCTGATCGACGGCGCGCGGGCCAGGCTGTCCACCCAGACCAAAATCATGATTTCTCCGGTCGTGCTGGGCCTGAAGCCCGCCAAGGCGAGCGAACTCGGCTGGACCGGCAGGCCGATCACGTGGTCGGACATCGCGCAGGCGGCCAAGGACGGGAGGTTCAGCTTCGCGATGACGAATCCCGCCTCCTCCAACTCCGGCTTCTCCGCCCTCGTCGGGGTGACCGCGGCGCTGGCGGACGCGGACGGCGCGCTCAGCGCCGAGCAGGTCGAGTCTGTGACGCCGCGGCTGAAGGACTTCTTCTCGGCGCAGCGGCTGACGGCGGGCTCATCGGGTTGGCTGGCCGAGGCCTACGCCCGCGACCCTCGCGTGGACGGCATGGTCAACTACGAGTCGGTCCTGCTGGGCCTGCGCGAACCGCTCACGCTCGTCTACCCGGACGACGGCGTGGTCAGCGCCGACTACCCGCTCACGCTGCTCGCCTCCGCCACCGAGGCCAAGAAGGACCTCTACGGCAAGCTCACCGCCTGGCTGCGCACACCGGCCGTGCAGCGGGACATCATGGCCGGCACCCACCGGCGGCCGATCACGCCCGGCGTGGCCCAGGACCCGCGCTTCGGCGGCAGGAACCTGATCGAGCTGCCCTTCCCGAACCGGCGCAGCACCGCGGACCAGCTGATCGCCACCTATCTCAACCGGGCGCGGGTCCCGGCCGAGGCCAGGTTCGTGCTGGACACGTCCGGCTCGATGCGGGGCGACCGGATCGACGCGCTGCGGCAGGCGCTGGTCGCCCTGACCGGCGCCGACACTTCCGCCTCCGGCGTGTTCTCCCGCTTCAGCGACCGCGAGACGGTCACGATGATCCCGTTCAACGACGTGCCGGGGACGCCGGTCCCGTTCACCGTGCCGGAACGCGACCCCGAGCCGGCGCTCGCCGAGATCAAGGGCTTCGCGGAGGGGCTCGGCGCGGAGGGCGGCACCGCGATCTACGACAGTCTCGGCACCGCCTACGACCTCCCGGTCGTGTCCGGGCGCTACACCTCGATCGTGCTCATGACCGACGGTGAGAACACCCACGGCTCCGACCTCGCCGCCTTCGAGGCCCGCTATCTGGCGCTGCCGGAGGAGCGGCGGGCGCCGACGTTCGTGGTGCTGTTCGGTGAGAGCGACGCCGAGGAGATGCGCAAGGTCGCCGAGCTGACCGGCGGCGCCGTGTTCGACGCCCGCGAGACCTCGTTGAGCGGCGTGTTCAAGGAGATCCGTGGCTATCAGTGAACGCGTGCCGCGCTACCTGGGCTCGACGAAGAACATCGTCGGCTGTTCGCTGGCGCTGCTCGGCCTGGTGGCTCACTTCCTGGGGCTCGCGGGCGCGTTCTGGCCGGTGGTCGTGGCCGCGCTGTACGGGGCCGGCGCGCTGCTGGCCCCACAGGAACGCGTCCGGCTGACGATCGCTCACGCCGAGGTGGAGACGCGTGCCCTGCGCGCCGACCTGGACACGCTGCTCCAACGGATCGACGGGCGGTTCCCCGCCGACGTGCACGCGGCCGTGGACACACTGGCCGAGGTGCTCAGGGGCGTGCTGGACCGGGCCGAGCAGCTCACTTCCTCCCCCGACCAGCTGCACGTGGTGTCGCAGACGATCCGCCGTTACCTGCCCGCCAGCCTGGAGGCGTACGCGAACCTGCCGCGCGGCTATGCCCTCACCCGCCGCGGTGGGCGGGAGCGCAGTGCGCACGAGGAGCTGCTCGCCCAGCTCGCGTTGCTCGACGCCCAGCTGCGCAAGGTGGCCGAAGCGATCCACAGCGGCGACGAGCAGGCGCTGCGCGACCAGGGCAGGTTCCTGCGGGACAAGTTCGGCCGCTCCGAACTGGACCTCGGCTAGAGGCCGAGCCGCCGAGGAGCGGCTGAGGGCCTGAGCCTGGGATGGACGGGGCACGTGCGCTCGGGTCATTCTGTGGCGTGCTGTTACGCCAGTTGGAGTATCTGGTGGCCCTGGCCCGCGAGCGGCATTTCGCTCGGGCGGCGGCTGCCTGTCACGTTTCGCAGCCGTCACTGTCGGCGGCGATCCGCAAGCTGGAACGCGAGCTCGACGTGCCTCTGGTGAGGCGGGGCAGGCGGTTCGCCGGACTGACCCCCGAGGGTGAGCGGGTGCTGCTGTGGGCACAGCGCATCCTCGCCGACGCCGACGCCCTGCGCCAGGACCTGTCGAAGATGCGAGGGGGGTTGTCGGGCACGCTGCGCATGGGCGCGATCCCCACGGCGCTGACTGCCGCCTCGCTGCTGACCACGCCGTTCTGCGAGCAGTACCCACACGTACGGGTCCTGCTGACGTCCCTGTCCTCTAGGGAGATCAGCCGGCGGCTGGCCGAGTTCGAGATCGACATGGCGATGACGTACCTCGACGATGAGGAGGATCTTGGCGAGGTGCGCTCCTATGGGCTGTACGAGGAGCGCTACCTGCTGCTGACGCCCTCGGACGGAGAGCTGGCAGATCGGAGGGTGGCGCGCTGGGCGGAGGTGGCGGCGTTGCCGCTGTGTCTGTTGGCTCCCGAGATGCGCAACCGGCGCATCCTGGACGCGAACTTCCGTCAGACGGGGGCCGTGGCCGTTCCCGCGATCGAGACCGACACCGTCTCGGCCCTGTTCGCGCATGTCGCGACCCATCGCTGGTCGAGCGTGATCGCGCACGCGTGGCTGCACATGTTCGGCGTCCCCGAGGGCATGCGGGTCGTCCGGCTGGAGCGGGTCGCAAGAGAGCCGCGGGTGGGGCTGGTCGTGGCCGGTACGGGGCCGGAGCCGATGATGGCGCGGGTGCTGCTGGACATCGCGCGCGATCTCGACCTGCGCGAGGTGTTCGACCGGCTCGCCCGCGAGTACCTGACATAGACGCCGCCTATCAGCTGATAGCGACAAACGCTTTGACCTGCGAATATTCGTCGGCGGACAGTGGGATCACCCCTACCGACGAGGAGCCGAGACCATGGCCAAGGTGCTGTGCGTGCTGTACGACGACCCAATCAACGGATACCCGACCACCTACGCGCGAGACGGCCTGCCCGAGCTGGCCGGCTACCCGGGCGGCCAGACGCTGCCCAGCCCCAAGGCGATCGACTTCACCCCCGGTCAGCTGCTCGGCAGCGTTTCCGGCGAACTCGGGCTGCGTCGCTTCCTGGAAGAGCGCGGTCACACCCTGGTGGTCACCTCCGACAAGGACGGCGACGGCTCGGCCTTCGACCGCGAGCTGCCCGACGCCGACGTGGTGATCTCCCAGCCGTTCTGGCCCGCCTACCTCACCGCGGAACGCATCGCCAGGGCGCCCAAGCTGAAGCTGGCCATCACCGCCGGCATCGGCTCCGACCACGTCGACCTCGACGCCGCCATCGCCCACGACGTCACCGTGGCCGAGGTCACCTACTGCAACAGCATCAGCGTCGCCGAGCACGTCGTGATGATGATCCTCTCCCTGGTACGCAACTACCTGCCCAGCCACCAGACGGTGCTGGACGGCGGCTGGAACATCGCCGACAGCGTCGCCCGCTCCTATGACGTCGAGGGCATGCATGTCGGCACCGTCGCCGCCGGCCGCATCGGGCTGGCCGTGCTGCGCCGGCTCAAGCCGTTCGACGTGCACCTGCACTACACCGACAAGCACCGCCTGCCGCGCGAGACCGAGGAGGAACTTGGCATCACGTTCCATCCGGACGCCGCCGCCATGGTCCCCGTCTGTGACGTGGTGACCGTCAACGCGCCGCTGCACCCGCAGACCGAGGGCCTGTTCGACGACAAACTGATCGCCACGATGAAGCGCGGCGCGTACCTGATCAACACCGCCCGCGCCAAGATCGCAGACCGCGACGCGATCGTCCGCGCCCTGGAGAGCGGGCAGCTCGCCGGCTATGCCGGCGATGTCTGGTATCCCCAGCCCGCCCCGGCAGACCACCCCTGGCGCAGCATGCCGCACCACGGCATGACCCCGCACATCTCGGGCTCCTCCCTGTCGGCCCAGGCCCGCTACGCCGCCGGCACCCGAGAGATCCTCGAATCGTGGCTGGAGGGCACGCCGATCCGCGAGGAGTACCTGATCGCCCACGGCGGCGGGCTGGCAGGTGCCGGCGCTCACTCCTACACCACCCGGGCGCGCTAGAGGGTCATTCGGCAGCTGATCAGGCCATCGCGTGCGGTCGAGCCGCTCACGCAGGTCCCTTCCGCAGGGCTCGATCACCTACACGGACAGCGACCACATGTCGGTCGACAACGTGACCGCCTGCGGCTGATCGCCCGCTCGCCAGCGGACCATGGTGAACCGGCCCGGTCGTCACGCCGCTGCGTGGGCCCGGAGGGCGGCCTTCCGCCACACCTTGAACAGGCGCCTGGCGGAGCCGCCCACCGGGCCGGCCGCCTCGTAGAGCACCTTCCGCGAGACGGGCTCGGCCGTTTCCACGGCGGTCACCGCGTCGTCAGCGGTAGTGATCGTGTGCGTGCAGACACTCAGCAGGTAGTCGGGGATGCGCAACCTCGGGTCCGTGCAGCCCACCAGCGGCACGCCCACCGCGGCGACGATGGGGAAGACGGTGCCGGGGATGCCGATGGCGGCTTCGGCCCGGGCCGAGGCCTGGACCGACGGGACGGCGCTGATCTCGTACTTCTCCCACAGCGAGCGGTCCTCGCGCGGGTGCAGTCCGACGAGGATGTGCCTGCCGTCCGCCGCGAGCCGCTCGGCCGCGGCGAGCAGCAGCTCCGTGCCCGGGGCCGACCCGCCGGTGTCACTCGATCTGGTCACGCTGGTGAGCACCAGTACAGTGCCCGCCTCCGGGGCGTGCCTGGGCAGGTCGTCGGTCTGCGGCGTGCCCACGACCGTGATCGGGCGGCGCGTGCCGAGGTAGTCGTCGAACACCTTCGCCTCGGCGGGCGACGACGCGGTGATCGCCCGCAGCCGCCCGCGGAACTCCTTCGCGCGCGGCGCCTCCTCGGGCAGCTGGTAGGCGAGCGAGGCGGCGACCAGCGGCAGGCGGCGCAACCGCGCGGCGCAGTCGGCGGGCCAGTCCCCGGCGCCCGTAACC
This sequence comes from Nonomuraea cypriaca, assembly GCF_015645445.1. Classification (GTDB taxonomy): domain Bacteria; phylum Actinomycetota; class Actinomycetes; order Streptosporangiales; family Streptosporangiaceae; genus Nonomuraea; species Nonomuraea cypriaca. The sequence goes on along the minus strand of NZ_JADOGI010000041.1, from coordinate 39,329 downwards.
ACCAGCAGGTCGGCCTCCGGGAGCTCGTCAGGCGTGGCCACCGTGACCGGATCGTCCGGCTTCACCTGCGACCGGTCGGGCACCAGCTGCACGACCTCCCACCCCAGGCGCCGGGCTTCGGGCAGCAGGGGCGCCGCGTGGTAGGTGCCCCACGGCTCATTTGTGGCGATCAGCACGCGCGGCGCTCTCCCGCCCGGCCGTGCCGCCGCCTGGGCGGTGGTCGCGCCCAATGCGGCGATCCCGACCCCGGACAACGCGCCGGTGAGCAAGGAGCGTCGGGAAACAAGGGACATGTCATCAAATGTCATGGGAGAGGAATCTACGGCTGGTTCGTGAACACAGATCGTCAGCTGATGTACGGGTAGCCGAACTGGACCTCCAACCCCGACGTCAGCCGGGCCGGTCGATCGCGGTCGTGCCGTAGACGGCGATCTCGGCGGCCGTCCGGCCCGCCGCCAGCACCTGCTCAGGGGAGCCGCCGCGCTCGTAGGCGGCGATGCCGGCGGCGGCGATGGCGCCGAAGAAGGAGCCGATCAGCGCGGCGGCCGTGATGGGGTCGAGCCGGCCCGTCACCTGGTAGCGAGCAGGGATTTGGGGATGTAGGCGACGATGACCTTGTTGCCGTCGACCGCCTCGGCGACGACGAAGTCGACCGCGATGCTGCACAGCGCGTACGCGTCGGCGGTCGTGAGCCTGCCCGCGCCGGCCTCGACGAGGTGGCCGACCGCCTCCTTGACGGCGATCTGGAGCGCCACGTCCAGGTCGGCGTCGATGCCCATGCACCAGAAGTAGTCGTCGCTCTCCGCGCGCGGCCACTCCAGGCTCGCGCCCTTGCGGACGACGAACCGCGCGGTGACCGCCATCGAGTGCTCGACCGCGGTCTGGTCGACCTCGCCGTGGCCCTGCGCGCCGTGCGTGTCGCCGATGTAGAACACGCCGCCGGGCTGGAATACCGGCAGGTACAGCGTGGTGCCGGCGACCAGGTCGCGGAAGTCCATGTTGCCGCCCCACCGGTCCGGCGGGTACGCGGAGACGAAGCCGGCCGACGTGGGCGGCGCGACCGCCATGATGCCGGCGAACGGCTTGAACGGCACCTTGATGCCGTGACCGAACACGTAGTGGCGGCCCGTGTCGTCCAGCCGGAGCAGCCGGGTCGACGCCGTGTCCAGCAGGTCGCCGCAGACGCCGCTGCCAGGGCCTGTGCTGTTCACGCCGTACGGCACCCGGGGGGAGACGTCCAGTACGCGGATCTCCAGCACGTCTCCCGGCTCGGCGCCCCGCACGTGGATCGGGCCGGTGAGGACGTGGCCGCTGGCGCCGTCCGGTCGGGGGTTCTTCGCGATCTCCGCCAGTTCGGGCAGCACCTGGCCCGCCGGTACGCCCAGCGCCTCGAAGTACGCGACCGGCCCCTCGGCGGCGGAGACGCCGGCCTGGTTGACGGCATCGATCCTGACGACCGTCCCGGAGTCCACGGTCAGCACCGGCGCCCGATCGGTGGGGTAGTGGCCCCAGAGCGCGGTCTCCTGGGTGGTCGCGAGCACGACGGGCTCCGGGTGGCCCGGCGTGGCGGACGGTATCGCGGTCCCGAGCGCGGGTCCGGGGGACTGGAGGGGCTTGGGGGTTCTCACGTCTGTCTCTCTCCAGCGGGGGAGGATCGCCAAGGGCCTGGCGCGGGTTTTGTCATGATAAGGCGCTGTTACGCCTGTGGCAGATTCGGCCGTCACCGGTTGGTGAGCCCGCCGGTCCCCTGGTTGGGTGAGTTCATGGATCTTCTCGTTCTTGGGGGCACGGCCTGGCTGGGCCGTGAGGTGGCGCGGCAGGCGATCGCCCGCGGAGACAGGGTGACCTGCCTGGCGCGCGGCGAGAGCGGGCAGGCGGCCGACGGCGCGGTCATGGTCACCGCCGACCGGCGGGCGGCGGACGCGTACGAGAAGGTGCGTCACCAGGACTGGGACGCGGTCGTCGAGGTGTCGTGGCAGCCGGGCATGGTCCGCGGCGCGCTGGCGGCCCTGGGGGAGCGGGCGGGCCACTGGGCCTACGTGTCCTCAGGCAACGCGTACGCCTCCCACGCCGTGCCAGGATCCGACGAGACGACGCCGCTGCTGCCGCCCACCGATCGCGACGAGGTGGATCGGGAGCTGTACGGCGAGGCGAAGGTAGCCTGCGAGCAGGCCTGCGCCGCGGCTGTGGGGGACCGGCTGCTCATCGCGCGGGCCGGGCTCATCGGCGGGCCAGGCGACCACAGCGGGCGCTCCGGTTACTGGGTGGCACGCGCGGCGCGCGACCCGTACGGGCCGATGCTCGTCCCGGACTCCCCGGACCTGCCCACGCAGGTGATCGACGTCAGGGACCTGGCGGCCTGGCTGCTCGACTGCGCGCGGGCCGGGACCACCGGCACCTACGACGCGGTCGGCCCGGTGCTGCCGCTCGGGGAGTGGATCGAGCAGTGCCGCGCGGTCGCCGGCCACACGGGGCCGGTCGTCCGCGCGGACTCCGCCTGGCTGCTCGACCAGGGCGTCAACGAGTACATGGGGCCGGAATCGCTGCCGATGTGGCTGGTCGAAGCCGGCTGGGAGGGCTGGTCGGCCCGGTCGGGGGAGGCGGCGCGCGCCGCGGGCCTGCGCCACCGTCCCCACGCCGAGCTGATCGCCGACCTGCTGGCCTGGGAACGCGACCAGGGCCTCGACCGGGCCAGGCGAGCCGGCCTCAGCGAGGAACGCGAACGAGGGCTCCTCGCCTCCCTGGCCTCCTGACTCCGCCCGCAGGACATGTGAGGACAGGGCCGCGTCAGGCGGTGCTGAGGGTGCGTTGGTGGAGTTCGGTGACGACCTTGCGGGCGGACTCCAGGGCTCCCGACTGCCAGGCGATCATGTGACTCAGCCAGTCACCCGCGAAGTACACGTGCCCGGCCGGGCTGTTGAGCAGCTGGTACGCCCCCTGCCGGGACGGCCACCCCACCCACGCGCCCTCGATGTGCGGCTGAAGCTTCCAGGCGACGGACACCGACGACACCAACTCGTCGCGGTACTTCGCGCCGTGGATCCGCATGCCCTGCTCGACCGCGCGGCGCTCGCGGTCGGCGTGCTTCAGCGCGGCGTACGCGTCGGCCTGGGCGCCGAAGTTGTAGTAGCCGACGACCAGGCCGCGGGCGGCGCCGTACCCGTGGGAGGGGTACCAGATGGTGGCGAGGTCGAGGTCGGTGCTGGTGATGCCGCCGTAGATGTCCTCGTCGATCTCCCACCAGCGGCGGCGGTACTCCAGCCCGATCTTGCCGGAGTTGGTGACGTTCGGGGTGGAAAGGGCGGCCTGGACCTCCGCGCCCAGGTTGTGCGGGGTCCTGGCGAGGATGTGCGGGGGCATCGCGGCGACGCACAGATCCGCCCTGATCTTCTGGGTACGCCCACGGCCGTCCCGGTACTCCACCTCCACGCCATCCGCCCAGTCGGTGATCTTGGTGACGACGGAGCCCAGCCGGATCCGCTGCCGCCCGATCTTGGCGGCGAAGGCCCGCGGGATCGCGTCCATGCCGCCGACCGGCTGGAACATCAGCATCGCCTGGTCGTAGCCGAACTCGAAGGAGAACCGCTGCCCGACGCCGCTCGACAGCACCTCCGACAGCGACGGCACCGGCCCGAGCGGGGTGCCCGTCTGCTCGCCCGCGCCCGGGTCCACGCTGTAGCCGCGCCGGGAGCCCCCGGTGTAGGCGAATCCGCTCGCCCTGTTGCCCACCGACCCGAACCCCGACAGGAAGGCGATCAGCCGTTCCTTGTCCTGCGTGGTCAGCGCGGCGTCCAGCGCGCCGGCGTCGGTCGCCCGTGACAGCAGCTCCGAGACGTATCCGTACACGTCGGCCTTGGCCGTGCGCCAGCGGACGGGGGCCGGCATGCTCTGGTGGTAGATGTAGGCCTGGGCGTTGGAGTTGGTGAAGACCTCCAGGTCCACGCCGAGTTCGCGGCAGTAGTCCATGGTGACCATCCACTGCGCCAGCCGCGCGGGGCCCGCGTTCATGTAGACGCCCTCGCGGAACCGCGCCACCTGGGTGGAGCCGTCCAGCTCGGTCAGGCGGTCGCCGCCGCGGATCGTCCAGTTCCGCCCGCCGACCCGGTCGAGGGCCTCCAGGATTGTGCAGTCGTAGCCCGCCTTGCCCAGCTCGTACGCCGTCGCGAGGCCGGCGACCCCCGCGCCGAGGATCACCACCTTCTTCGCGGAGCGCCCGGTGAGCGAGAAGTGGGACGGTTCCGGCGGCTCGAAGGCGGCCTTCGCGGACGCCTCCGCGGACGGCGCCAGCCCCAGCGCGCCCATGGTCGCGAAGAGCGCGCCCGCCCCGCCGGACACGCCGACGGCGGACAGGAAGTCACGTCTGCTGTTCCCCAACACCCACCTCCGTGATCTTGTTAGAGGCGAGTCTGAGCACGCTGTGTTGCCGGTGATCCCACTCCTTGTTCTAAATAGGTTTCTGGGCGATCACCACCATTCGGGGTGGCGGGTGAGGGTCAGGCCGGGGCGACGCCGTCGTAGTCGATCAGCAGGTGGCGCGGCCCCCTCAGGATGGGGCTCGGCCGGTACGGAGGCGGGTCGTCGACGAGCCGCGGACCACGGACCCTGCGGACGAGCTCGGTCAGGGCGATCTGGGTTTCCAGCCTGGCCAGCGGCGCGCCGAAGCAGTAGTGGACGCCGCCGCCGAAGCCCAGGTGCTCGTTGCCGGGGCGGTCCAGGACGAAGCGGTCTGGATCGCTCACGTGGGAGGGGTCGCGGCTGCCCGCGGCCAGGGCCAGGACGATGGGCGACCCGGCGGGGATGGTCGTGTCACCGAGGGTGATGTCGTCGAGGGCGACCCGCGAGGACACGAGCTGCACGGGCGGCTCGTAGCGCAGCAGCTCCTCGACGGCGGGGATGACCAGGCCCGGGTCGTCGCGGAGCCGTTCCAGCAGGTCCGGCTGTCGCAGCAGGGTGAGCATGCCGTTGGCGATGAGGTTGATCGTGGTCTCGTGGCCGGCGATCAGCAGGAGCACGGCGGTGGCGACCACGTCCTGGCGCGTCATCGCCCCATCGGGGCCCTGGTAGGTGATCAGCCGGGAGATCATGTCGTCGCCCGGCCGCCGGCGGCGGTCGTCGGTGAGCCCGCCGAGGTAGCGTTCCAGCTCCAGCACCGCGGCCTCGCGGGCGCGCTCGCGTTCCGCCCGGTCCTCCTCACCCGGCCCGAGCGTCTCGATGACCTGGTCGGCCCACGCGTGGAAGCGCGGCTCGTCCTCCTGCGGCACGCCGAGCAGCCGGCAGATCACCGCGACCGGCAGCGGGTAGGCGACCTCGTCCACGATGTCGGCCCGACGCCGGCCCGCCATGCCGTCGATCAGCTCGGTGGTGATGGCCAGCATCTGCGGGCGCAGTCCGTCGATCATGCCCGGCGAGTGCGGCGGCCCGAAGTGGCGCATGGTCAGGTGGCGCAACCGGTCGTGCTCGGGCGGGTCGAGGCCGATGAAGGAGGGCGTCCGGTCGTGGAAGGGGTCGTCCGCCGATCCCGCGCCGAGGTTGCGGCGGTCGGAGCTGACGCGCGGGTCGTGCAGCAGGGCGACGATCTCCCGGTACGTGCTGACGACGTACGTGCCGTCGTCCTGCCGTGCCACCGGGGTCTCGCGGAGTTCGCCGAACAGCGGGTAGGGGTCGGCGCGGTGCGCGGGGTCGAGGATCCGCTCGAAGACGCTCTGCGATGTCATGGCCTGGCTTTCCTCGCTCTTTCTTATCGCCGCCGCGCGTGCAGCAGTGAGGCGCGGCGTTCCGCCGGGTCGTGGCCGGTCACCACGACGGTCGCCCCGGCAGTGGGCAGCACGCGCTCGGGGACCCTGGCGGGCACGGGCACGGTCGCCTCGCGCCTGTTGACGTGCCGGAACGAGGGCGGGAACGGCGCGGCCCGCTCGATGAGACGCTGGTAGAACTCCAGCCACATGCCCTGGTCGAAGGTGATCGCGGCCGTGACGCGCCCCTGGTATCCGTAGACGGCGACGAAGCGGCGTTCGGCCATCGAGCCCTGGGTGACGACGATCTCGTCGGCGAACGTGGGCACCCCCACGGACTTGATGTTGACGCCGAACTGGCTGGACCAGAACACCGGCGTCGACAGGTGCGGCCAGCGGTGCGCCTGGTCGCTCACCATGTTGTGGGCGGCTATCTCGGCCTGGGCGACCGCGTTCCCCCAGTGCTCCAGCGTCATGAACTGGTACTGGTACAGCGGGTGCGGGAAGCGGGCGATGTCACCGGCGACGAAGACGTCGTCGGTCACCAGGCCGTTGGTGTCCACCACGCGGCAGCCCGCGTCGCAGGTCACGCCCCACACTCCGGCGGCCAGCCCGGAGTCCAGCAGCCATTCGACGTTGCGGACCGAGCCGAGCGCCACGACGGCCACCTCCGCCTCCACCGAGCTCCCGTCCGACAGGTGCGCCCGGCGCAGCCGTCCGTCCGAGTCGCCCTCCAGGGAGGTGACGGTCGTGTCGCACCGCAGGTCCACGCCGTGCTCGCGCTGCATCCCCGCGGCCACGTCGCCGATCACGCCGCCCAGCGCGCTCGTGAGCGGGGCGGCGCCGCGTTCGACGACCGTGACGGGCAGGTCCAGCTCGCGGCAGGCGGAGGCGGTCTCGCAGCCGGTGAAACCCGCGCCGAGGATCAGCACCCGGCGCGGGCGGCTGGCCAGGTCCTCCCGGAGCCGGGCCGCGTCCGCCGCCGTGCGCAGCGTGTGGACGCCCTTCAGCGCGGCCTCGGTCTCGTCGGGCCAGGGACGGGCGCGGGTGCCCGTGGCCAGCAGGACCCGGTCGAAGCCGATCTCGCGGCCGTCGGCCAGGCGTACCTTCTTGGCCGCCACGTCCAGTCCCGTCGCCCGCGTGCCGCGCAACCACTCGGCGTGGACGTCGCGCAGGCGCGGCAGCATCGTGTGCCCGGCCGGCACCTGCCCGGTGAGGATCTGCTTGGACAAGGGGGGCCGGTCGTACGGTTCGCCGACCTCGTCGCCGATCACCGTGAGCGACCCGGTGAAGCCTTCCCTCCTGAGCACCTGGGCCGCCCGCGCCCCGGCCAGCGAGGCGCCGACGATGACGATGCGGCCGTCGTACCTGGTGCCGGACGGCCGCCCGGCCTGCTCCTGGCCGGGCCGGGCCGTACGGTCGAGGTGAACGGCCTGGACCGGGCAGGCCGCCGCCGCCCGCAGGACCTGCTCGCGGTGGGCGTCGCCGGGCTCGAGGTCGTACAGGAGCGCCTCGTCGCGCATGGCGAAGACGTCCGGGGCGAGGAACACGCACTGCCCGTAGCCCTGGCAGCGGGTCAGATCGACGACGACTCTCACAAGCCACTCCCCCCGAGCGAGCACGCTCCCGCGACGTACCCCGTCCGCGCGGCGCCGTAGCCGGTCGGCACCGATCCTTACGCGCTCTTTGCGGGGACGGCGGCGGGCTGGGGGGTCAGCCGAGGCGGGCGAGCTCCTCCTCGCTCAGTTCCAGGGTGGCGGCGCCGATGGAGTCGAGGATGGTCTCCGGGCGGCTGGCGCCGGGGATGGGGATGACCACGGGGCTGCGGGCCAGCTCCCAGGCGAGGCAGACCTGCTGGCGGGAGACGCCGTGCGCGCCGGCGATCTCGGTGAAGGCGTCGCCCCGCGCGCCCAGCTCGCCGTGCCGGCTGATGCCGCCCAGCGGCGACCAGGGGAGGAACGCCAGGCCGAGCTCGGCGCAGACGTCGATCTCGGGCTCGCTGGAGCGGAAGCGCGGAGAGTACTCGTTCTGGACGCTCACCAGGCGGTCGCCGAGGATGTCGTGGGCGAGCCTGATCTGCTCCGGGTTCGCGTTCGAGATGCCGGCCATCTGGATCTTGCCGGCGTCGTGCAGGTCCTTCAGGGCCCCCATGGTCTCCTCGTACGGCACCCCCGGGTCGGGGCGATGGTGCTGGTAGAGGCCGATGCTGTCCACGCCGAGGGCCTTGAGCGAGCGGTCGCAGGCCTCCTTGAGGTACGACGGGCTGCCGTCGACGTCCCAGCCGCCGGGCTTACGGGTGTGTCCGCCCTTGGTCGCGACCACCACGGTGCTCGCGTCCCCGCCCCACAGGGACAGGGCGCGGGCGACGAGGCGTTCGTTGTGGCCGACGTCCCTGTGCGAGGGGGCGTAGGCGTCGGCCGTGTCGATCAGGGTGATGCCGGCGTCCAGTGCCGCGAGAATCGTCCGGATCGACTGGGCCTCGTCGGGCATGTGTCCGGCCACCGACATGGGCATCGCGCCGAGTCCGATGGCGCTGACCTGGTGGCTGCCGAGGGCGCGTGCGCGCGTGGCGTTGTGCATGGGACAACCCTGTCTGCTGGAGTGCACTCCAGGTCAAGTCGGGAGAGGTTTGTCCAATTGACTCAATATTTACCCACTTGTCAACCGCTTGTCTGATGTATTAGTTTCTGCGGCATTCACGGTATATGCCGTGGGTTTGTCTGTTTAATACTCTGATCACCATCACAGGTACGCCTGTGACCGCTGAGTCCGCCGCGAGCGGAACCGGGGACCCAAGCCCCCATGGGGTGAATCGGCACCAAGGTGCAGTAGGGCAGCTTCCTCGCCCGAACCCGTCAGCTAACCCGGTAAGCGGTAGGGAAGCAAGGAGAGCCCCCACCCATGCCCGATCACGACTGCAAGACCCCCATCCGGCGCGTCACGCGCAAGTACGCCGCCATCGCGGCCATGGCCGCCCTGGTCGCCGTCGCCACCGCCACCACCGCCCCCGCGTACGCGGGGGCCGACGACCTGGTCTACGGCCAGGACGCCTCCCACTACCAGGCGACGCACGACTGGGCCGCCAGCGGCGCGAAATTCGGCATCGTCAAGGCGACCGAGGGCACCGACTTCACCGACGACTCCTTCGCTCGTCACTGGGCTGAGCTGGCCGGGCACGGCATCGTGCGCGGCGCCTACCACTACGGCCATCCGGCCAACGACCCCGTGGAAGAGGCCGACTTCTTCCTGTCCGTGGTGAACGAGCAGCCGGCCAGGACCGGCGACCTCCTGGTCCTGGACCTGGAGACGGCCGACGGCCGGTCCGGCGCCGACGTCAACGCCTGGGCCAAGAAGTGGCTGGAGCGGGTGAAGGACAAGACCGGGGTCACCCCGATGTTCTACTCCAGCTGGAACTTCGCCAGCGAGTACGGCCAGGGCCTCGGCGAGTACCCGCTCTGGGTCGCCAACTACAACGAGGCCAGGGGCACGGTCGCCGCGCCCGCGCCGTGGAAGAAGTGGGTCATCCACCAGTACAGCGACTCCCCGGTGGACCAGAACGTCTCCTCCGTGAGCCTGGACGAACTCCGCGCCCTGGGCCGCAAGGTGGAGGTTCGCGCGTAGCCGTACCTACGGCCGCCTGGCGCGTACGTGGTACAGCAGGTACGGCAGCTCACCCTCCGACTCCACCTGGAAACCGGCATCAGGGATCATGCTGCCCAGCAGGTCACGGGGGTCGTGCCGCATGGCGGGCCCCGAGAGCGCTCCGACGACGTGCCTGGCCAGGCGATGGGCCGGCGGGCGGAACTCGGCGACGAGCAGCCGCCCGCCCGGCCGCAGCACCCGGAACATCTGGCGCAGCGCCTCCGGCCGGTCGCCGGCGGGCATGTGGTGCACGGCGAGACTGGACACCACCAGGTCGAACGAGCCGTCGGGGAACGGCAGCCGCTGGCCCTCGCCGAGCACGTACGCGCAGTTCTCGGGAGCGTGCCGGGTGGCGTAGCCGATCATCGCGGGCGACGGGTCGACGCCGGTCACGTGGCCGCCGGGCGTGACGACCGGGGCGAGGATCCGGCTGAGATAGCCGGTGCCGCAGCCCACGTCCAGGACCCGGTCCCCGGGCCGCGGACGGGCCGCGGTGGCCACGCGGGTGAAGGCCGCCCGCCGGCCGCCAAGGAAGCCGATCGAGGCGAAGATCTCGTACGCCCGCGGGCGATCGATGGTGCCGCCCCCGTCGGCGTGCTCCGCGTGGTCGTGCAGCAGTTTCCCCAGTCCCATGGTTGCCTCCTCAGATGTATGGATAGTGCGCTCGCCGGAGGGAGTCAACGAGCGGATCGGCGGCCGCCCGCTCTGGGACAAGCATTACCGCTTCGGCCACCTCTGATTACCGGCCTGCGGGAAGGCCCTGGAGACAGGATGTGGCCGCGCGGACGAAGAGGACGGGTGATGATGGCGGTGGAGGACGACGGAAGGTGCGCCGAGCAGCCGCCGGCGATGCGCCGGCGCGAGCTGCTGGGGGTGCCGGCCGCGCTCGCGGGCGGTCTGGTCGTGGCGGGCTGCGCGAGCGCCCCGGGCATGGACGCGGTGCTGGGCGCGGGCACCGCCGTGTCGCCGCCGGCCGGTACGCCGGGCGCTGAGGACGAGGTGCCGGTCACGCCGCCGGAGGATCTGATGCGCGAGCACGGCGTGCTCAAACGGATCCTGCTGATCTACCGGGAGGGCATCAGGCGGCTCGAGGTCGGCGAAGCGGCCCCCTACCAGGAGCTGAACGCCGGCGCGCGCATCATCCGCAGCTTCATCGAGGAGTACCACGAGCGCCTGGAGGAGCGGTACGTGTTCCCGCGCCTGGTCAAGGCGGGCAAGCTGACCGACGTGGTCCCCGTACTCGTGCTGCAGCACCAGCGCGGACGTCTGGTGACCAGCCGCATCATCGACGCCACCGGCAGAGCGGCGCCCAGGGAGAGCCCGCCGGTCACCCCCAGGCCGACCCGCTCACCCCGTCAGGGCCTCGTCGCCGACATGAACGCGTTCATCCGGATGTACGAGCCGCACGAGGCCCGCGAGGACACCGTCGTCTTCCCCGCCCTGCGTGACGTCGTCCCGCCCAAGGAGTTCCTGGACATGGCCGAGATCTTCGAGGACGAGGAGCACCGCAGGTTCGGCGCGGCGGGCTTCACCGGCGTCGTCAACCAGGTCGCCGACATCGAGAAGCGCCTCGGCATCTACAACCTCGCCCAGTTCACCCCGCGCGGATGAGGGGCCGCCAGGCGCACACTGAGGGATCTTGCCTTTCGCTCGATAGTGGTCGATAGTTGAGCAATATCGGTCAGGTTCGGTCGGATATGTCCGATCGGATCTGAGCAGGCCGGGTGCCGTCACCCCCGAGAACGCTTGAGGTGACCATGAGACGCACGGCTGCGGCCCTCGCGGCGCTCGTGACGCTGGTCGCGCCGGCCATCGTGATCCCCGGCCAGGCGAGCGCCACCCGGACACCGCCGCCTGCGTACCCGGAGGTCGGCAGGGGCACCGCGGTCCTCGACCACCGCGCGCTGCTGACGGGCTACGCCGAGCCGGAGTGGTACGAGGCCAACATCCCGTTCCTGGAGGTGCCCGACCAGGAGATCCAGGACGTCTACTACTACCGCTGGAGCACCTTGAAGCGGCACATCCGCTACACCGACACCACGACCGGCGACATCATCACCGAGTTCCACAACGCCCCCGGCTACGCCGCCCCGCTCGGCGGCATCGCCGCCGCCGCCGGCCACCACGTGTACGAGGGCCGCTGGCTGCGCGACACCCGCCCGATCGACGACTACCTCACCTACTGGCTCCAGGGCCCCGGCGCGGGACCCAAGCCGAAGGAGGACTACGTCAACGAGGACACCGACGACTGGGCGCACCAGTACGCGTGGTGGGCGGCCGACGCGGCCTACCAGCGTTACCTGGTCACCGGCGACGCGTCCTTCGTCGAGGACCTGCTGCCCGACCTGGTCCGCCAGTACGACAAGTGGGGCGGCCAGTACGACGAGGACCTGGGCCTGTACTGGTCGGTCCCGGTGTGGGACGCGATGGAGTACACCGCCTCCTCCTACGAGACCGACCCGGCCGACCCGTACCACGGAGGCGCGGGCTACCGGCCGACACTGAACGCCTACCAGTACGGCGACGCCAAGGCCATCGCGGCCGTCGCCAGGATGCGCGGCGACCAGGCCCTCGCCAGGACGTTCGAGCGGCGGGCGGGATCGCTGCGCGAGGCGCTGCACCGCCACCTGTGGGACCCCGAGCGGTCGTTCTTCTACCACAAGGCCCGCGCCGACCTGGATCCCGAGCGGAAGCTGGTGTCGACCAGGGAGCAGATCGGGTTCGTGCCGTGGGCGTTCGGCATGGCCGAGCCCGGCACCGAGCGGGCGTGGGCGCAACTGCTCGACCCGCAGGGGTTCGCCGCGCCGTACGGACCGGCCACCGCCGAGCGGCGCAGCCCGCTGTTCATGCGTGACGCGCTGACCGGCTGCTGCCGCTGGAACGGCCCGAGCTGGCCCTACTCCACCTCGACCACGCTCACCGCGATGGCCAACCTGCTCAACGACCGCGACCAGGACGTGGTCACCGCCGCCGACTACTACCAGGTGCTGCGCGGGTACGCCCGCACCCAGTACAAGGACGGCCGACCGTACGTCGCCGAGGCGCACCACCCCGACGAGCCGCGCTGGATCTACGACGGCCGGGGGCACAGCGAGCACTACAACCACTCCACCTTCAACGACCTGGTGATCAGCGGCCTCATCGGGCTGCGCCCGCAGGCCGGCGGCGAGGTCGTGGTGAACCCGCTCGTCCCGGCCGGCTGGGACCACTTCGCGCTGGAGAACGTGCCCTACCACGGGCACAACGTGACGGTCCTGTGGGACCGCGACGGCACCAGATACGACCGCGGCGCGGGTCTGCGCCTCTACGTGGACGGCCGGCTCGCCGCCGCGCGGACCGGGCTCGGCGAGCTGGCCGCCCGGGTCCCGGCCGCCGTCCCGCCGGACCGCTCCTCCCGGCCGGGCAACGACGCCGCCAACCCGTACGGCACCGGCTACCCCAGGCCGTTCGCGTCGTACACGAACGGCATCGACGACGTGTGGGACGCCGTGGACGGCCGGATCTTCTACGACGACATCCCGCACAGCCGGTGGACCAACTACCGCTCGCCGAACCCCGAAGACCATCTCGGCGTGGACTTCGGCGTGCCGACCGAGGTGAGCGACGTGCGGTTCCACACCTACGACGACGGAGGCGGGGTGCGGGCGCCGGCGTCGTACCGGCTGGAGTACTGGGACGGCGCGGCGTGGCGGGAGGTGCCTGGCCAGGCGCGCACGCCGGAGCGGCCGGCCGGCGCGGCGCTGAACCGGATCACGTTCCCGGCCCTGACCACGACCCGGATCCGGCTGGTGTTCGGCAACCCGCCCGGCGCGTACGTCGGCGTCACCGAGCTGCAGGCGTGGTCGCCCGCCGCGGGCGACACCGCGCTGGGGGTGGCCGTCACCGAGCAGGTACGCCCCGGCGCGCCCGCCGAGGTGACCACCACCTTCGCCAACCACGGGCGCAGGCCCGCCACCCGGGTGCGGACCGAGCTGGCGGTGCCGCCGGGCTGGTCCGCCGAGCCGGTCGGGCGCGCGGAGACGCCGGTGGTGCGGCCGGGCGGCGAGTTCGCGGTCCGCTGGCTGGTGTCGCCGCCGCCGGGGACCGCGCCGCGCCCCGACGTCCATACGGTGCGCGCCTTCGCGGCCTACGACCGGTCGGCGCGAGCCGCGAGCACGTACGCGCAGGTGGAGATCGCGCTGGACCCGGCCGCCTACCCGAAGACGGAGGCACGGGACGACTTCACCACCGACACCTCGGCGGGCTACACCGTGTACCGGCCGGAAGGCGGCGAGGACGCGCCGGCGATCGCGGCCGGCGGCGGCCGGTTCGCGGGCAGCGGCACGCGGCCGTTCTTCGGCCTGGTCGCCGGGCCCGCCGGACCGTCGTCGGCGGACGCGATCAGCATGGTGACGGCCGGCTCGTTCGCCGGGACCGGCAGCCAGGAGGACCATCGCCATCGCCGGACTGGAGGGCCGGGCCGGGTAGCCCTCCGTGCTTAGAGCGGCTTCACGCGGGAAGGGCGGACGCACGGAGTCGACGATCGGCGGTGGGGGCCTCATGGTCACTTCGCGAGGCGTCTTCAGGCGCAAACCGGTGGAGCAGATCGCCACCGAGCACGAGGGCGAGCTGGCCAGGTCGCTCGGGCTGTGGCAGCTCACGGCCATCGGCGTGGGCGGCATCATCGGCGCGGGCATCTTCGCCCTGGCCGGCGCGGTCGCCAACGAGACCGCGGGGCCGGCGGTGCTGGTGTCGTTCCTCATCGCGGGGGTGGCCAGCGCCGCCGCGGCGTTCTCGTACGCCGAGTTCGCGGGCATGATCCCGAAGGCCGGGTCCGCCTACACCTACGGCTACGCGGTCCTGGGGGAGGTGGTCGGCTGGTTCATCGGCTGGGACCTGCTGCTGGAGTACACCGCGATCGTCGCGGTCGTGGCCATCGGCATCTCCGGCTACTTCGGCTTCCTGGTCCAGCAACTCGGGGCCGGGCTGCCCGCGTGGATGCTCGGCGCGCCAGGTACGGGGGACGGCCGCGTGGTGGACCTGTTCGCGGTGGTCCTGTGCCTGCTCATCGCCTTCCTGCTGAACCTCGGCATCCGCGCCGCCGCCAGGTTCGAGACGTTCGTGGTGGGCATCAAGGTCGCCGTCGTGCTGCTGGTGATCGTGGTCGGCTTCTTCCACATCAGCACCGCGAACTACACGCCGTTCTTCCCGTACGGGATCGGCGGCGCGATCACCGGAGCCGCCACCGTGTTCTTCGCGGTGTTCGGCTACGACGCGATGAGCACGGCGGCCGAGGAGTCGCGGGACGCGCAGCGGCACATGCCGAAGGCGATCGTCTACTCGCTGGCCATCTCCATGGTGCTGTACGTGCTGGCCACGCTCGTGCTCACCGGCATGCAGAACTACCGGGAGATCGACCCGGAGAGCGGCTTCTCCTCGGCGTTCGCCGCGGTCGGGCTGTCCGGGCTGGCGTCCGTGATCGCGGTGGGGGCCATCGTCGGCATCCTCACCGTCATGTTCACGTTCATGCTGGGCGTGACCCGGGTCTGGTTCTCGATGAGTCGGGACGGGCTGCTGCCGCATTGGTTCGCCAAGCTGCACCCAGTGCGGCGGGTGCCCTCGCGGGTCACCTGGATCGTCGGCGTCGCCTCGGCGCTGATCGCCGGGTTCCTGCCGATCCGGCAGGCGGCCGAGCTGACGAACATCGGGATCCTGCTGGCGTTCGTGGTCGTGTGCGCGGCGGTGATCGTGCTCCGCTACCGGCAGCCCGATCTGCCCCGCTCGTTCCGCACGCCAGGCATGCCGGTGGTGCCGGCCATCGGGGTGGTCTTCTCGATCTGGCTGATCACCTTCCTGGATCCGGTGACGTGGCTGCGGTTCGCCATATGGTTCGCGATCGGCCTGGTCATCTACTTCGCGTACAGCAGACGACACTCGCTCCTTTCCGTGGCCTCACGTCCCGAACAGGATCTACCGGAGGACCCGGGGTAGCCTCGTTGGCAAGGGTAGCCTAACCTAATCTTCGTGACTGAGGAGATCTCGCTGCGCGGCGAAGGCCTGCGGCTCGGCTATCACGGCGTCACCGTGGTGGAGGACGGCCGCATCGCCCTGCGGCCCGGACGCGTGACCGCGCTCGTCGGGCCGAACGGCAGCGGCAAGTCCACCCTGCTGCGCGCGCTGGCCCGGCTGCACCGGCCCGACGCGGGCACGGTGACGCTGGGCGACGGCACCCCCGCGCAGGACCTGTCGGCCCGCGACTTCGCCCGGCGGGTCACGCTGCTGGCGCAGAGCCGTCCCACGCCGGGCGGCGTGCACGTACGTGACGTCGTCGGCTACGGGCGGCACCCGTACCGGGGACGCTGGAAGGCGGGGGACCCCGAGGGGACGGAGGCCGTCGTGCGGGCGATGGAGCTGACCGGCGTGACGGCGATGGCCGGGCGCCCGGTCGACGAGCTGTCCGGCGGCGAGCTGCAACGCGTGTGGCTGGCCACCTGTCTGGCCCAGGACACCGCCGTCCTGCTGCTGGACGAGCCGACCACGTTCCTCGACCTGCGTTACCAGGTGGAGCTGCTGGAGCTCGTCCGCGACCTGGCCGACGAGCACGGCGTCGCCATCGGCGTCGTCCTGCACGACCTCAACCAGGCGGCCGAGCTCGCCGACCACGTCGTGCTCCTGTGCGACGGCCGCGTCCGCGCCGACGGCCCGCCCGCCGAGGTACTCACCGAGGAGCTGCTCAGCGCCGCGTACGGCATCCGCATCGAGGTCACCCACGACCCCAGGACGGGAACGGTGAGCACCCGCCCGATCGGCCGGCACACCAGAAGCGTCCCCGCCCCGACCTGAGCCCTCGACCTGATCCCCGGCTTGAGCCACCGGCTTGAGCCACCGGCCTGAGCCCTCGCCTTGATCCACGACCTGAGCCCCCGGCCTGAGCCGGCCTCAGTGACCGGCCACAGCCCCGACCTGACAAGTCACGACATGACAGGAACGACCATGCGCAGCCCCCTGGCGGTTCTCGCCGCGGCCATCTTCGCCCTCGCCGCCTGCGGCACGACAGAGACCGCCGCTCCCGAGCCGGCGACCTCCGGCGGCACGGCCGCCCCCGTCACCGTCACCGACTCCCTCGGCCGGCAGGTCAAGCTCGACCGCCCGGCCACCAGGGTGGTGAGCCTGGAATGGGGCGAGACCGAGATGCTGGCCTCACTCGGCGTCATGCCCGTCGGCGCCGCCGACGTGAAGGGCTACGCCACCTGGAACACGGCCGCCAAGCTCGACCCCTCCGTCAAGGACGTCGGCAACCGGCAGGAGCCGAGCGTCGACTCCATCGCCGCACTCCAGCCCGACCTCGTCGTCATGCAGGCCGCACGCGACTCCGCGCTGGTCCCGCAACTGGAGAAGTTCGTGCCGGTGCTGGTGACCAAGGGGGCCGACGCGGGCGACGACCTCAAGCGCATGAGCGCGGACCTCACCATGATCGCCACCGCCGTCGGCAAGACCACCGAGGCGACCGGCCTCCTGGCCGACCTGGACGCGGCGCTGGCGGACGGCAAGGAGCGGATCGCCGCCGCGGGGGCGGCCGGGCGGGCGTTCGTCATGGCCGATGGATGGAAGGAGGGCAGCACGATCTCGATCCGCCCGTTCGGGCAGGGCTCGCTCGTCTCCCAGGTGGCCGGCCGGCTCGGACTGAAGAACGCGTGGACCGGGAAGGTGGACGAGGTCGGGGCCTGGGCAACACCGACGTCGAGGGCCTGACCGTGCTCAAGGACCCGGACACGCGCTTCTTCTACAACGCCTCCGACGGCGTCGACGTGTTCGCCGACGGGCTGGCGGGCAACGCCATCTGGAAGTCGTTGCCGTTCGTGGCCAAGCAGCAGGTCACCAAGCTGCCCGCGGGCATCTGGACGTTCGGCGGGCCGCTGTCGTGCGAGCAGTACGCAGAGGCCCTCGTCCAGGCGTACGCGGGTTGAGCACGCAGGCACTCACCCCAGCGCCGCCCGTCACGCCGCTGCGGCGGCTGGGGACCGCCGGGGTCCTCCTGCTCGCGCTGGCGGCCACCGTCCTGGTCGCCGCCGTCCACGTGACGCAGGGCACCTCTTCCGTGGGCGCGCTCGACCTGCTGCGGCTGCCGTTCGGCGGGAGCGACGAGGCCGCCCGGGTGCTCCTGGCCTCCCGGTTGCCCAGGCTGCTGGCCGGCGTCGCGGTCGGGGTCGCCCTGGGCGTCGCCGGTGCGCTGCTGCAGTCGATCGCCCGCAACCCGATGGCCTCGCCGGACACGCTGGCCGTCAGCGCCGGCGGTTACCTGGCGGTCGCGACGGCCGCCGCGTTCGGGCTGACGCTGCCCGTGCCGATCTCCGGCGGGCTGGCCTTCCTCGGCGGGCTCGCCGCCGCCGCGCTCGTGCTGGCGCTGTCGGCGGGCGGTCGTACCGGCACCACGCGGCTGATCCTGGCAGGCTCGGCCACCGCGCTCGCGCTCGGCTCGCTGACCAACCTGGTCATGATCCTCTTCGAGCAGCAGACCACCGGCCTGTTCGCCTGGGGGAGCGGGTCGCTGGTGCAGAGCGACCTCGACGCCGTCACCCAGCTCGGGCCGGTGATCGCGCTGGCCCTGGCGGCTGGGATGCTGGCCGGGCCACGGCTGGACATCCTCGGCCTGGGCGACGACACGGCCGCGGTGCTCGGCGTGAACGCCCGGCGGTTGCGGCTGTGGCTCACCCTGCTCGCCGTCGTGCTGTCGGCCGCCGCGGTGACCATCGCGGGGCCGATCGGGTTCGTCGGGCTGTGCGCGCCGGTGATCGTACGGCTGCTGCCCTCCTCCGTTCCCGGCCTGCACCGTCACCGCAGCCTGCTGCCGCTGTCGGGGCTGACCGGGGTGCTCGTCGTGCTGGGCTCCGACATCGTGCTGCGTGCCGTGCTGGGCGGCCAGGCCGGGGTGGACGTGCCGCCCGGCGTGGTGACCACACTGCTGGGCGCGGGCGTGATGGTGTGGCTGGCCCGCCGCTACCGCGACGTCGGGCCCACCCGGCAGCCGCCCGCCGTACGCACCGGAGCCGTCCGTTCCCGCGCCGGTCACCTGGCCATCGTGGTGGTCTGCGCCGTCCTGCTGGCAGGGGCGGTGCTGGTCGGCCTGCTCGGCGGCGACACCTGGGTGCTCGGCGGCGACGTGGCGAACTGGCTGCAGGGCAGGACGGGACGCGCGCTCACGTACGTGCTCGACCAGCGCTACCCCCGCGTGCTGGCCGCGGTGCTGGCCGGCGCCGCGCTGGCCGTGGCGGGCACCGCCGTCCAGGCGGCGTGCCGCAACCCGCTCGCTGAGCCGGGCGTTCTGGGCGTCACCGCGGGCGCCGGCGTCGGCGCGATCTCGCTGCTGGCCTTCGTGCCGCTCGCGGGGATCTGGTCGATGTCCGCCGCGGCGGGCACGGGGGCGCTGGCCGCCTTCACCGTGGTGTACCTGCTGTCCTGGCGCGGCGGGCTCAGCTCGGACCGGCTCGTGCTGATCGGCGTCGGCGTGCAGGCCGCCTGCACCGCCGTCACCGTGCTGATCATCGTCAAGGCCGACCCGTGGAACACCGCCATGGCCCTGACCTGGCTGTCCGGCTCGACCTACGGCCGCGTGCCGGTCCAGCTCATCCCGGTCGCACTGGCGCTGCTCCTGGTGCTCCCGCTGATCGTCTGGCTCCGCCGCGACCTGGACCTGCTGGCCCTGGACGAGGACACCCCGCGCGTCCTCGGCATCCCGCTGGAGCCGGTACGGCTGGCCGCGCTCGGCGGCGCGGTGCTGCTGACCGCCACCGCGGTCGCCGCCGTCGGCGTGGTCGGCTTCGTCGGCCTGATCGCCCCGCACGCCGCCCGCGCCCTGGCCGGCGGCAGGCACTCCCGCGCGCTACCGGTCGCCGCCCTGCTCGGCGCCCTCCTGGTCAGCCTGGCCGACACCCTGGGCCGGACCGTCATCGCCCCTGCCCAGGTGCCCGCCGGGCTGGTCACCGCGCTGATCGGCACGCCGTACTTCGTCTGGCTGCTGTGGCGCTCCCGCGCCGGCGCGCGCTGAGGACGCCGCGCGCGTTCGCGGCGGGTTCGCGGGGAACAGGTCCGGCATGGAGGTACTGAGCAGCCGCGTGTTGTTGCGTCCTTACGATCTGGCGCGCAGCCGCCGCTTCTACGCCGAGACGCTCGGGCTGGCGATCTACAGGGAGTTCGGCCCGCCCGACCACCCGGGCGTGGTCTTCTTCCTGGGCCAGGGGTTCCTGGAGGTCTCCGGGCACTCCGGCGACGGCGCCGCCCCGGGGGTGTCGCTCTGGCTCCAGGTGCGCGACGTGGCGCGCGAGGAGGAGCGCCTGCGGCAGGCGGGCGTCAGCGTGCTGCGCGAGGCCCGCGTCGAGCCGTGGGGGCTCATCGAGTCGTGGATCGCCGATCCCGACGGCCATCGCATCGTCCTGGTGCAGATCCCGTCCGACCACCCCCTGCGGCGCGACCAGCGCGCCCCCTGACGCCTCACCCCAGGGCCTGGTCCAGGTTGAAGGCCGCGCTGATGAGCGCCAGGTGCGTGATGGCCTGCGGGAAGTTGCCGAGCTGCTCGCCGGTGTGCCCGATCTCCTCCGCGTACAGGCCGACGTGGTTGGCGTACGTGAGCATCTTCTCGAAGGCCAGCCTGGCCTCGTCGACGCGGCCGGCGCGGGCCAGGGCCTCGACGTACCAGAAGGAGCAGATCGAGAACGTGCCCTCCGGGCCCTCAAGCCCGTCCGGGCTGGCCATCGGGTCATAGCGATAGACCAGCGAGTCGGAGACCAGGCCGCGGCCGAGGGCGTCCAGGGTGGACAGCCACTTGGGGTCGGTGGGCGAGACGAACTTGGCCAGCGGCATCATCAGGAGGGAGGAGTCCAGGACGTCCTCGTCGAAGTGCTGGACGAACGCCTGCAGCTTGCCCGACCAGCCGCGGGACATGATCTCGTGGTAGATGGCGTCGCGGGCCCGCCGCCAGGTCGGTATGTCGGCGGGCAGGCCGCGCTGGGCGGCCATCCGCATGGCGCGTTCGATGGCGACCCAGCACATCAGCCGCGAGTAGACGAAGTTCTTGCGGCCGCCGCGGGTCTCCCAGATGCCCTCGTCGGGCTGGTCCCAGTTGTGGCAGACCCAGTCGACCAGCGTGCACACGTTGTCCCAGCGCTCGCTGGAGATCGGGCTGCCCCACTTGTTGTAGAGGTAGATGGAGTCGATGAGCGCCCCGTAGATGTCCAGCTGGAGCTGGTCGGCGGCGGCGTTACCGACGCGTACGGGCGCGGAGCCGCGGTAGCCCTCCAGGTGCCGCAACTCGTACTCGGGCAGGTCGGGGCGGCCGTCGATGCCGTACATGATCTGCAGCGGGCCAGTGGGCCCTGCGCGGTCGAGCGGGATGTGCTGGGACAGGAAGCCCATGAAGGCCTCGGCCTCCCCGGTGAAGCCCAGCCTGAGCAGCGCGTACACGCAGAACGCGGCGTCGCGGACCCACACGTAGCGGTAGTCCCAGTTGCGCCCGCCCAGGAACCGCTCGGGCAGGCTGGTCGTGGGCGCGGCGACGATTCCGCCCGTCGGCGCGTAGGTGAGCAGCTTCAGCGTGAGGGCGGAGCGGTGCACGACCTCCCGCCAGCGGCCCCGGTAGCGGGAGGCGGACAGCCAGCGCCGCCAGTACCGTACGGTGGCGGCGAACTCGTCCTCCGCCTCCGAGATCGCGCAGCCCCGTGGCAGGACCCCCTCGCCGACCCGGTCCAGCGCCAGGACCGCGTGCTCGCCTTCCTTGAGCTCGAACCTGGCCCAGGCGTCCCGCCCGTCGGTGTCGACCGGCACGCTGGAGGAGAGCGCGAGGGAGAGCGGCTCCGAGGCGAAGGTCGTCCGGGATCCGTGCTGGTGGACGGTGTGCGGGGTGCGGGCGTAGTCGAATCGGGGCGCGATCCTGGCGCGGAACGGTAGCTTGCCGCGCACGCACGTGACCCGGCGGATCAGCCGGTGCCTGTCGGCCTCGCGGGAGTCGTCCGCGATGGGCATGAAGTCCAGGATCTCGCCCACCCCGTCGACGGCGAAGAAGCGGGTGATCAGGACGTTGGTGTCGGGGAAGTAGAACTGCTTGGTCGTGGCCGGGATGTCGGCCGACAACTCGAACGAGCCGCCCCGTTCCGCGTCCAGGATCGAGGCGAACACGCTGGGCGAGTCGAACCTGGGGCAGCAGTACCAGTCGATCGTGCCGTTGGTGCCCACGAGCGCCACGGTGCGCAGGTCCCCGATCAGGCCGTGCTCACCGATCGACAGATACCGGTCATCGCTTTCTGTCATAATCCTTTCCTATTTGCCTCCATGGCGGCAAACATGCAGGTCAGATGGTCTATTGTTCGCCAAGAGGGCGCAGATCTTCACTCCCGGGCCCGAGCCGCCGCGGTGCCGGACAGCGATCTCGTGTGACCGAACGCGGCAGTGACCGTGCCGTGCCCCGCCCCTCCTAGACGCGGGGTGTCCGCCTTGAAACCTTACTGGGGGATAACTGTGCGATAGTTCGCTTTATAGGCGAAAACAGGACATACTCTCGGCGCACGGGTCCTTGACGGGACGGTTCGTGTTCCGGGGGGAAGGCACGAATGAAAGACGGGGTAACGAGAACGGCCGGGGGATTGCGGCTGGACGTCTTCGATCACGTTCCGGTAGGCGTGATCGTGAGCAGCGGCCCAGAGCACCGTCTCGTCTACATGAACGCCGTTTCCGAGGAGATGGTGGGGAAACGTCCACTCGGGTCGCCGGTCCGCGAGACGTTCGGGGACCTTCGCCGGAAGGTGGGCTACGTCGCACTGCTCGACCAGGTGTTGAAGACGGGAGAGGCGGTCAGCCTGAAGAAGGTCCCGTTCGCGTTCGGCGATCACGCCATGCTCGGGGAGGAGCGGTACGCCTCGATGAGTCTGTCGAGGGTCTCGCTCGAAGCCGGCGAGCACGGCGTGCTGATCGTGGCCATGGAGATCACCGACCAGGTCGCCTCGGCCCGGGTGATCGGCTCCATCACCGAGGGTCACCGCAGGTCACTGCAGCGCTTCCAGCACCTCCTGCAGATGGAGACGCAGGTGGTGTGGGTCGGCGACCCCCTGGGCCGGATAACCGAGCCGAGTCCCGGCTGGCAGCGGCTGAGCGGGCGCCGACGATCCTCATGCCACGATCGATCCCGCTGCGCCAGCGTGCCGCTGAGCCGAGGTTCGTGGTCGTCTAGCCTGGCTTCATGCGTTTCGGGGTCCTTGGCCCGCTGTGACGCCAGAGGAGGAATCGCTGGATGAGAACAAATCGGCTCGGCTCCACCCAGGTCGAGGTGACGGAACTGGGATTCGGCGGCGGTCCGCTCGGCGGGCTGTTCCAACCGCTGGACGACGACACCGCCGCGTGGGCGATGGCGGCGGCCTGGGAGCACGGGATCCGGTATTTCGACACCTCGCCGCACTACGGCATCGGGACCTCGGAGCGCCGGATCGGCGAGTTCCTCCAGCGGCAGGCGCGGGCGGAGTTCACCCTGTCGACGAAGGTCGGCAGGCTGCTCGTCCCGCAGGACCCGGCGGACCGCATGGACGAGAGCTTCCAGGTGCCGGCGGCGTACCGGCGGGTGTGGGACTTCTCCCGCGACGGCGTACGGCGCAGTGTCGAGGACTCGCTCGCCCGCATGGGCGTCGACCGGATCGACACGCTGTTCCTGCACGACGCCGAGGAGCATTTCGAGACCGCGCTGCGCGACGGCTACCCGGCGCTGGCCGAGCTGCGCGCCGAAGGCGTGGTGGGGGCGATCGGCGCCGGGATGTACGACAACGTCAAGCTGGCCAGGCTCGTCGAAGAGGCCGACGTCGACGTCGTGATGTTGTCCGGCCGCTACACCCTGCTGGACCAACGCGCACTGGACGACCTGTTCCCGGCCTGCGAGCGGCGCGGCGTGTCCGTGCTCGCGGCCTCGGTCTTCAACTCCGGCCTGCTGGCCACGCCCAGGCCCGTGCCCGGGGCCCGCTACGACTACATGCCGGCCTCCGACGAGGTGCTGAAGCGTACGTACCGTCTCGCCGACGTCTGCGCGGCGCACGGCGTGCCGCTGCCGGCGGCGGCGATGGCGTTCCCGCTGCGCCATCCCGTCGTGGCGGGCGTCGTGGTCGGGATGCGCTCCGCCGAGGAGGTACGCCGCAACGTCTCGGCCTTCGGTGTGCGGATCCCCGAGCAGTTGTGGGCCGACCTCCGCGGCGAGGGCCTCCTCGACGCACGCCTCCGACAGTGATCGGCTGAGACCGCCCGCGGGCGTGGGTGGTCAGGGCTGGGGGGTCGAGAGGGGCGTCCACGACCGCCCACCCGGTTCGGCGATGCGTACCTCGAACTCCTCGGACGGCGGCTCGTCGAACGCGGCCACCTTGCGTCGAGCGAACCGTAGACTGTACGGTACAACGTACGACGACTCTGGAGGAGATGCTTTGACGTTGACCGGCATCCGGCCCTTCCGCCTCGAGACCGCCAGGGAGGACCTGGACGACCTGCGCGCGCGGCTCGACCGGGTGCGCTGGCCGGACGAGGTCCCCGGCCTCGGCTGGCGCTACGGCGTCCCGCTCGACCACCTCAAGGGGCTGGTCGAGCACTGGCGCACCGGCTACGACTGGCCCCGCGCCCAGGCCGAGCTCAACCGGCACGACCAGTTCGTCACCGACATCGACGGGCAGCGGGTCCACTTCCTGCACGTCCGCTCCGCCGACCCGGCCGCCCTGCCGCTGCTGATCACCCACGGCTGGCCCAGCTCGCCGGTGGAATACCTCGACGTGATCGAGCCGCTCAGCCGCGACTTCCACCTGGTCATCCCGTCCATCCCCGGCTTCGGCCTGTCAGGGCCCACCCATGAGACCGGATGGGGCTCCACCCGCGTCGCCCGCGCCTGGCTGGAGCTCATGACCAGACTCGGCCACGAGCGCTTCGGGGTGCAGGGCGGCGACTGGGGCACGTGGATCTCGCGCGAGGTCGGCGTGCTGGCCCCGGAACGCGTCGTGGGCATGCACGGCAACGGCATCATCTGCTTCCCCATCGGCGCGCCCGGCGAGTTCGACGGCCTGAGCGAGGTGGAGCAGGAGCGGCTGGCCTTCCGCGAGCGCTACCAGAGCGAGCAGTACGGCTACAAGCTGATCCAGTCGGCCAGGCCGCAGACGTTCGCGTACGGGATGGCCGACTCGCCGGTCGCGCTGCTGGCCTGGTTCGCGAGCGTCTACCACGAGTGGAGCGACGCCGAGATCGACACCGACCGGCTGCTCACCACGGTCATGCTCTACTGGCTGACCAACACCGCCGGCTCGGCCGCCCGGTCCTTCGCCGAGACGCCGGACACCGAGCAGGACACCAGCGTCGAATGGGAGCTCAAGCCCGCCACGGTGCCCACGTCGGTCTCGGTGTTCCCGAAGGACATCCTGCGGCCGATCCGCCGCTTCGCCGAGCGCGACAACAACATCGTCGGCTGGGTGGAGCACGAGCGGGGCGGCACGTTCGCCGCCCTGGAACAGCCGGAGGCGTTCGTCGCCGACGTCCGCGCGTTCTTCATGCACTGAACCGCCCGCCCGCGAGCCCTGACCCCACCCGCTGTGCCCCCGGCCATCACGCGCTGAGCACCCGCCGTAACGAACGGTCCCCGTCCGGCTATAAGTCATCGACGGGGTCTCGGCGCGCGGGAAACGGGGCTTGATGAAGGAGACACCCTCCGTCCGGGCTCCCATCCTCATCGGGTTCGGGGCCCTGGCGGTGACGGCTCTGGTGCTCGGATACGCCGGCCTGGACACCTACCTGGCGGCCCGCACCGAGCTCACCTCGCTCGACCTGGTCTACTACGCGCTCCAGCTGTTCGTGATGGACAGTGAGCCGCTGGGCGAGGGCGGCCCGCTCCCGTGGACGCTGGAGTTCGCCAGGTTCGCCGCTCCCGCTGTCACGGTCTACGCCCTCGCCGAGGCCGTACGCCTGCTGCTGAGCAGCGAGTTGCGCAAGGTCAGGGCCCGTGAGACGCGGCGGCACGCGATCGTGTGCGGGACGGGGCCGCTCGGCCAGACGCTCACCCAGCGGTTGCGCGAGGCCGGCCGCAAGGTCGTCGTGGTCGGCGGCACCCCGCACACGCCGCCGCACGCGCGGGACGTCTTCCACGTCACGGGGGACGCCAGGGACGCCGTCGTGCTGCGCGCGGCCGGGGTGCTGCGGGCCGACGTCGTCTACGCCTGCGAGGACGACGCGACGGCCAATATCGCCATCGCGGCCACCGTGCACAACCTGCGCCGTTCCCGGCCGGTCGCCGCCTACGCGCACGTGCCCGACCCCGAGCTGTGCGCCGCGCTGCGGGCGCGCCGGCTGGGCGTGACCGAGCGGCCCGAGCACCGGCTCGACTTCTTCAACCTGGACGAGCTCGCCGTGCGCGTGCTGCTGGCCCGCGACCCGCTGCGCGAGCCGCGCCCGGTGCTGCTGCTGGGGCTGGAGTCGTTCGGCGGGGCCCTGCTCGTGGAGCTGGCCAGGCAGTGGCGGCTGCGGGTACCGCACGGCGGCGTACGGCTCCCCGTCCGGGTGATCGCCCCCGAGGCGAAGGGGGAGGGCGCCGCCCTGTGCAGGCGCTATCCCTTTCGTCGCCGAGTCCTGCGCGCTGACCCTGGAGGACGCCCCGCCCGAGCGGCTGTTCGAGCTGCTGGAAGGCGCGAACGAGACGCCTCAGCGGATCTTCGTCTGCTACCGCGACGAGCACCTGGCGTTGAAGACCACGCTGACCGTCTCCGCGCTCTGGACGGGATCGCCGGTCGTGGTCCGCGTCGACCAGCGCAAGGCGTTCGGCGACGCGTTCCGCGCGGCCCGGCTGATGGAGGACCTGGCCGGCACCCTGCGCGTCTTCGCCGTCATCGAGGAGGCGGGTGAGCCGGAGTTGATCGACGAGGACCTGATCGAGCGGCTCGCGCGGGCCATCCACGACAGGTACGTCCTCGACGCCGCCAGGCGCGGCGACCTGCCCGGCCTGAACGGCTCCATGACCCCGTGGGCCGAGCTCACCGAGCCCAAGAAGGAGCAGAACCGGCGGCAGGCCGCCGACATCGGGCTCAAGCTCAGGGCGGTCGGTTGCGTCCTCGCGCCGAGCACGGACGCGCCGGGGGCGTTCCCGTTCAGCGACGCCGAGGTGGAACTGCTGGCCAGGATGGAGCACGCGCGCTGGATGAAGCACCACACCGGCCATGGGTGGACGCACGGCCCTGAGCGGAACGAGGAACGCAAGCAGCATCCGGACATCCTCGACTGGAACGCCCTGCCGGAGGAGAGCCGCGACAAGGATCGGGCGACCGTGCGGAACCTGCCCGACGTCCTCGCCGACGCGGGCTTCCGCATCGTACGGCTCACCCCGGCGAAGGATCACCAGTGAGTCAGCCGAGCCAGCCGGGGGCCACCAGGACGGCCCAGGCCGCGAGCGGACCGACCAGGACGACCGCCGCGCCGTACGCGAGGAGCTTGCGGTAGAACTCGTCCCTGTGCATGCCCCTGACGTTGGCCACGAGCAGCGCCCCGGTCGTGGAGAACGGGCTGACGTCCACGATGGCCGACGACACCGACAGCGCCGCGATCATCGCGATCGGGCCCAGGGTGCCCTGCGCCAGCAGGGGCACGGCCAGCGGCACCAGCGCGCCCAGGATGCCCACGGTCGAGGCGAAGGCGGACACGACGCCGCCCACGTAGCAGATGAGCAGCGCCACCAGCAGCGGGATGCCGATCGCGGCCGCCGACGCGCCGACGTAGTCGATGGTGCCGATCTCCTGCAGGACGCCGACGTAGGTGACGACGCCGCAGATCAGCAGCACGGCCGGCCAGGCCACCCGTTCGACGGCGCCCTTGTTCACCCGCGGGGAGGTGAGGGAGAGCACGACGGCGACGGTGACGGCGGTCAGGCCGACGTCGAGCTGGAACACCAGCACGGCCAGGCAGAGCGCGAGGATGCCGACCAGCGTCAGCGCCTGGTGCGGGGTCAGCCGGAGGCCGCCGCCGCCGGTTCCGGACGCGACCTCGGTGGTGGCCGTGCCCCCGGACGCCGGCGCGCCGGACTCCGCCCCGGCCACGGACCCGCCGCCGCCCGCCGCCACGGGAACGCCGCGAGCATCATCGGGAACGCTCTCGGGAACACCCGCGGGAACGCTGTCGGGAACGCTCTCGGGAACGCCGCCGGGGTCGGGGGCCGCAGGGGCGATGGCGCCGCGGCGCAGCAGTTCGCGGCCGCCGAAGACGAAGAAGACGATCGCCGCCGCGGCCGCGTTGAACACGAAGCTCGACACGAACAGCACCAGGTCGTCACCCGGCAGGTTCGCGTCCCGCCGGACGCCGTTCACGATCCCGCCCAGCACGCTGATCGGCGAGAACGCGCCCGCCTGGGTGCCGTGCGCGACCATGAGCCCGATCAGCAGCGGGTGGATGCGGTAGTCGGCCGCGAACCCGAACGCGATCGGCGCCAGGATCGCCGCCACCGCGGGCGCCGGCGCGCCCACGGCCGTCAGCAACGCCGAGATGGCGAACACCACCGGCGGGATCGCGGCCAGCCGCCCCCGCACCAGATGCACGGCGGCACGTACGAGCCAGTCGACCGTCCCGTTGTTGGTGGCGATCGCGAACAGCAGCGTGACCCCGACCAGGATCACGAACAGGCTGCCGGGGAACGCCCCCAGGATGTCGTCGGTGCTCATACCCGCGGCCAGCGTGCCGACGAGGAAGGCGCCGACGAGCGCCAGCGCTCCCAGGTTCACCGGGAAGATGGTGGCGACGACGAACATGGCGACGAGGGCGAGAATGGACAGGAGCTCTGCGGACACTGCTAACTCCGATCTCCCCCGAGCGTTTATGGCCGGTCGGCCGCCTGATGGACGAGCTCGACCGGGTGGCGGGCAGCGCGTCCCGCACCGTGGGCGACCTGCTGGCGGCAGGAGACCCCCGTGGCCGCGAGCAGGGTGTCGGGCGAGGATGCGGCGATCGCCGGGAAGAGCCGGAGGCCGCCGATCTTCATGGACAGGTCGTAGTGCTCGGCCTCGAAACCGAACGATCCGGCCATGCCGCAGCAGCCGGCGTCGATCTCCTCCACCTCCGCTCCCGGGATTCTGGACAGCAGCGCCCGCGTGGCCGCGGTGCCGACGACGGCCTTCTCGTGGCAGTGGCCGTGCAGCAGGATCCGGCGCCCGCGCAGCGCCTCGCCCAGCACCAGCGAGCCGTCGTCGATGGCCTCAGTGAGCAGTTCGGGGATGAGCCTGGCGCGGGCTGCCACGGCGGCGACGCGGGGGTCGCCGGGGAGCAGGGCGGCGTACTCGTCCTTCAGGGTGAGCAGGCAGGACGGCTCCAGGCCGACGATCGGCGCGTCGGTGGCGGCCAGGCGGTCCACCATCGCCGCGGCCATCGCCTTGGCCTGGTCCAGCAGGCCCTTGGAGATGCTGGAGCGGCCGCAGCAGCCCTCGGCGGCCAGCCGCACCCGGTATCCCGCGCGTTCCAGCAGCTCGACGGCGGCGCGGCCGATGCCGGGCTCGCTGTAGGTGGTGAAGGAGTCGGCCAGCAGGATGACCTCCCGTCCCGTCGAGCCGGGCCGGCGCGCGTGCCAGCGCACGAGGTTGTCGCGCCTGAAGCGGGGCAGCGGCCGGCGCCTGCTCAGGCCGAGCGGGCCGCGTACGGCGCCGGCCAGCCAGTTCGACAGCGGCGCGGTGGCCGAGCCGAGCCGGTTCAGCGTCCTGATCGCGCCGAACAGCCGCGCGCGCAGCGGCACGCCGTGGACCGAGTGGTACTGGTGGAGGGTCTCGCTCTTCAGCGCCGCCATGTCCACCCCGAGCGGGCACTCCGACTGGCAGGCCTTGCACTCCAGGCAGAGGTCGAGGATCCCGTGCAGCCGGTCGTCGCCGAGCGCCTGCCGGGGATCGTCCGAGTACAGCGCCTTGACCAGGGCGTTGGCCCGGCCGCGGGTGGAGTGCTCCTCCTCACGGGTGGCCATGTACGAGGGGCACATGACGCCCGAGTCCTCCTTACGGCAGACCCCGACGTTCATGCACCGGTCGGCCGCGGCGTGCATGCCGCCGGCGAAAGACAGGGTCGTGCGCAGCGGGCGCGGCTCGGGCAGCGCCGGATCGCGCAGGTGCTCGGTCATCGGCGGCGCGTCCACGATCTTGCCGGGGTTCAGCCGGCCGTCCGGGTCGAAGATCCGCTTGATCTCCCGCATCGCCTCGTAGATCTCGTCGCCGAACAGCCGCCGGTTGAACTCCGAACGGACCAGGCCGTCGCCGTGCTCGCTGGAGTTGACGCCGCCGTGCCTGGCGGTCAGCTCGGCGATCTCCGCGGCGACCGTACGCATCGTGGCGATCTCGCCGGGCGCGCGCAGGTCGACGAACGGGCGTACGTGCAGGCAGCCGACCGAGCAGTGGCCGTAGAAGCCGGCGCGCAGCCCGTGACGGTCGAGGACCCGCGCGAACTCCTCGACGTACGGCAGCAGCCGGTCCGGAGGCACGGCCGTGTCCTCCACGAACGCCAGCGGCCTTCGGCTGCCCACGCTGGAGGCCATCAGCAGGCCGAGCCCGGCCTTGCGTACCTTGAGCACGGCCGCCTGCTGCTCGGCGGTGACGGCCCGGAGCGTGTGGTAGCCGTGGCCGTTCGACTTCCAGACGGCGGCCAGTTCGTCCACCCGGCAGGCCACCTCGGCCGGGGTGTCGCCGAAGAACTCGACGAACAGCAGCGCCTCCGGCTCGCCCGCCAGGAGGTCGCCGAGCGCGGCGTAGCCGATGCGCTGTCTGGACAGGTCGAGGATGGCCCGGTCCAGGAGCTCGACCGAGGCGGCGGCGAAGGACAGGGCGTCCGCGGTGGCGGCGACGGCGGCCGGCGTGGAGGTGAAGTGGCCCACCGCGATGGCCTTGGCCTTCGGGCGCTCCACCAGCGCCACCGTGGCCTCGGTGACGACGGCCAGCGTGCCCTCCGAGCCCACCATGAGCTTGGTGAGATCCGGCGACGGCTCTCCCCGGGCGGCGAGGTCCAGGCGGTAGCCGCCCGCGTGCCGCCAGAAACGCGGGAACCCGGACAGGTCCAGCCCGCGCAGCACGCCGGCCACCGACGCGTTCAGCCGGGCGTCGGAGACCAGGTCCGAGGTGGTGGCGTCGGCGAGCACCACCCGCAGCGCCTCGACGTGGTCGGCCGTCGACCCGTAGCGCACGGAGTGGCTGCCCGCCGAGTTGTTGCCGATCATCCCGCCGATCGTGGCGCGGTCGCTGGTCGAGGTGTCCGGGCCGAACATCAGCCCGTGCTTGCGCGCCGCCCGGTTGAGCTGGTCCTGCACGACTCCCGGCTGCACCCGGGCGGACCTGCCGTCGATCTTCAGGATGCGGTTCATGTGCCGGGAGAAGTCGACGATCACGCCGCGCCGACCGTCTGCCCGGCCAGGCTGGTGCCCGCCCCGCGCGGCAGCACCGGCACCCCCAGCTCGCCACACGCCGCGACCAGGGCCTGCACGTCGTCGGCGTGCCTGGGGAAGGCGACCGCGAGCGGCTCGATCGCGTACATGCTGGCGTCGGACGCGTACAGATGGCGGGTGTACGCGTCGTCCCGTACCTCGCCGCCGAGCAGCGGTGACAGGGTCCTCGCCAGGCTCATCCGGTCTCCTCCAGGTACGCCAGCGCCGCGCGCACCCCGCCCTGCTTCACCGGCACCCCGGCCCCGGCGAGGCCCATCTCCACCCCGCTCAGCGTGCCCGCGAGCATGAGATCGTTGAAGTGGCCGAGATGCCCGATCCGGAACACGCGCCCCGCGAGCCGCCCGAGCCCGGTGCCGAGCGACATGTCATACCGCTCCAGGATCAGCCGCCGGACCGCGTCGGCGTCGTGCCCGTCCGGCATCAGCACCGCCGTGAGCGAGCTGGAGTATTCGCGCTCGTCGGCGCAGAGCACCTCCAGCCCCCACGCGCGCACGGCCCGCCGGGTCGCCTCGGCGTGCCGGTCGTGCCGGGCGAAGACCGCCGGCAGGCCCTCCTCCTCCAGCATGTCGAGCGCCTCGCGCAACCCGTACAGCAGGTTGGTGGGGGGTGTATACGGGAAGAAGCCCTGCCGGTTGGCCGCGATGATCGGCTCCCAGTCCCAGTACGACCGCGGCAGCCGCCCCCGGTGCGCCAGCGCCTTCGGGCCGACCGCGTTGAAGCCGAGGCCCGGCGGCAGCATGAGGCCCTTCTGCGAGCAGCCGACGGTCACGTCGACGCCCCACTCGTCGTGCCGGTAGTCCATCGAGCCCAGCGACGAGATCGTGTCGACCAGCAGCAGCGCCGGATGACCGGCCCGGTCGAGGGCGGCGCGGATCTCCGGGACGCGGCTGCGTACGCCGGTCGAGGTCTCGTTGTGCACCACCATGACGGCGGCGACGTCGCCCGTGAGGTGCTCGGCCACCAGGCCGGGGTCCGCGCCGTGCCGCCAGTCGCCAGGTATCAGGTCGACCACCAACCCGAGCCTGGCCGCCATCTCGCACCACAGCGTCGAGAAGTGCCCGGTCTCGAACGCCAGCACCTTGTCGCCCGGCGACAGCGTGTTGACCAGCGCCGCCTCCCAGGCCCCCGTCCCCGACGACGGGTAGACGACCACGTGGTGGCGGGTCATGAAGACGGTCTTCAGCCGCTCCAGCAGCTCGGTCGCCAGCCGGGCGAACTCTGGCCCTCGGTGGTCGATCGTGGGGGCGGCGACGGCGCGCAGCACCCGTTCGGGAACGTTCGTCGGCCCGGGAATCTGCAGAAAGTGCCGGCCCACGCTTTGGAACACCTCCGTGCCATTACACGGCACGGCGTGCCGCGGTGCGGTTCATTAACATTAAAATCGGCGCGCAGAGGAGTCAATGCATGCGGAACGTGATCAACGCCCTCCGGGTGCTCGAAGAGGTCGCCATCCGCCAGCCCGCCGGCGTCGGCGAGCTGGCTCGCGGATTAGGCCTCCCCAAGAGCACGGTGCAGCGCTCGCTGCGGACGCTGTACGAGGCGGGCTGGATCAGGCCCGCCGGGGGCGGGCTCACGCGCTGGCAGGTGACCGGCAAGGCGCGGCAGGTGGGCCGCCGGGCCGAGTTCGGCCTGCGCGACGCGGCCATGCCGGTCATGGAGGACCTGCGTCAGCGCACCGGCGAGACGATCCACCTGATGGTCCCGGAGGGTGACGCGGTGGTGCTGATCGAACGGCTGGAGACCGACAAGCCGCTGCGCATCGTGCTGCCGCTCGGCATCAGGCTGCCGCTGCACGCCTCGGCCAACGGCAAGGCCGTGCTCGCCCATCTGTCCCGGCCGGTCGCCGAGCTGCCCGCGTACACGGAGACCACGATCACCGACCCGGACGCGCTGCGCGCCGAGCTGGCGGCGGTCCACGTGCGCGGCTACGCGGACAACCGCGGCGAGTGGCGCTCCGACATCGCCGCCGTCGCCGCGGCCGTCCTGGGCCCGGACGGCCCGGTCGCGAGCCTGAGCGTCTCCACCCCGGCCAGCCGCATGCCGGACGATCGGCGGGTGGAGTACGGCAAGCTGGTCACCCTCGCGGCCCGCGCCCTGAGCGAGTCCCTGGGCTGATCGCCGCACACTTCCGGGTTTTTTGAATCGCCGCCACGCTCACCACCGCCGCCGGGACCATGGCGGGTGACGAGGGGAAGCCGATGACGATACCGACACAGCAGGTGACCGCCGAACGGGCGGAGCAGGCGCCGGACCTGGAGGAACGGCAGGGGCCGACGCTGGAGGAGCGGCTGCTCCGGGCCGAGGCCAGGATCGAACGCCTCAGGGCGGCCGCGCTCGGCGCGGCGGCCGAACCGATCGAGTGAGATCACGATCACGCACCGTTTCCCGGCCTCCTACGGCGGTTCCGGGACGATTCGCCGATAATAACGGCGAGATCAACACGGAGTCAGTACGGAGGATCATGCTGCACAGGATCGCCACCGCCCTGGTAGTCGGCTCGGCCCTCGCCGCCGGCGGTGTGGCCGCGCCCGCGTCCGCCGCCGCCTCGACGGCCGCCCCCAACCTGCGGGCCTGCTACGACGGCAAGTGCAATCTCACTCTCACCAAGCGGGCGTCGTTCCGGGTCAGCCCGCGCTTCGGCATCACCAGACTGACCATCACGTTCAACTCGCAGATCGTCCGCGTGAAGGGCACGGCTCCCGGCGTGATGTCCGAGGCGGTGCTCGGCCGCAGCGCGTCGGGCTCGGTCAACGACATCGGCGTCCGGATCAGGTCGCTGTCGGGCAGCAAGGCGGTCCTGCGCCTGTCGCCCGTACGCTGACCGCGGCGGCCAAGCAACACCTACCGCAGTAGCCACGCAACGCTAACTGCGGCGGCCACGCAACACCTACCGCAGATAGCCACGCAACGCTGACCGCGGCGGCGACGCACTAACCGCGGCAGCCACGCAGCAGCAGCACCGCGATGTCGTCGGAGCGCTGCTCCAGTGCGGCCGGCTCGATGAGTGAGTCGGCGAGTTCGTGCAGGTTCTGGCCGGGCGCGGGAGCGAAGCGTCCGGCCAGGCGCGCGATCGCCTCACCCAGGTCCAGGCCGGGCACCTCGACCAGGCCGTCGGTGTAGAGGGTCAGGACCGAGCCGGGCGGCAAGGCCAGGTCGGAGGTGGCGTACTCCGCGTCCGGGTCGATGCCGAGCAGCAGGCCGGGGGACGTGTCGATGACCTGGGTGGCCGCGCCGGGGCGGCCGAGCAGCGGCGGCAGATGGCCGGCGCTGGCCATGCGGCCGGCGCGCGTGCGCAGGTCGAGGCTGATGTACACGCAGCTCGTGAACCGGTCGGGTGCCAGCTCGGCGAGCAGCCGGTTGGTGTGCGTCAGCACCTCGCCAGGGCTGGCCCCGGCGGTGGCGTGGGCGCGGATGGCGGTACGCACCTGCCCCATGAGGGCCGCGGCGGTCACGTCATGGCCCTGCACGTCGCCGATGACGGCCGCGGCCTTGGTGTCGTCCAGGCGGATGAGGTCGTAGAAGTCGCCGCCGATGTCCATCCCGGGGGTGGCGGGCAGGTAGCGCGCGGCCAGGTCGAGCCCGGGGACCTGCGGCAGCGTACGCGGCAGCAGGCTCGACTGCAGGCACTGGGCGAGCGACTGCTTGGCGTCGTAGAGCCGGGCGCGCTCGAACGCCTGCGCGATCAGCCCGGCGAGCGCGGTCAGCGTGGCGCGCTCGTCGGTGCTGAAGCGGTGCGGGCGGTCGTACGCGAGGACGCAGGTGCCGATCGGCCGGCCCGAGGTGACCAGCGGCAGGAATGCCCAGGCCGACAGGTTGTCGTAACGGATCGCGCCGGGATGCGACTGGCGCAGCTCCTCCCAGTTGGAGAAGAACGCCGGGTCGCGGGCGTACATGGGGTGCCTGGCGGAGGGGAGGCGGCCGTCGAACTGCTCCAGGGCCTGTCTGCTGTAGCCGCGTGAGGCGTGCACCCGCATCCGGCCGCCCTTCATGGCGAGGATGGACAGGGCCTGGACGTTGTGGACGGGCATGACGTGGTCGGCGACCAGGTCGATCACCTCCTGGGCGGTCACCGCCCGCGCGAGCGCGGTCGCCAGGTGCAGCATCTCGTGCAACGCCATCGCCCGTGCCGGCGGATCCTCCGGGACCGGGGTAGCCGGCGCCGGGTAGCCGTCCTCGCGGGCCTCCCCACGGGCTTCTCCGTCAACCTCCTCGCGGGCTTCTCCGTCAACCTCCTCGCGGGCTTGCTCACCGGTCTCTCCGCGGGTTCCCCCACCGGCCTTCTCGTGGGCTTGCTCGCGGGCTCCCTCACTGGTGATGCGCAGGGTGATGCCGGACAGGCCGGGATAGAGCCGGAAGGTCAGCAGGCGGCCGTCCGGGTGCCGGGCGGTGAAGTGGGTGACCTGGCGGCTGACGACCGCGGCGCGGTACCGGTCTTCGCAGGCGGGGTCGGCCAGCCACGGCAGCGCCTGCCACGGGCGCTCGCCAAGCAGCTCGTACGCGGAGCTGGCGAGCAGGTCGGCGGCCGGCGCGGTGAGCAGGGTCACCCGGCCTTCCACGTCCAGCGCGCAATAGCCCTCGGGCAGGCGGTTGAGACAGTCGAGCGCGACCAGGTCCGCTCGCGGGTCGGCCTTGCGTACGGGATACGGGTCCAGGATGCGCGGCCGCTGCCCCGGTTTGATCGCCCGGCCCAGCTCGGCCCCCTCACGGAGCAGGTCCCCCATCTCGGTGCAGGCCTCGTTGATCACGTCGAACTGGTGCCGGGTGAGCTGCCAGACGAGCCCGGACGGCCACAGCAGCAGGACCGCGCCCCAGACGGCCGCGCCGGCGCAGATGGGGGAGACGGCCACGGCGAAGTGGTACGGCAGGGTCAGGGCCGCCGCCGGGAACGTACGGGCGAGTTCCTCCCGGCCGGAGAGCCAGATCAGGCGCTGCTCACGCACCGCCACGGCGATCGGCATGGGGTCGTTCGTCCTGATCCTGGCCAACGCCAGCGCGATCGGGGCGGGCAGGCCCAGCTCCGTTTCCATGCGCAGGACCTGGCCGTCCTCGTCGAGGAGGTAGGCCGCGCCGATGTGCGCGCCGGTGCCGGTGACGGCTTCGATCAGCAGGTCGTCCAGCCGGGACGAGCCATTCGCCGAACCCGGGGCCGAGGCGGTTTGCTCCGGCACCGCTTCAGCCCGCCTCACTCACCGGGCGTGAGTGCGATCTCGTCCAGAAACCTCGCATACAGGCACACTACCCGCAGGCATGTAGCGAACCTCTTACAGACTGCAAACCTGCTCACCCTGGACGGCGCTCCGCTACCGTCGTCCGACATGACGGTCCTCCGCTCCCTCCTGCTGTTCGCCCTGGCCGCCCTCGCCGAGATCGGCGGCGCGTGGCTCGTCTGGCAGGGCGTACGCGAGCAGCGCGGAGCCGTCTGGATCGGCGCCGGCGTCATCGCGCTCGGCCTGTACGGCTTCGTCGCGACCTTCCAGCCCGATCCGAACTTCGGCAGGATCCTGGCCGCCTACGGGGGCGTGTTCGTGGCCGGCTCGCTGGCGTGGGGAATGATCGTCGACGGGTTCCGCCCCGACCGCTGGGACATCATCGGCGCCCTGATCTGCGTCGCAGGCGTACTCGTCATCATGTACACTCCCCGTCCCTGACCCACTCCGCGCTGCCCAGGCCATCCCCGGCCGCAGACCGGTCCCGGCACCGATCCGGCCTGTCACCCGGGACCCGCCCGCTGACCCGCTCCCGGGCGGGTCGGGATGCGGACGGGCCGGGATGTGAGTGGGGGCGGGTTACAGCGGGCCGCGTTGCCAGGGGCCGCGGATCGCGTAGGTGCGTCCCGGTGGATCCAGCGAGGCGGTGTTCCCGAGCTGGTTGACGAACAGGACCGAGCCGTCCGGGCTGAAGCAGGCCCCGGCGAACTCGCTGTCGTCGGCGACGTTGACCGCGAACTCGAACGGCTCGCCCCGCCGCGGATCCAGCGCGATCAGCCGGTTGACGTTGACCAGTCCGGGAGCCAGCGGATGGGGGTCGGCGTCGGCGGAGCCCGCGTCGTCCTCGCACAACACGATGCCACCGCGCGGGGTGAACACCAGGTTGTCCGGCGAGTCGAGCTCCTTGCGGCCCGGCGACTCGTACACCAGGACCAGTGTTCCGCCGTCGCGGCGGCCGGGGATGTAGCGCCAGACCTGGCCGTAACCCTCCACGTAGCCGTCGGCGCCGGGCGCGTCGCCGTTCTTGGCGTCGCCGCCGCTGGTGGAGTTGAAGAAGATACTGTCGTCGCCGTACCAGCAGCCTTCGAGCCGGTTGAACTTCGCGCCGCCCTTCTCCAGGCCCTGCTCGGTGCAGGTCAGGGCGCCGTTCTCCAGGTCGGGGTCGGGGTCGTCGATGGTCACCCACTCGACGGGCAGCCTGGCGCCCATCCTCTGCCCCTCGCGGCAGTCGTAGTTGCGGGCGCCCTTGACCTTGAGCATCTCCAGCACGCCGCCGGCGGCCAGGTCGCGCGGGTCGCGGGGGCGGAAACGGTAGAAGCCCGCGGGCCTGCCGGACTCGTCCTCGGTCTCGTGGACGTATCCGGTGCGGGGGTCGACCGCGACCGCCTCGTGGGAGAAGCGGCCCATCGCGGTCAGCGGCTGCGAGGGGGCGGGCCTGCCGGGCTCGGGGCCGTCAAGCGGCACCTCGAAGATGTAGCCGTGCTTGCGCGTCCAGCCCTGGTTCGGTCCCGCGGTCGTCTCCTCGCACGTCAGCCAGCCGCGCCGGTGCGCCATCATGCCGCCCGCGCAGTTGACGATCGTGCCGTTGAGGCTGACGAAGTGGCGTAACACCTCGCCGCTGCGCAGGTCGACCTCGAGGGTCGTGGTGCCGGCGACGCCCAGCTCGTCGTAGCGCCGCGAGCCCTCGACGTGGACCCGGCCGACCGGCGATCCGGGCGTGGTGCGGACCTCGTGGTTGCGGATGAGACGGGCGGTGTGGCGGCGGGTGCCGGGGAAGGCGGCCATGCCGTCGTGGGCGATCGGGGTGGCCACGCCGTCGGACATGGGGGTGCCGGTCCGGCCAAGCACGACGTACGAGAAGCCGGCGGGCAGGGCGAGGAGTTCCTCGCCGGTGTTCCTGGCGGGGGTCCGGCGCAGCGGCCCGTACCCCACCTGGTGCGGGTCCGCCGCGGGGCGGCCGGCGTCGGCCCAGGACGCGTGGGCGGTCAGGGTCTCGATGGCGATGCCGCTGGCCAGGACGCCTCCGGCGGTGGTCAGGCCGCGGCCGAGAAAGGATCGTCGATCAAGCTCGGTCATGCTGTGCTTCCCCTCGGGACGTTCGCATGTCCGTACGGTGAACGGATGCTTTCGTCAGCGTAAACGCGGACTCGTGCCCCGAGAGGGCCCAAAATGGATCAACGGATGATGCCGGTGGGCACGCCCCGCAATGGGCGTGCGGGCGCGGGGCGTGCTCACCGGCCCCGGTCTTCACGGGCCGATGCGATGATCGACGGTGAACGTGACCGGTGCGGAGACGGGCGAGGCCCGTGTCGTCCTGCTGGGTCGGCCGTCAGCCCGGCCAACACAAACTGTAATCGTTCGACTGCGAAGAGTAATAATAGCGCCAAGGTAAGGTCTTGCTACCCCGGCCTCCCCTCGGCCGGCGAACCGCCTGGTCGCGCGCACGGCTCAGCCGGGGAGGCGGTCCGGTGGTGGGCTTGCGGGGTCCAGGACGTAGGCCAGGTCGGCCTCCATGCGGGCGGCGGCCTCCCTGAGCGCGGGCAGGACGTCGGCACGAAGGTCGGCGGGGGTGGCGCGGCTGGCGTGCGTGGCGACGTTCACGGCCGCGATCACCCGGCCGGCGCGGTCGTGGACGGGCACCGCGATCGACCGTACGCCTTCCTCGAGCTCCTGGTCGACCACGGCGTAGCCGTCGGCGGCGGCCTGCCGGACCGCGGCCCGCAGCTCGGCCGGGGAGGTGATGGTGTGGCTGGTCAGCGGCGGGGAGACGATGCCGTTCTGCGGCTCGTCGGGCAGGCCGGCGAGGAGCACCCGGCCCATCGCGGTCGCGTACGCGGGGAAACGGGTGCCGACGGTGATGTCGACGCTCATGATGCGTCGTGTGGGCACGCGTGCCAGGTACACGATGTCGTCACCGGACAACACGGCGACCGAGGCCGACTCGTGCACGCGGGCGACCAGGTCCGCAAGATGCGGCTGCACGACCGCGCGGAACGTGCGTCCCGACAGGTGGGCGTACCCGAGCTCCAGGACCTTGGGCAGCAGGACGAAGCGGGGGCCGTCGGCGGCCACGTACCCCAGCCGTTCGAGGGTCTGGACCGCCCGCCGTGCGGTCGCCCGCGGCAGTCCGGTGGCCCGGGCGGCGCCGGCCAGCGTGGCCCCGCCGGGGCGGCCGAGTGCCACCAGCACGGCCAGGCCCCGAGCAAGCGACTGCAGGTAACCGGCCCCGAGCTCCTTCTTGGCGGCCGGCGATGCGTCCACAACCGCCTCGCGCGGGCGGGGCGGCGGTGAGGCGTCCACGGCCACATCGTGTGGGTGGGGTGGGGG
>NZ_JADOGI010000409.1 GCF_015645445.1 Nonomuraea cypriaca | reverse complement strand
GGTCATGCGTGCCGGCGGGTGCCGGGTGGCCGTGCGTGCCGGCGGGTGCCGGACGGTCCTGCGGTTCAGTGGGCGGTGGGCGGTTGCTCGGCTCGGCGACCGCCCGGCGCGCGTGCGGCTCGGCGGGAATCCGGCGCGCGTGCCGCTCGGCGGGTGGCTGGTGAGCGGGCGTCTTCGCGGGTGCGGGGCGGGGGTGTGGTTCGGGGAGCCAGGTGAGGGCGGCGGCGAGGTTCAGCGCGGCCAGCCCTGCCGCCGCGTACGCGCAGGCGGCGAAGCCCCACGGCGCCAGGAGACCCCCGAGGGCGGGGCCGATCACGAACGCCAGCCCGATGGCCGCCCCCATCTGCGCCATCGCCCCGGTACGCCGCTCGGCGGGCACGGCGTCGGCCAGGTACGCGTGCGCGACCGAGATGCTCCCGCCGCACGCCCCCGCCAGCATCCGGCAGGCCAGGAGCCAGCCCAGCGAGGTGGCCAGGCCGGTGAGGGCCATCGACAGGACCGACCCCGCGAGGGCCAGCAGCACGAGGGGCCGCCGGCCGTACCGGTCGGACAAGCGGCCCAGCGCGGGCGCGGCGACCAGCTGCGCCACGGAGTACGCGCTCATCAACGCCCCCAGCCACAGCCCGGTGGCGCCCAGATCGGCCGCGTAGAACGGCAGCGCCGGCAGGACCAGCGTGAAGCCGAGCAGGTCCACGAACACCGTGGCCGAGATGACGAGCTGCGCCGAGCGCCGCATCATGTCCCCTTCTCACCGGCGGCGACGCACCCGCCACCGCTACTACAGCGTGTAATGCTACAGCGCGTAGTAGACGGTCGTGCCGGCGCATGCCCCGGAGCCGGCGGGCCGGGAGGGCGGTCCGGGAGAGGCTGCGGCCCGCACCACGTGGGTGGTGCGGGCCGGTCGTGGAGGCGGTCCGGTCACTTCAGGACTTGGAGCTTCCAGTAGGCGAAGGGCCCGCCGTCGGCGCAGCGGGCACGCAGGCCCGTGCGCTCGAGGTCGAGTCGCTTCAGCTCGCACTGGACGTACAGGAAGTACTTGGCCACGGTCACCCAGCGCGCGGCGGCGGCGGTGGCCGACGTGGTCTCGGCGGCCGCCGCCTGGGCCGGCACCCCCACCGTGCCGAGCGTGAGCGCCGTGCCCAGCATGGCTGCCGTGACGGCTCTCCTCAGTCTCATGGTTCCCCTCATCTCTGTCGTGGTGACGCGGGAACGGTGTTCTCGTGGACGCCCGACCGCCCCGGATCGCGCGCCTGGATCCCGCGCCCTCCAACCCTCCGCCGCCGCCCGCCCCTCGTCATGGCCTGCGGATGCCCACCGATAGGCGACACGTGCACAGGACGCGAGAGCCCGAGGCGTGGGGGCCGCGGGGAAGGGCCCGCGCAGTCGGCCGAAGTTGTCCGTATGGTGAAATCATGTTCTTCGAACCCCCGTCGGCGCAGGAGGAATCGGCTCGCCCGCCGAAGCCCGGACTGCCGGGTTGGTACGCTCCGCCGGCGGAAGAGACGGGCACCGTTATGGTCAGCGATCTGGTGCTGGCCCGCACCCCGGACGTCGCCATCACCGTGCCGACGATCCAGGCGTTCAGCACCGGCTGCCTCATGAACGTGAACATCGCCCTGAGGCGGCGCACACGGCCCGCCGATGGCTTCAGGGCGCTCCAAATGGCCGTGTTCCCCCACATGAGCACCGGGGCGGGCGCCGGCCGGTTGCCGGACGACCTGCTGCGGTTCGGCGTGCGCTTCGCCGACGGCACCAAGGCCACCACCGTCGGACAGCGCTTCGAACCGCCCCCGCGGGAACCACCGCCGGGGCCGCGGCTCTCCTGGCTGCTCGGCGGCATCTCGCAGCGCAGCGGTGACGAGGACGCGGGGATCATCGCCGTGGGGCTGTGGCTCTGGCCGTCGCCGCCCATGGAGACGTTCGAACTCGCGGTGGAGTGGCCCGTCGGCGGTGTCGAGCTGAGCTTCGCGGAGCTCGACGGCTCGGCCATCGCCGCCGCCGCCCGGCGTTCGGTGCCGTACTGGCCCGACTCCACGCCGAGCGAGTAGGGCCGCCGCGCCGCTCGGAGGGAGCGGCACGACGGCCCGGAGACGGTCAGGGGGCGCAGCTACGCTGCCACTTGCCGCTGGGCCGTACGCAACGGAACAGCGAGGGGTTGGTCACGGAGGGCGGGCGCCACTCCTGGGCGGCCTGCTCGTAGGCGTAGGCGAAGGAGAGCAGCTTGGCCTCGGTGTACGCGGTCCCGAGGAAGCTCATGCCGAACGGCCGCCCGTTGGCGGGGTCGTAGCCGATCGGCACGGCGACGGACGGGTACTGCGCCCGCGCGCCGATTCCGGCCGATCCGGCGCCGGTGAACAGGATCGCGTCGAGACTCTCGGCGGCCAGGACCGAGTCGATGCGCTCGCGGGCGGCGGCGATGCCGTTGTCGCGGTCGGCCTCGTAGGCGGCCTTGGCGGCGGGGTCGTCGAGGTCGATCTGGTTGGAGGCCTCCAGTTGCGTCTGGCCGAACTTGATCGCTCCATCGGCGGCGTGGGCGAGGTTGAACGTCACCACGTCGTCCAGCGTCTTCATGGGGGCGTTGCGGGGCAGACGGGCGAGGTAGGCGTTCAGGTCGCGCTTGAACTCATACGTCAAAATGCCCGGCGGCAGACCTCCCGTGCTCACCGTGACGGGGACGACCGTGGCGCCCTGGGCGCGCAGCACGTCGAGGGCCCGGTTGAAGGCGACCGCCTGGTTCCCGTTCGGGTTGCCGGCGACGCCGACGCGCACGCCCTTGAGCGCGTCCTTCGACAGGGCGGCCGTGTAGTCGGTGCCGGCGACGTCCTTGCTGCCTTCCGTCGCGGGGTCCTCGGGGTCGACGCCGGTGAGCGCGGTCAGCAGGGCGGCGGCGTCGTACACCGAGCGGGTCATCGGGCCCGCGGTGTCCTGCGAGGCGGCGATCGGCACGATGCCCGTCCTGCTGACCAGCCCGACGGTCGGCTTCACGCCGACGAGGGAGTTGGCCACGGCGGGGCTGAGGATCGAGCCCGAGGTCTCGGTGCCGACGGTGACCGCCGCGAGCCCGGTGGCCGCCGCCGCGCCCGATCCCGAGCTCGACCCGCTCGGGGTCTGGCTGACGTCGTACGGGTTCAGCACCTGCCCGCCGAGACCGCTGTACCCGGACGGCATCCCGGACGTGGTGAAGTTGGCGAACTCGCTCAGGTTGGTCTTGCCGAGGATGACCGCGCCGGCCGCGCGCAGCCCCTTGACCAGGAAGGCGTCGTCCGAGGGGTAGGAGTCGGCCAGCGCGAGGGCGCCCGCGGTGGTCGGCAGCCGGCGTACGTCGATGTTGTCCTTCACCAGGACGGGGATGCCGTGCAGCGGGCCGCGGACCTTGCCCTTCCTGCGGTCCCTGTCGGCCTGCCTGGCCTCCTCGATCGCGCCGTCGTTGAGCACCCTGACGGCGTTCAGCCCGGGGCCGTCGGTGTTGAGCCGGCGGATGCGCTCGATGTAGTCGCCGGTGAGCTGTTCGGAAGTGATCTTCCGGTTGCTCATGGCCTCCTGGAGTTGCGGGACGGTGGCGGTTTCCAGCTCGAGCTGGTAGCGGCCCCGGTCGGCCACGGCCTGGGTCGGGGTCACCGCCGCCACCGTGCCCAGACCCGCGACCGTGGCGAACGACGCGATGTACACGCTGGTGCGGGAGGTCAGGCGGCGCAGTACGGGTAACACACTTGTACGTTGCATGAGGGTGCGTCCTTCCACGGGTGTCTCCCTCGGCCACGACGGCGCGAGCGACACGATGATCACCCAGGAAGGGTGCAACGCGTAAGTTATCCGGACATTTCGGTTCGGTTACTATCACTTGTCAAACCCCGAACACCGGTCCCATGTGGCATTAGTTGTTAATTATCGATTTCCGAAATATGTCGTCAATTCGCTGGTCGAAATTCTTTATCTCCCTTCGCCCGGCTCGGTGACCTCCAGGCGCCGCCCGTGCCGCTCATCACGGGACCCTGCGCGCGAACTGGTCGACCGTGACCGGATTCGTCCCGCTGATCGCCCGTCCCGTCCGGCTTGCCGAGGCCGGTGAACTGGGCTTTCGGCGCACGCATGGCCACGAGACCCCGTGGCGTGTTCACGACAAGTCCGGATGTCGCCGTCCGCCCGCAGATCCCTTGACCGTCTTCTGGGAGCGACTCGATCGAGGATCCTGGCCGCGCTCACCACTCCGCTGCAGACGACCGTTGTGGCCAGGCTGGTGAGCGTCACCACCCCGACCGCCAGCGAACACCTGGCAATCCTGCGAGACGCCGGGTTGATCGACAGCAGCCGGGCCGGTCGTATCTCGGTAACTGCCTCCGCGCCCGAGCTGCCCAACGTCTGCTGCCGCGGCCGCGCCTGCCTCAACTCCAGTGGCACGGTCGTGCCGATGCCTCGACTCTTCTGGCAGTGCCTCGACTTAACCGGCAGACGACACGGACCGCCGGATGCGGCATGTTCTCTCAACACGACCTTCGCCACTTCCGAGATTGACACCATCTCGGAAGGACACCCCCAGGTGTAAGCATTCACCCCCAGCGCATGTCGAGTTCTGGTGATCGCGCTGTGTGATCGTCTGGAGGCGTGCGTGAGTACGGTGGCTCCGTAGCGTCAGGCTGTAGCCGGGTCGGGTGGCATCCAGAGCTTG
>NZ_JADOGI010000408.1 GCF_015645445.1 Nonomuraea cypriaca | reverse complement strand
AGCCCGCCTAGCGGCCCCCGCTCGAACCC
Organism: Nonomuraea cypriaca; assembly: GCF_015645445.1. Classification (GTDB taxonomy): domain Bacteria; phylum Actinomycetota; class Actinomycetes; order Streptosporangiales; family Streptosporangiaceae; genus Nonomuraea; species Nonomuraea cypriaca. Next base: position 4,642 of record NZ_JADOGI010000408.1, on the reverse strand, counting down.
CCGCCGCGCCCCGCCAGGCCACCCCGGCACCCTCTCGCGCCGCTAGGCCGGCCACGCCGAGACGCGCCGCCGAGCGCCTGCGCGACTCCTGCCCCTCGGCGAGCGCCCGACAGGATCGGCCCAGCAACCACCCGCACAGGAGGGACCGCCATGGACACCAAGAAAGAGCTTGTCGCCGCTCTGGCGCTGGACCCGCGCGTGCCGTCTAAGGCCGCTGCCGAGGCCGTGATCGACGCGCTCGGCGATCTCGTGGAAAAGTCGCTCGCCGCCGCCGAGCCGGTGCGCCTGCACAAGATCGGCGTGATCTCCACCTACATGGCCAAGGCGCGTGCGGCTCGCAACCCGCGCACGGGTGACCCCATCGACGTGCCGGCGCGCCCGGCGATCAGCTTCCGCGCGAGCGATGCGCTCAAGGCGAGGATCCGCGACACTCCGGGGGCTGTCGCGTGACGTCTGGTTAGCCCGCTCGCGCGGTAGGTCGGCGGCCCGCCCCTTCCTCTCTGGGGGGCGGGCCGCCGCTTTTGTGTCTAGACGGCGCTGTAGGGCGTCTCTCGCGCCCGTAGGGGGCCGATCGAGTCTCCTACCCACAAGCTGTGTCACCAACCGCTCTAGCGGGGCTCTCAAGCGCTCGCCCCGCGGGGCTCGATCTCCCCACTCTCGGCCCATCGGCGTAACCCCGAACCCGACGCCAGCCCCGCACATGCCGCTAGACGGCGCTCAAACGCCCCTCACGCCCGCGCAAGGGGCGTCCCCGGACTCTTCCCGCCAAGCTGTGCCATCAGCCGCTAAAATCGGCCCCTCAGATCCTGGGAAAACCACCCGAGCCGTCGCTACGATGACGCCCCGAAGATCACGCCGCCGCCCGGCGGCCTACCCCCGGAGGAATCCATGAGGATCCGCTACGCTCTCGCCGCCGCCGTCCTGCTCGTCACCGCCGCCTGTGGCGGGGCAACCACCGACAAGGACGCCGCCGGCATCGTCGCCGACCTCGCCACTCACGGGCTGCCGGTCAAGGTCACCGTCACGTACACCGAGGACAGCGACCCGAACAAGCTGCTTGGCCGCCCCAACGGCTACCTCAGCAAGGCGGCGTTCTCGGACTCGCGCGTCAAGGCTGACGGCGCCAAAGAGGGCGACGTGACAGCGGGCGGCGGCGTCGAAGTGTTCGCCGACGCCGACGCCGCCGAGCAGCGCGTCGACTACATCCAGGCAATCGCGTCCAAGTCGCCGATGTTCGGCGAGTACACCTACGCCGCCGGCAACGTCGTCGTGCGCGTCTCCAAGGAACTCGGCTCATCCGACGCCGCCGCGTACGAGACCGCGCTTGGCGAGATCGTCCAGTGACGCAGCTCGGCGATCGGCTACGGTAGACACCTCGGTCAGTCCGCCAGGCTGCGAAACGCAGAAAACGCCCCCACCCTCCGAAGAGGGCGGGGGCGTTCTCATGTCTCGACTACTCGGCCGGCGAGCTGGTCCGCAGCCACGACGGCAAAAGCCGCTGCACCGACTCCAGCGCCATCACCCGCGCCACACCACCGGCCACGGCGAGCGAACCCGCCACCCACGGCAGCGTCTCCGGGATGCCCGACGCGCCCACGATCGCGGGCAGCACAACGGCCACACCGACGAGCGTCTGCAAGACCGTGCGCGCCGTCCTCTTGTTCGCCTCACTCAATGCCATTCCTGGATCCCCTTCCGTACATGACCCCCAGCCCCAACGGCGGGGGAAGATCACACGCGCATCAGCCGCGACCACGTGTCAGGGCCAACCAGCCCGTCATCGTCGACGTGCTGCTCGCGCTGGAACCTGACGACCACCTCGCGCAGGTCGGCGTCGAACTCGGTCGACCACAGGTCCACGGGCGGGAACCCCCGCGCGCCGAGCAGCCAGCGCAGCGTCTTCACGTCCCAACCCTCAGAACCGACCTTGAGCAGCGGCAGCTTGGCCACCAGATCCCCCCCATCCACGTCAGCAGCAGCGCCACCAGGGCGCGGCGCGCCAGCCCTCACCCATGCGTAGAGCGGCCCGCCAGGGCACGCCGTCGCGAACCCGTCGCGATGCCCCTTGATCTCTGGCCCGGCGTCGCCCTGCTTGCGTAGGTACTCGATCGCGTCGCGGCCCGCATGCAGTACGCCGGCGTTCGGCTCGACGAACCCCGACGAGCCGACGAGCAGCAACACCGCGTAGTGGCCAGCGTTGAACCCGGCCCCGTTCGCCGCCGGCAACCGGTGCGGCCCGCGCCCCATGAACACCTTCCGGTGCGGACAGGCCACCATCGAGTACCCGATGTCGATGTACGCCGTCTCGCGCCCACCCGACATGTGCATCCGCTGAACATCGCGCACATGCTCGACACACAGCTTGTGATCGTCCACGATCCGCGCAGGCACTGGCCCGCCCGTGTAGTGAACCTTCACACCCCGCGTGCTCGACACGCTCGTGTACGAGCCAGTCGGCGCCGCCGCGCGCCACTCCTTCCGAGACACCAGATCCATCAGATAGTCACCTCCTCGACGGGCGTCACGCCCGCCTCCATAAGCTGCCTGCGCAGGTCAGCGACACGCCGCTCCCACTGGGCGATGCTCGACTCCAACGCGGCGATCTGCTCGCGCAACTGTCGGATCTGCACCCGTAGCGCGTGCGAGGTGTCCTGCTCGGCCGCGAGCATCTCAGCCAGCCGAGCCGACTGGGCCTCGATCCGCTCGACCTGGGCGCGCGTGCGCTCCAGCTCCTCGCGCAGGTCGGTCAACATCTCGTCATAGAACGTGCGGGCGCGGACGTACGCCTCGGCCTCGGCCTGGCGTGCGCTCGCGCGCTCGTCGGCCTCGGCCTTGATCCGCCCGGCCTTGGTCGAGGCGCGGCCAGCGAGCAGCGCGGTCCCCAGCGTGCCGGCCAGACTGACGAGGGCGATCAGGATGGAAGCGTCCAAGGCGCTCCGTTCGTGTTCGTACGGCGAAGCGCCGTGGATGGATGGTGGCGCCGTGCTCCTTTCACGAGCGCCAAAGACCGCTCCCGCGCCCCGACTGGATCACTTCCCTCAGCGGCCCGTGCAGCTGTGCGACGATGTCCGCGCGGAGCGCGTTGTAGTGCACGGGCTCGACGGTCCCGCTCACCGTGGCCGGGGAGCTGAAGGAGCCCGGATAGGTGGGGGCGACGCCTGGGACGTCCAGCACCGGAATGTCTGGCAGGTTCAAGGCGGGCTTTGTCCGCACTGCGGTTTCCAGCTTCTGCAGGCGGCGCTCGATATCCCTGAGCATGGTTTCGAGTGACGTTCCGTACTGGTCTGTCATGTCAGGGAACCTCCACCGTTTCGAGGGTGAGCTGGGCTTCTTCGCGGCCTCGGCCACGGCCGGACGGCCTCACCTTGATCTCCAGGATTCGCTCCGAGATGTCGAGGCCGGCGCCGCCATCTTCGCTCTCGTGCCACACGTCCGTGATCAACAACCTGGCGTAGTCGCCGAGCGAGTTCATGTTCAGGGTGGGCTTCTTGGGCAGGATCACGGCCACGGTGCGCACCCAGAGGGCGCCGCCGCCGATTTCGGCGTAGTACTCGGCCAGCCCGTTCAGCTCGTCCTCGTCGGTGGACTGGTTCGGGTGGTCGACGATGTGGTCGGTCCTGGCCCAGCCCGCGGCGCGGTGCGGGGTCACCACCGGGTCGGAGTAGACGGTGAATCCGTCCTCTTCCGCATTCGGCTGGAGGGTGCCGCCGCGCGCCCGCCAGTCCGTCCCGCCCCGCAGCGCGTCGATGTCGACGCCGTATTCGGCGATGTCGCCACCATGCGTGCTGGTGCTGAACACGTGGGCGACACCGCTACCGAGTTTGGGTGCGCCCCATACCCAGGTGGACACGACTCCGGTTTCGTCAACGGTCTCGTTCAGCGTGTACTCGAACCCGTTCTCAGACCTGGCGTACTCCTGGACGGCGCGGCCGTAGGAGGTGTTGTCCTCCGGTTTCACCAGGAAGGGCCGGAACACCCTGCTGGATCCGCCCTGGAATTGGATGCCGGGGATGTCGGCGCCGGGCTTGTCCAAGGCGAAGGAGAGGAACGTCCGGGCGGCGCTGATCTGCTCGTCATCGGATCCGTCCAAGGTTTCGGTGACGTTCAGCGAGAACCAATAGCCATCCAAGGTCGTGCCGCGCAGCTCGATCGAGATCTTGCCGTCTCGGCCTCTGCTCAGGCGGGCGCCGGTCAGCCAGTACCGGCCCCACAGTTCGCCGTCCCGCCAGATGCGGATCTCGACCCGGCCCGGCCCCGTCGACAGGTCGGATTTCACCTTGGGGATGACGCGGCGGACTGCGGCAGCCACCCGCCGGTTGGGGATCGGCAGCGACCCGGAAAAGGTTCCGGGCTCGCGGATCCGCTTGGTGTATTCGACGTCGCGCGGATAGATGTCGTCGATGTAGTCGCCGGTCGAAAAGTCGTGGGCGGTGAACCGGTACAACGCCCTGCCGGAAACGGCGAAAGCAGGCTGCGGTGGCGGCGGCGGAACAGTGTCGCCCGGCGCGACGATGACGGTCCACGCCTGCCAGCCGCCGATAAACGCCGGCTGGTCGGCGTTGATGTCCAGCACCGGCAGGCCGGCGCTCGACAGGCTGGTGCGGGCGGCGATGATGGCGGACGTGCCCGCCCCGCCCCCGTC
>NZ_JADOGI010000407.1 GCF_015645445.1 Nonomuraea cypriaca | reverse complement strand
GGGCCGGTGAGGGGGCGGCCGCGCCGCCACACCGCCCGCAGGCTCCTGACCAGGTTGAGCCCGGCCAAGGGCACCTCGACCAGCCGCCCGGTGGCCAGGTCGGCCTCCACCGCGTACCCGCTGAGCACCGCGGGCGCCGCCCCCGCCTGCGCCGCCCCCTTGACCGCCGAGTTCGACCCCAGCTCCAGCCGCGGGCTGGCCCGGTGCAGGTCCCTGAACGCCACGTCCAGGGTCTCGCGCGTGCCCGAGCCTGGCTCACGTACCACGAGCGGCGTCCCGGCCAGCTCCGCGCCCCTCAGCGCCGTACGACGGCGCGCCCACGGATGCTCGGGCGCCACCACGACCACGAGCCTGTCGGTTCCCACGACCCGCCCGGCCAGCCCCTCCGGCAGGCTGGGCCCTTCGACGAACCCCAACTCCACCTCGGCCGCCAGCACCCGGGCCGCGACGTCGGTGGAGTTCACCACGTCGAGCCCGACCTGCACCTCGGGCTCGCGATGCTGCAACTCGCCGAGCCAGCGCGGCACCAGGTACTCGGCCACCGTCATGCTCGACGCCACCCGCAGGTGTGCCGCGCCGCCGTGGCGTACGGCCTGGACGGCGCGCATGAGCTCCTCGGCGGCGGCGAGCACGCGGACGGCCCATTCGGACACCATCTTGCCCTCGGCGGTGAGCGTGGAGCCTCTGGGCGTGCGCTCGATCAGGGGCAGGCCGAGGCGGCGTTCGAGGTGGGCGATCCGCTTGCTCGCCGACGGCTGCGCGATCCCCGCCGCCTTCGCCGCCTGGCCGAGACTGCCGAGCTCGCCCACGTCCACCAGGAGCTTCAGCGAGTCGAGATCAGGCAGCGCACTCATAGCCACAGGCTATGACCTCCCAGGCAATACGCGCCTACCGCCCGATTCCGACCCTCAGAACACTGAGATCATGCCCGATGCTCACACGGCGCGCCTTCAGGCGGCGCCTGCCCCCGCCGCCTGGCCAGGGGTGACGATGGCCGCGGCGGCCGTCGTCTTCTCGATGGTCGCCAACCGGTTCGCACCGGCGCTCAGCCCCGCCGTGATCGCGGTCGTGTCCGGCGCGGCGGTGGCCAACCTGACGGGGGTCGCCGAGCGGTTCAGACCCGGGCTGGCGTTCGTGTCGAGGCGGCTGCTGCGGGTGGCGGTCGCGCTGCTCGGCCTGCAGATCGCCGTACCGGACGTGCTCGCGCTCGGCTGGCAGACGCTGGCGGTCGTGACGGCCGCGACCGGCGTCACGTTCGCCGTGACGCCACGGATCGGGCGGGCACTGGGCGTCGCGTCCGGCGCCTCGCTGCTGATCGCCACGGGGGTCGCCATCTGCGGCGCGTCCGCCATCGCCGCGATGCGGGAGAGCACCGGCCACACCGAGGACGACGACGCGGCCGCCGCCCTCACCGTGGTCGTCCTGTACGGCACCACCGGCATCGTCGCCCTGCCCCTCCTGGCGTCCCTGATCGGGCTGTCCCCGGCCCAGCTCGGTCTCTGGGCTGGGGCCGCGGTGCACGAGGTGGCCCAGGTGGCCGCGATCGGCGCCGCCTACGGTGTCCTGGCCACGGCCGTGACCGTCAAGCTGGCCAGAGTCATCCTGCTCGCCCCGATCGTCGCCCTGACGTCCCACCGCCGGCGCCACCGGACGCCGGCATCTCCTCATATGGCCCCTCATACGAGGAGGCCGCCGGTCATGCCGCTGTTCGTGGCCGCGTTCCTGGCTATGACCGTCCTGCGCAGCACCGGATGGGTTCCCGTGCCGGTCACCGATGTGGCGCCACATGTCACGAACGTGCTGATGGCGGCCGCCATGTTCGGTCTGGGGACCGGCATCGACGTGCGGAGGCTGCTCAAGGGGGGTAGAGCCATGGTGCTGGGCGGCATCGCCACGGCGATCATCGCCACCGTTTCACTGGCCGGCGTGGCGGTCCTGACGTGATCCTCTGGGTGGGCCCGCGAAACCGTACCCTGCCCCGCTCGGAACAAATCCCGTAAAATTACGCTCTTCGCCTAAACAGCCCGCATGACCACTAAAGGAGCACAAAACTCACCATGCACAGCACCACTGACTCCGTTCTCCAGCTGTCCGGCGAGGTCGCCACGGCCCTGGCCGAAGGCGCGCCGGTCGTGGCGCTGGAGTCCACGATCATCTCGCACGGGCTGCCGCAGCCGCGCAACCTGGAGGTGGCGCGCGAGCTGGAGGGCGTCGTGCGGGCCGCGGGCGCCGTGCCCGCCACGATCGCGGTGCTGGACGGCGTTCCGCGCATCGGGCTGAACGAGGTGGAGCTGGAGCGCATCGCGACCGAGTCCGGGCTGCGCAAACTGGGCCAGCGTGACCTGCCCGTGGCTGCGGCGCTGAAGGCGAGCGGCGCGACCACCGTGTCGGCCACGTCGTTCCTGGCGGCCCGCGCGGGCATCCGCGTCTTCGCCACCGGCGGGCTCGGGGGCGTGCACCGCGGCTGGGCCGACGACCAGGACGAGTCCGCCGACCTCGACACGCTCGCCCGTACCCGCATCACCGTGGTCTGCGCGGGTGTGAAGTCCATCCTCGACGTGCCGGCGACCCTGCAGCGCCTGGAGACCAGGGGCGTGAGCGTGGCGGGATACCGTACGGACACCTTCCCCGGCTTCTACCTGCACACCTCCGGCCAGCCGATCGAGTGGCGGATCGAGTCGCCCGAACACGCGGCGGCCATCATGCGCGGCCAGGACGCGCTCGGCGGCCAGGAGAGCGCGCTGATCGTCGCCAACCCGGTCCCCGAGGAGCGGCAGCTCGACCCCGAGCTGCACGACCGCGTGCTCACCGAGGCGCTGGCCGCCGCGGAGCGCGAGGGCGTCAAGGGGCAGGCGATCACCCCGTTCCTGCTCGGTTACCTGGTGGACGGCACCGGCGGCGCGTCCCTGGAGGCGAACCTGGCCGCCGTACGCGGCAACACCGCCCTGGCCGCCCAGATCGCCCTCTGCTGGGCGAGATCGTGACAGGCGGCGGCCTCCTGGTCGTCGGTGACGCGGTCACCGACGTGGTGGCGCTGCACGGATCGCCGGTCATGTCCGGCACCGACACGGCCGCGGACATCGTGCTGCGCCCCGGCGGCTCCGGCGCGAACACCGCCGCCTGGGCCGCCCACCTGGGCGCCGACGCCCGCCTGCTGGCCAGGCTCGGATACGACAGCAGCGACTGGCACACCACCGAACTCATCAAGACCGGAGTACGCCCGCACATCACGGTCGATCCCAGCCATCCCACTGCGGTCGTGATCGCCATGGTGGACAAGAGCGGCGAACGTTCCATGCTCACCAACCGCGGCGCGGGCGGCCTGATCTCCGAGGCCGACTGGGACCCTGCGCTGCTCGACGGCGTCGGCCGGCTGCACCTGTCCGGCTACGTCCTGTTCGCCGAGCCCGGACTGCGCCTGGCCAGGCTCGCCATGGCCCAGGCGGCCGCCGCGGGCGTCGCCGTCAGCATCGACCCGGCCTCCACCCGCCCGTTGCGTGACTTCGGTGTTGAACGTTTCATCCGGGAATCGGCCTCCGCCGACCTGATCATCCCGAACCTCGATGAGGCCCTCCTGCTCAGCGGCGCCTCGACGGCGGAGCGGGCCGCCGTACTGCTGAGTGAGACATATGGCACAGCGGTCGTGAAGCTGGGCGCCGACGGCGCGCTGGTCGCCGTGGACGGCGAGATGGTCGCGACAGCGGCGGGAGTGTATGCCGAGGTCGTAGACTCGACCGGAGCGGGTGACGCGTTCGCCGCCGGATTTCTGTCAGCGCGTTCGCAGGGTGTCGGCGAAGAGGCCGCTCTGCAGGCGGGTTGCCGTGCCGGTGCCGCATGCGTGGCCCAGGTTGGCGGTCGGCCACGGTACGGTTTGGACTTGAACCGTCTTTACCCTGTTCATACTGATTGATAGCTTGCCGCGTAGGCTGCGCCATTAGCCACACGCGTAATGGCCAGCACCACACGGCTCACTGGGGAGGATAAGGTCCGCCGATGGAAGTCGAGTCATCGATCTGCCTGAGCGACCTAGTCCCTGCGCTGCGCTGGAGCCGACCACAGCAGGTCGCCGAGGTGCTGGGTGATCCGCGCCTGCCGGCGAGTTGGTGGTCCTCCCTCGCGCTGTCCAAGGCGCTCGGCACGGCGGGTCTCGACTGGATCTGCGAGCGTCTCGCCCGGCTGGTCGCCACCCGCTGGGACCATCTGCCGCTGGCCGACCTGCTTCCCGCGCTCATGGTGCACCACGTCGACCCCGCGCTGCCCGGCTGGCCAGAGGCCACCCGCACGGCGGTCGCCGGCCTCGGCGGCTGGCAGCGGCTGCGCCGCCTCTCCCCCGGCGACCTGACCACCCCCTCGGCCACGCCCGAAGTGGTGATGGGCTCGGTCTTCCGCGAGATCCTCGGCCGTATCCCGGCCCAGCGCGAAGCGACGCGCGCTCACCCGGAGGTCACCCGCCCGCTCCAGCGCGGCACCGCCCCCGGCGTCTCGTCCCGGAGCACGGGCTCCTTCCCGGCCCAGCCGGAAACCGTGCCACCGCAGACCGGCATGTTCGCCGCGCAGGTCGGTCCGTTCGCCGCCCAGTCAGAGAACACGCCGCAGCGCCAAGCCGGCCAGCCCCAAGCCAGCCAGCCCGAGGGCCTCCCGCCCCGCCAGGGCGACGGCGTGCCACAGCGTCAGACGGGCTC
>NZ_JADOGI010000406.1 GCF_015645445.1 Nonomuraea cypriaca | reverse complement strand
GGGGTTCCACGACCGGCCGTTCCAGGTGATCGGCGGGGACCGGTTCGCCGAGGCGCTGATGGCGTCGGTATCGGATCCGGTGATCAGGGGGTTGCCGGTGGCGGGGTGTGTGGATCAGCTGTCGGATTCGGTCGATCTGCTGACGGCCCCCGGGCGGGCTCGGGCGGTGACGGCCGCGGCGCTGGGCCTCACCGCCTGATGTGATCTACATTGTAAAGGGCGTGGGGTGGATTCGTGAGGATCACTCCCACTGAAAATCAGCCTGCAACGGTGGCGGCCACCTCCGCCACGTGGACGCGCCAGGCGTGGACCGTGCTCGTGTCCGCGCCGGAGTGGGTGATGACGAGGCGCGCGCCCTGACCGGTGCCCTGGGCGAGCTCCCAGCGGACGGAGCCGCCCGGCGTGTCGTACTCCAGGAGTTTGCCGGTCTCGGTGCGGGTGACCGGGCCGGGCTGGACGCCGGGTGCGGTGAACGCCGCGGGCGGCGGGGTGCCGGGGGTGGCGTCGCCGCCGTGCAGCAGGTGCCAGATTTCGTCGGCGGGGCGGGCGAGCTGGCGTTCGAGGCGGACGGCGGTGTCGTCGGCTGCGGCGACGGGGTCGAGGCCGAGGATGGCGATGTAGTCCTCGTGGATGCGGGCGAAGTCGGCCGGCTGCACGGTGGCGTACGGCGCGGTGGAGCGGCCGTCGAGGCTGGCGAGCAGCGCGAGGATGCAGGTGTGCCAGCCGCTGGCGAAGCTGGCGGCGCCGTGGCGGTCGGGGAAGGTGTGGGTGAGGGTGAGGATGCTGCCCTCGCCGTCGGGGTGGATCTCCCAGCGGAGTTCGTCGTCCTGCCAGGTGTGGGCGAAGACGTGGGGCGGGTTCATTTCGGTGATGCGGCCGTCGGGGCCTTCGCCGTAGCCGATGCGGTCGCCGTCGATGGTGACCTCGGCGGGGAACCAGTGGGCGAGGTGCTGGGGTTCGGTGATGGCGCGCCAGACTTTGGCCGGGGGGTGGGGGAGGCGGCGTTGCATGCGCAGGGTGGTGCGGCCGTCGGGGTGGAGGGTGAGGTTTTCGTTCATGGTCGGTCCTCCATGGTGTCGAGATGGTGTTCGAGCCGGTCGAGGCTGTGGTTCCAGAGTTTGCGGTAGGGGGTGAGCCAGGTGTCGATTTCGGCGAGGGGTTGGGGGCGGAGTTCGTACCAGCGGCGTTGGGCGTCTTTGCGGACGGTGACGAGTCCGGCTTCGCGTAGGGCGCGCAGGTGTTTGGAGGTGCCGGGCTGGGTGAGGCCGAGGTGGTCGGTGAGTTCGCCGACGAGGTGGGGGCGTTGGAGGAGGAGGTCGAGGATGTGGCGGCGTTGGGGGTCGGCCAGCACGTCGAAGCGCATGGCGACGAACATACCGCCATGGCTATATAACCGCAAGGGGATGTAAGGGGGGTTTCAGGTGGCGCGGCGGGCGTTGGCGTGGATGGCGTGGCGGAGGTAGCCGGCCAGGCCGGGGGCCAGGGCGTCGTAGGTGGCGGTGAAGCGGGGGTCCTCGACGTACATGTCGCCCAGGCAGCGGTGGATCTCGTACGTGCAGGTGTAGAACCAGCGGGTGATGTGCCCGCGGTGGCGTTCGGCGAGGTCCATGGCGTGTTCGCCGTCGGCGGGCAGGCCGGCCTTGAACGCGGCGACGAGGTCGTCGTTGATGCCGGCGGCCTCGGCTTTGATCTGGAGCCAGTCGGCTTTGGTGTAGGTGGCGACGCGGCGGCGGCTTTGGGCGTACTGGTCGCTGTGTCCCCAGCGGCGTTCCACTTCGGCGTCGTGGTCGGCGGGTTCGAAGTCGCCGAACACCTCGAAGCGTTCCTCGGGGGTGAGGGTGATGTTCTGGGAGCGGGCCTGCATGGCGCGTTCGACGGCGGCGATGACGGCGCCGAGGCGCTGGGCGCGGCGGGTGAGGAGTTCGTGCTGGCGGCGCAGGTGGGTGAGCTCGTCGGCTTCGGGCCGGTCGAGGATGACGGCGATCTCTTCGAGGGGGAAGCCGAGTTCGCGGTAGAGCAGGATCTGCTGCAGGCGGACGAGGTCGGCGTCGGTGTAGCGGCGGTAGCCGGCGTGGGTGCGTTCGCCGGGGGCGAGCAGGCCGATCTCGTCGTAGTGGTGCAGGGTGCGTACGGTGATGCCGGCCAGTCTGGCGGCCTGCCCTACGGAGAGGCTCATGGGTCCACGATGCGGGGTCACGTGGGGTGAGGGTCAAATCCTGCCATGGGGAGGGGCGGGGCAGTGGATTTTTTCGCGTCCTGTGATTCGGGGGGATCCGGGCGCCGGGCCCCGATGTGGGCGGGGATGCGGAGTGTCAAGGTGAGGGCGGCGCCGTCCCATGGCAGGGTCAAATGTGGCCGCGTGTTCTCTACGGGACCTCCCCAAATAGCGGCCTGGACATAATCTGGGTTACGACGGTGAGGTTTCGGCGTAATGGTGACCAGCCGACCGGGCCGTATGAGACACCATGACAGCGGTGACGACCAGCCCTCCGCGAGTCCGCCCCAGCGGTGGTCTTCCGGCGGAGGCGACGAGTTTTGTGGGGCGTCGGCACGAGGTGGCCGAGGTCAGGCGACTGCTGTCCATGTCCAGGGTGGTGACGCTGACCGGTGGTGGCGGGGTGGGCAAGACCCGGCTGGCGTTGCGGGTCGGGCACGAGGTGCGGCGCGCTTTCCGCGACGGTGTGTGGCTGGTCGAGCTGGGTGCTCTGCCCGGCCCAGACCTGCTCGTCCAGGCGGTGGCCGAGGCGCTGGAGATCCGTGACGTCACGCCGGCCTCGCCGGTGGACCTGCTGGCCGGGCATCTGCGTGACAAGCAGGCGCTGGTGATCCTGGACAACTGCGAGCACCTGCTCGACGCGTGTGCCGTGCTGGCCGAGACCTTGCTGCGAGCGGCCGGAGAGGTGCGGATCCTGGCGACGAGCCGGCAGGCGCTGGGCATCGCGGGTGAGCAGGCGGTGCCCGTTGCGCCGCTGCCGGTGCCCGATGGGGACGTGCGGTGCGCGTCGCTGGAGGCGCTGGTGCAGTGCGAGGCGATGCGGCTGTTCGCCGAGCGGGCCCGCGCGGTGCTGCCGGGGTTCGCCGTCACCGATGGCAACGGGGATGTGGTGGCCGCGATCGTGCGCCGCCTGGACGGGTTGCCGCTGGCGATCGAGCTGGCGGCGGTGCGGTTGCGCGCGTTGTCGGCGCGGCAACTGCTAGACCGGCTGGACGACCGTTTCCGGCTGCTGACCGCCGGGTCGCGGGCGGTGCTGCCCCGGCACCAGACGCTCCGCGCCCTGATCGACTGGAGTTATGCCCTATGTTCGGACAAGGAAAGATTGTTGTGGGAGCGCGTCTCGGTGTTCGCCGGGGGGCTGGACCTGGAGGCGGCCGAGACGGTCTGCTCGGGGGACGGAATCGCCCGCCAGGACGTCGTGGACCTGGTGATCGGCCTGGTGGACAAGTCCGTGCTGATCCGCGAAGACCACCTGGACGGCGTCCGGTACCGGATGCTGGAAACCCTGCGCGAGTACGGCCGCGAACGGCTGTGCGCGCACGGCCGCGAGGCGGAGCTGCGCCGGCGGCATCGAGGTTATTACCGCGAGCTGGCGGCGCAGGCGCGGGCGGAGCTGTTCGGGCCCGGCCAGGTGGCCTGGTTCACCCGGCTGCAGGTGGAGCACGCGAACCTGCGGCTGGCGTTGGAGTCGTGCTTCGCCGCAGCCGACCCCAGGGCCGGCCTGAGTATGGCCGCCGACCTGCTCTATCACTGGATCACCAGTTATTACCTGGGTGAGGGGCGGAGCTGGCTGGAGCGGGGACTGGCCGACGACGCCGAGCCGGGCGAGGTCCGCGGCCGCGCGCTGTGGGCCGCCGCCTGGCTGGCCGTCATCCAGGCCGACCTTCCGGCGGCCGCCGCGCTGCTGCGCGAGAGCCGCCGCATCGGCGAGCGGCTGGGCGAGGAGTCCATCCTCGGGTACGTGGCGCTGTTCTCCGGCATGATCGAGATGTGCGGCGGCCGGCCCGGGAACGCGATCGGGCACTACGAGGAGGCGCTGGCCCGCCACCGCGCCGCCGCCGAGCCGACCGGGCAGGCGATGACGCTCATCCGGCTGTCGATGGCGCATTCGTTCCTGGGGCGTTCCCGGCCGGCGGTGGCCGCGGCCGAGACCTGCCTGAACGTGTGCGAGGAGCACGAGGAGCGCTGGCACAAGGCGTACATGATGATGGCGCTGGGCGTGGAGATGTGGCGGCAGGGCGACCAGGGGCGGGCGACCGAGTTGGAGCGGCAGAGCCTGCTCTTCGCCCGTTCGCTCGGCGACTGGCTGGGCGCGGGGCTGGCCGTGGAGGTGCTGGCGTGGATCGCCGCGGCCCAGGGGCATCATCGGCGGGCCGCGTGGCTGCTGGGTGTCGTGCGCGCGGTGTGGAGTTCGCTCGGGGCCTCGCTGTCCGGGTTCGGGCATCTGGCGGGCTATCACGAGGAGTGCGAGGCGCGGACGCGTCAGGCGCTGGGGGAGGCGGCGTTCGGGGCCGCCGTCCGGCATGGGGCGCGGATGCCGTACGAGGAGGGGCTCGCGTACGCGTTGCGGGAGGACGGCGGGGGCCAGAACGGGGCCGGGCGGCACGGCCGGGCGCCGGCGGCGCGGTTGACGCGGCGCGAGCGGGAGATCGCCGCTCTGGTGGCGCAGGGGCTGACGAACAGGGAGATCGCGGCTTCTTTGGTGATTTCGCAGCGTACCGCCGAGGGGCATATCGAGCACATTCTGACCAAGCTGGGGTTCACCTCGCGTGCGCAGATCGCGGTGTGGGTGGGGGAGCGGGCCCGGGCTGAGGAACCGCCGGCCGAGGAGTGACGCCG
>NZ_JADOGI010000405.1 GCF_015645445.1 Nonomuraea cypriaca | reverse complement strand
GGGCGCTGGTGGCGTACGTCGGGGTGCAGCCGATCGTGGCCACCCTGGCGTTACTGGTCGGCGTACGCGGGCTGGCGAACGTCCTCGTGCCCCAGCTCGTCGAGTTCCGCAACCCCGACCTGATCGCGCTCGGCAGCAGCTCGGTGGCCGGGATCCCGGTCATCGTGCTGATCGCGGCGGCGCTGACGCTGATCGTGCTGTTCGTGGTGCGGCGGACCACGTTCGGGCGGCAGGTGGTGGCGATCGGCGGCAACCGGCAGGCGAGCGAGCTGTCCGGCCTGCCGGTCAAGCGCGTGCTCCTGACCGTGTACGTGATCTCCGGCCTGTTGGCGGCCCTGGCAGGAGTGCTCGCCACGGCCCGGCTGCAGGCCAGCGACCCGACCTCGCTCGGCCTGTTCATCGAGCTGTCGGCGATCACCGCCGTCGTCGTCGGCGGCACCCCGCTGACCGGCGGCCGGATCAGGGTGCTCAGCACCGTCATGGGCGCGCTGCTCATGCAGCTGCTCGCGGCCACGTTGATCAAGCACAACCTGCCGCAGTCGTGGACCCAGATGGTCCAGGCGGTCATCATCCTGGCCGCCGTCTATGCCACCAGGGAGCGTGGGACCCGATGAACCGGGAACAGGTGAGCCGGCTCCTCCAGCAGCACGGCGCCCTCATGGTGCTGGGGCTGCTGCTGATCGTGGGCAGCCTGGCCTTCGACTCCTTCGCCACGCCGGGGAACGCGGCCAGCGTCGTGGTGTCCTCCTCATTCCTGGCGATCATCGCGATCGGGATGACGTTCGTGATCATCAGCGGCGGCATCGACCTCTCCGTGGGGTCGCTGTTCGTGCTGGGGGGCGTGCTGGCGGCGTACGGGTCGCAGTACGGGCCGGTGCCGGCGCTGCTGCTGCCTCTCGCGGTGTGCGGGGTCGTCGGCCTGCTGCAGGGGCTCGTGATCGCGCGGACCGGGATGGCGCCGTTCATCGTCACCCTGGCCGGGCTGCTCGGCGTCCGTGGCCTGATGCTGGCGATCTCGGACGAGGGCGCCATCACCTATCTCGTCCGGGATCCCGTCTTCGCCGCCCTCGGCCAGGGCGAGGTGCTCGGCCTGTCGTACCCCGTGTACATCACCATCGCCCTCGCCTTCGTGGCGATGGTGCTGCTGCAACGCACCGGCTTCGGCCAGAACGTCTACGCCATCGGCGGGAACGAGCAGGCGGCGGCCCTCATGGGCGTCCCGGTCGCGCGCACCAAGGTGTCGGTGTACGTCATGTCGGCCCTGCTGGCGGGCCTGGCCGGCGCGCTGAACGCGGCCCGGTTGTCCTCCGGGGTGACCATCCTCGGCATCGGCCTCGAACTGGACGCCATCGCCGCCGTCGTGATCGGCGGCACGCTCCTGACCGGGGGAGCCGGCGGGATCACGGGGACGGTGGCCGGGGTGTTGCTGCTCGGGGTCATCCAGAGTCTGATCAACCAGGTGGGGAACCTGACGTCGGCGTTCCAGCAGGTGGTGAGCGGGCTGTTCCTGGCGCTGGTGGTGGTGGCGCAACGACTGCTCAGCAAGGCCCAACGCCTCACCTGACGCGGCCGCCTCAGGCGAGCCGGCCGGATCGGCGATGGGCGGCGGCAGATCGGTTCACCTGACGCGACCGCCTCAGACGAGCCGGCCGCATCGGCGACGGGGCAGCGGCAGGGTGGTTCACCTGACGCGGCCGCGCGGTCGCAGGCGGGTGCCGGGCAGGACGGGGGCGGGGAGGGGCGCACCGTCGAACCCCACGACGGTGCCGAACCCCGCACCCTCCATCCACTCCTTGCGGAACGCGACGATCTCGTCATGGGAACGGCCGACGAAGTTCCACCACATCACGATCTCCTCGGCGAACGGCTCCCCGCCGATCAGCAGCAGCCGCCCCCGCCCGGACACCCGCAGCCTCGAACGCCCGGGCGGCAGATACACCAGCGGCCCAGGCTCCAGCCCGTCCACCGTGCCGTCGAGCAGCAGCAGCCCGTGCTCGAACGCCGGATCCAGCGGTATCTCGCCGTCCCCGTCCACCGCGATCTGGGCGCCCACGAGCGGACTGTAGGCGGTGGCGGGCGAGACCACCCCGCCCAGCGACCCCATGACGACCCGCGCCTCGAACCCCCGCCCGGCCAGCACGGGCAACGACGGGTGATGCTCGAAACCCGGCGCGACGTCCCGGTGCCCGTCCGGCAGCGCCACCCACAACTGCACGCCGTGCAGCACCGTCTCCGGCGACTCCTCGGAGTGCGAGATGCCGTGACCGGCCGTCATCAGGTTCAGTTGGCCTGGGCGTATCTCCTGCCGGGTGCCCAGGCTGTCGAGGTGCAGCACCTCGCCCGCGACCAGCCAGCTCACCGTCTGCAGGCCGGTGTGCGGATGTGGTGGGACACGCATGGTGGCGCGCTGCGGCCCGTACGCGTCCACGAAACACCACGCGCCGATCATGCGCCGGTGCTGCCCCGGCAGGGTCCTGCGCACCATCATCGCGCGCGGCCCGCCCAGCGGGACCTCCCGCCCCGTCAGCACTTCGCCGCCGGTGTCCTGCGAGTCGCTATTGCTCACCCCAAGACTGTACGCGGGCCGGCGCCGCGACTGTAAAGGGCATGCCAGGGCAGAGGAGACCTTCGTGACACAGCCATCAGACAGCCGCAGAGCCGGACTCCTCGGAGCGGCTCCGGCCAACTGGATATCGGCGCTCACCGGCCTGGGTGGGCGCGACACGTTGCTCTCGTGCAAAGGCCGGCGGGTGGACGCCCTCGACCTGGCCCCGGCCGATCCCGCCGCCCTCGAATCCTTTCTTCGTACCGAGCTCGCGTCCGACTCGCCCGAGGACGACTGCTCGGGCGACGCGGCGTTCCGGATCCGGTCGGCGCTACGCGACATCCCTGAGGCGGCACGTACCGCGGTGCGGATCGGCTCGCCCGGGCGGATCGACGCCGAGACGGCCGAGCGGATCAGGGGTGACCTGCGCGACTTCGCCCGCCTGGGTGGCTTCACCCTCCGGCCGCGAAGCACGCCCTGGTACGGCGCCGCGCTCCGGACCGCCGAACAAGCCCGGCAGGCCGCCGACCTGGCGTCCCGGCTGCACTCGCACCTGCTGCCGCTGCTGGCGTACCGGGTGGACCAGGCATGCGGCGAGGTGGGGTTACGGACGCCCGGCGGATACTTGGAGCGTGCGGCACGGCTACGGCTGTTCGAGGGAGTCGCCGAGACGATGCGACGCCTCTCACCACGCGTCTTCGAAGCCGCCCCCACCCGCCTCGCCGAAGCCACCAGCGAGCCCGCCCTACTACGGGCCTTCCGGCAGAACAGACCTGGCGGACAGCGGGTGTCACGGGCGGAGGGGTCTGGCGGGCGGCGGGCGGCTTGGGGGGACTGGTTCGGTAGGTGGCAGGCGTCATGGGAGAACCGGTTCGGCGGGTGGCGTCGGGCGGCCAGGGAGGGCGCGCCCCTTGGGTTGTGGGAGCGTCGTGCGCTGCGCAAACAGGCGCGGGCCTTCTGGCTGGGCGCAAACCGGCCCGAGCGCGCCGACCTGCGCGGCGCCCTCGCCGAGGCCGCCGCCCAGCTCGCCGAATGGGAGTCCCTGCGCGTCTCCCCGCCGGACGGAGGCTCCTGGCGACCCGGCCCCGCCCCCACGGGCCCCTTGCCTGCGGGCGGCCGCCCCATGGCGGGCCGGAGCGGTTCGCAGGGGGTTCGGGGGAGGCCGCCGTGGCCGCCGTCCGAGCTTGGCGATCTGCTGCGGCTGGAGGCCGGGTGTGAGGCGCGGCTCGACTCGCTGCGTGCCTACGTGCGCGTGCCCGACGATCCCGAGCAGGTGCTCGCCGCACTCTGCGCCGACCGCGACACCGCGTGGAGACTCCCCAGCCTGTACGAGCTGGGCATGCGGCTCGACAGCCTGGGCCTCGGCGCACTCCTGGACGACCTGGTCCGCAAGGAGGCGGATGCGGACCTGGCGGTGGCGGCGTTCGACCACGCCTGGTACTCCGCCATCCTCGACCACCTCGGGACCGGCCGATCCGCGTAGCAGGCCGCGTCCAGAAGAAGGGGCCTGTGACGGCCGCTCGCCACAGAGAGGTGACGGCTGCCGGACCCGATCATTTCATCATCGGGTCCGGGCAGGTCAGCCCAGGGTTTCCCACCAGCCGTCCACCGCCGGGGCGGCGGCGGTGTCCACGGCCTCGCCCGGGCGCGGTACGACGATCTTGACGTCACGTGCCTTGGCCTCGCGCCACAGCCGCTCCACCGGCTCCGCCCACGGGTGCAGGGCCAGCGTGAACGTCGCCCAGTGCACCGGGAGCAGCAACGAGCCGCCCAGGTCGAGGTGGGCGTTCACGGCCTCTTCCGGGTTCATGTGGATGTCCGGCCAGGACGGGCTGTAGGCGCCGATCGGCATCAACGTCAGGTCGAACGGCCCGTGCGCCGACCCGATGCCCCGATAACCCGAGAAATAGCCGGAATCGCCCGCGTAGAACACCCGCTTGTTCGCTCCGGCGACCACCCAGGAGCCCCACAACGTGTCGTTGCGGGTGAGGGACCGGCCGGAGAAGTGGCGGGCCGCCGTGGCGACGAACCGCAGCCCCGCCAGCTGGACCTCCTCGTCCCAGTCGAGCTCGACGATCCGGTACGCGGGCACGCCCCACCCCTCCAGGTGCGCCCCGATGCCCAGCGGCACCACGAACGGCGCCTTCTGCGTACGGGTCAGGGAGCGCACGGTGGCCAGGTCGAGATGGTCGTAGTGATCGTGCGAGATCGCGATCACGTCGATCTGCGGCAGTTCGCCGATCTCCACGGGGACCGGATGGTGCCGCTTCGGGCCGACGAGCCGCGAAGGGGAGGGCCGCTTGCTCCACACCGGATCGAACAGCACCCGCTTGCCCTCGATCTCCACCAGCGTGGAGGCGTGGCCGTACCAGACGG
>NZ_JADOGI010000404.1 GCF_015645445.1 Nonomuraea cypriaca | reverse complement strand
CCCATGACGGCTGGCCCCATGACGGCCCCATGACGGCTGGCCCCATGACGGCCCCATGACGGCTGGCCCCATGACGGCCCCATGACGGCTGGCCCCATGACGGCCCCATGACGGCTGGCCCCATGACGGCCCCATGACGGCTGGCCCCTTGACGACGCCCGGAGCCCTCCGCATCCCCTCCGCCGAGGGGGTGCGGCAACCGGTCGCTCATGGGTGCGCGTGCCTCGATGGTGCTGTGGCGCAGGTGAGGCTATGTCCGCTTCACCGGATGCGGGCACGTTCCATGGAGCACGGCTCCGCATCGGTTTCGGGCGCTGGGGCCCTGCCAGTGGCAAAACGCCCGTAAACTCAGCGGGGTGGATACGACGACTGCGGACCCCCTGGTCGGGCGGCTCCTCGATGGGCGCTACCGCATCGAGAGCCGGATCGCCCGGGGCGGTATGGCGACCGTCTACCTGGCGCTGGACATCCGGCTCGACCGGACGGTGGCGCTGAAGGTCATGCACCCCTCCCTCGCCGAGGACCCGGCCTTCGTGCGGAGGTTCATCGGCGAGGCCAAGTCGGTCGCCAGTCTCTCCCATCCCAACGTGGTGCACGTCTTCGACCAGGGCACCGACACGGACGTCGTCTACCTGTCGATGGAGTACGTACCGGGCAAGACGCTGCGCGACATCCTGCGCGATCGCGGCAGGCTGCCGGCCCGTGAGGCGCTCGAGATCATGATCCCGGTGCTCGCCGCGCTCGGCGCGGCCCACCAGGCCGGGCTGGTCCACCGCGACGTGAAGCCGGAAAACGTCCTGATGACCGACGACGGCCGGGTCAAGGTCGTGGACTTCGGCCTGGCCAGGGCCATCGAGGCGACGAACCAGACCCGTACCGGCGTGATGATCGGCACGATCGGCTACATGGCGCCCGAGCAGGTCACCACCGGCGCCGCCGACGTGCGCAGCGACGTCTACGCCGCGGGCATCATGCTGTTCGAACTGGTGACGGGGCAGCAGCCTTACGACGGTGAGACGCCGATGTCGGTGGCCTACCGGCATGTCCACGACACCGTGCCGGCACCGTCGTCGCTGGTTCCCGAGGTGCCGCAGCTGATCGACTCGCTGGTGGCGCACGCGACGGCCCGCGAGCCGCGCGACCGCCCGGCCGACGCGACCGCGATGCTGGTCGCCGCGGTCGAGACGCACCGGATGCTGCCGCGGACGACCAACCCCCAGACCGCGTCGTACTCCCAGCCGCATGCCCGCATGCCCTCCGCCGCCGCGTCGATGCCGCAGGCGGCGCCGGCCCACACGCTGATCCAGCCGCGCGCCGAGGTCGCGGTCGCGCGCGAGCGCGGGTTCAGGCCCAACTGGTTCCTGGTGGCGCTGGCCGCGGTGATGGTGGTGGCGGTCGGCCTGACCGGCTGGTACTTCTCGCAGACCGAGGCCGTCATCGTGCCCGACCTGGTGGGCAAGAACATGACGGTGGCCGAGAAGAACGCCGTCGCCATGGGGCTCAAGGTCAGCAAGGCCCAGGGCCAGTACAGCGAGAAGGTGGCCGAGGGCCTGGTGCTCAGCACCGACCCGGCGGCCCAGGCCGAGTTGGAGAGCGGCGGCACGATCACGCTGGTGCCCTCGCTCGGGCCCAAGCGCGTGGTCGTACCGAATGTGGCGGGCATGATCGGCAATGACGCCCGCGCGGCGATCGCCGGTGCGGGACTGACGGTGGGCTCGGTCAAGCGGCTGGCCAACCAGGAGGTCGAGCGCGAGAAGGTGATCCGCACCTCGCCGCAGGTGGGCGAGAAGGTCAAGGAAGGCGCGAAGATCGACATCTTCGTCAGCGCCGGGCTGGTGATGCCCGACGTCGCCGGGATGCCGAAGGACGAGGCCGCCGGCTACCTCGGTCAGCAGGGCTTCCAGGTGCAGGTCAACGAGGTCGACGACGACGCCGAGCCGTGCACGGTCATCGCCCAGACGCCCAAGGCCAAGTCGGAGGTCGATCAGGGCGCCCAGGTCATGGTGACGGTGTCGCGTTGCCAGACGAACTTCTGGGACTGGTTCCGGGGGGACGACAGGGATCGCGGGGACGACGAGGCTCGCGACGATCAGCAGTTCAGCCTGGTGCCCGGGGTGATCGGCAAGGAGGTCAGGGACGCCAAGACCGAGTTGGAGGCGCTGGGGTTCCAGGTGCGGATCCAGCGGCTGGGCAACCGTGGGGTGGTGCAGTACCAGCGGCCGCTGCCCAACAGCGAGCGGCCCCCCGGGAGCACCGTGTACCTCTGGCAGTGACGAGCCTGTCTCCGGGGATCACCCGTGGGCCGGTGACTTGAGGCAGCTCACCGGGCCGGCAGGAGACCTGACCCAGAGGGGGGTGGGTCAGGTGAGGTGGCCGTGGAGGTGGACTCTGGCCAGGCCGCCGTCCGGGTAGATGTCCACGCGGACATGGGTGACCGGAGTCGTGTGGTGGAGGCGGAAGCGGTGGAGGGTGTCGGGCTGGAGGCGGGTCCTGGGGAGGAGTTCGAGCTCGTGGTTCCCGTCGAGGCCGGTCAGTGACACTGCTCCGGGGGCGTTGAACAGCAGGTTCGTCGTGTCGATCTCGGCCAGTCCGATCAGGCCGCGACCGGCGAGGCGGATGACGAGCCACTCGTTGCCCGGCTCCCGGCGCCGCGCGGTCTCCCAGCCTTCGGCCTGGTGGCGGGCCAGGCCGGGGGCGATGACGTTGTTGGGTGCGGAGTAGAACTCGTTCGAGCAGGCGGTGACCAGGGCGCCGTTCTTGAGCGCGGCCAGGTCGAGGCTGAGCCCGTCGTAGAGTGACAGGTCGGGCCGGACCTCCCCGTGTACGCGCAGACGGGCCACGCCGCCGTCCGGATGGATGTTCAGCCGCACGTGGGTGTACCTGGACTCGTCGGTGACCTCGAAGTGGTGCTCGGCGTCCCCCTTGAGGCCGGCGCGGGGGACGATCTCCGTCCACGGGGCGGCCAGCAGCTCGGCCGGTGAGGGATGGCCCTCGACCGCCGCGGCCTCCACGGAGGCGTGGGGCGGGTAGTTGCCCTTGAACCAGGCCGTGTCGATCACGACGCCGCGGATCACGCCGGGCAGCCCGAGGCGTACGAGAGCCCAGTCGTGGCCGGGTTCGCGGCGGCGGCGGGTCTCCCAGCCGTCGTAGACCTGCCCCTTGTTGCCGAACGTCTCCGCCTGGAAGCCGGGCCGTCCGGGCCTGATCAGGCTTTCCTTCTCGGCGAACGACTCGTCGCTGGCCGCCACGACCGAGCCGCCGAATGCGCGCAGGGCAAGGTCGGGCAGGCTGGTGAAAGGCGGGGTGGAATGCGGCATCTACTGCTCTCCCAAGAGGAATCGTCCGTGCGGCACGCCGTCCACGGGCCGGCCGCGCAGCCAGGTGGTCAGTACGGCGCCCCGAAGCGTGCGACCGTGGTACGGGGTCACGGGATTCTTGTGATGGAGAAGGGAAGCATCCACAAAATTGTCGACATAGGGATCAAAAGCCACCAAATCTGCGTCATTGCCCGGCTTTATAGCCCCTTTTCCCGAAATTTCGGCGATAGAAGCTGGATTGGCGGACATCCAGCGGACCACGTCCGGCAACCCGTACCCCCTGCCCACCGCCTCCGTCCAGATCGCGGCCAGTCCGAGCTGCAGCGACGCGATCCCGCCCCACGCGGCGGCGAAGTCGGGCACCTTGAGCTCGGCCGTCGACGGCGAGTGGTCGGACACGACACAGCTCAGCACGCCCCGGCCGAGCCCGTCCCAGAGCAGGTCACGGTTGTCCTCGGAGCGGATCGGCGGGCAGCATTTGTAGGCCGTCTCCCCCTCCGGCACCTGCTCGGCCGTCAGCGTCAGGTAGTGCGGGCAGGTCTCCGCCGTGACCGCCACCCCGTCCGCGCGAGCCGCCTCCAGCACGTCCAGGCAGTCGGCGCTGGACACGTGCAGGATGTGCACCCGGGCGCCGGTCTCCCCGGCCAGCTCGACGACCTGCCGGACGGCGCTCCGCTCGGACGCCCCCGGCCGCGACTCCAGGAACTCGCGATACGTCGGCCCGCCCGGCTCCCCGAGCAGCGCGGGATCCTCGGCGTGCACCACCATCACGCCACCGAACCCGGCGATCTCCTTCAGCGCCCGCCGCAGCTCGGCGGGCGCGAGCGGCGGGAACTCCTCGACTCCGGACGGCGACATGAAGCACTTGAACCCGTGTACGCCACGCGCGCGCAGCGGCGCGAGGTCCTTGACGTTCCCCGGCACGGCCCCGCCCCAGAACCCGACGTCCACGTGACACTGCCCGCCGGCGGCGCGCAGCTTCTCCTCGAACGCCGCCACCGTCACGGTGGGCGGGAGTGAGTTGAGCGGCATGTCCAGGATTGTGGTGACGCCTCCGGCGGCCGCCGCCCTGGTCGCCGAGTCGAACCCCTCCCAGTGCGTCCGTCCGGGCTCGTTGACGTGCACGTGCGTGTCCACGAGCCCGGGGAGCAGGGCGAGGTCCCGCAGGTCGATGTCCTCAGCGGTGTCGAGCAGTGCGTCGTAGTCGTGCAGGCCCGCGATCTTCTCCCCGCGTACGGCCACCGCGACGGCCCGCTCCCCCTCGGGCGTGACCGTACGGCGGGAGCGGACCACGAGCTCGAAGCCGGTCATCCGGCCGCCTCATGAAGGTGCTCGGCGGCGATGCGGGCGGCGAGGCGTTCGAGCAGGGGGCCGGCCTCCGCCATGCATCGGGCCGGATCCGGCTCGAGGTCGGTCAGGGCGTAGGCGGCCTGGATGCCCGCGGCCTTCAGCTCGGCGTCGTCGAGCGTGCGGCGCCCGCAGACCGCCACCACGGGCACGCCCGCCCTGGCCGCCGCCTGGGCGACGCCGATCGGCGCCTTGCCGTGCAGCGACTGCTCGTCCAGCGACCCCTCACCCGTGATGACCAGCCGCGCCCCCTCGGCCTGCGCCCCGAACCCGAGCAGGTCGAGCAGGTAGTCGATGCCCGGCTGGACCTCGGCGTGCAGGAACGCCAGCGCCGCGAACCCCACCCC
>NZ_JADOGI010000403.1 GCF_015645445.1 Nonomuraea cypriaca | reverse complement strand
CCCCCTCCTGCCCACGAGCCCAACGGCCACCACGGGAGCGGGGACGGACCTCGAATCCCCACCGGCCACGCAATCTGCCTCTTCATCGGCGGTGGGTCCCGGCTCCGTACCGGCCACGCAACCTGCCTCTTCATCGGTGATGGGACCCGGCTTCGCACCGGTTGCGGGGTCCGCCGCGTACCAGTGGGTGGGACGCGGGGTGTCGGCGGTGGAGCTGGCGGGGCTGGAGAGGCAGCGGCAGGCGGAGATCGCGCGGTTGTCGGAGCTGCTCACAGAAGAGGCCAGGCTGTCGGTCGTACGGCGTGATCTGTTGCGGGTGGAGGGGGAGCTGGCCGAGCTGGCCGGCGCGGACGAGGCCGTGGCCGCGCGGCTGGCCGTGCTGCCAGGGCTCATCGAGGAGGCCGAGGGCAGGCTCGCCGAGGCGCGGACGGACGCCGCCAGGATCCCGGCGGCTCAGGCCGTGCGCGAGGCGGCGGCTCACCTGATCGAGGTCGACGAGGAGCTCGCCAGGCTGGCGGTGGAGCTGGACGCGCTGGCGGAACGCGAGGCCGAGGTGTCTGCCGCCGATGCCGAGCTGCCGGGGCGGATCGCCGACGCGAGTGCGGCGCTGGCAGACGTACGCGCGCAGGCGGCGGCCATCCCGGCGGCCGTGGCAGGGCTGGACGCCGCCAGGACCGCGCTGGAGGCCACGCACCGCCGGGAGGCTCTGGCCGCCGAACTGGACACGGCAGTCGCCGCCCACCAGGTGCTCGTCGACCACGCCCAGACGTTGCGCGAACGATGGCTCGACCTCCGCCAGGCCCGCATCGACGGGATGGCGGCGGAGCTGGCCCGCGACCTGACGGACGGCCGCCCGTGCGCGGTGTGCGGCTCCGATCACCACCCGCATCCGGCCTCTCCCGCCCTCAGCGCTCCTTCCGCCGACGACGAGCACGAGGCCGAGAGCGCCCACGAAGCGGCCCTGGCCGACCGCGAGGCCGCCGAACGGGCCCTCGCCTCGCTCGAGTCCCGCCACACCGACGCGATGGCGGCCACCGACGGGCTGGACGTGGAGACCGCCGAGGAGCACGTTCTGCGGGCTGAGGAAGAACTGGCCCGCCTCCAGGCGGTGGCCGACCGGGAGCCCGCCCTGTCCGGCGCGCTCGACCGCATAGAAACCGAACGCGAACGGGTGCGCGACCAGGCCAGGGAGATCGCCGAGGCCCTCGCCGCCCACCGCACCCACCGAATCCACCTCGAATCCGAACGCGCCCGGCTGCACACCCGCCTCCTCCAAGCGGCCCTGCCGACACTGAACCCCATCGATCCCGGCTCCGCCCACACCCCTGCCGGCCACTCGATGGGCGTCACCAGTGACGAGGCGGCGGAAAATGGAGATCCGGCGCGGGTCGCTGCTGCGGCGGCGGATCTTCCCACAGGCGGAGGCCCTGTGCGGGGTGGTGCCGGTGTGGGGGAGGGGACGCTGGATGGGGGCGTCGTGCTGGCGGCGGCCGAGGGTGAGTTGCGGAGGCTGGAGGAGTCGGCGGCCAGGGAGCCCGAGCTGGCGGGAGAGGCGGCCCGGCTCAACAAGGAACGTGCGGAGTCGGAGGAGCGGGCGCGGCGGGTGTCGGCGCGGCTGGCGGCGTCCCGTACCAGGCATGAGGAGTTGAGTGGGGACGCCGGGCGGCTCAGCGCGCGGCTCGACGCCGCGCGTGGCGGCGACGCGACGCTCGCAGCCCGCCTGTCCAGGCTCGGCGACGAGGCCGAGTTGCTGCGGGAGGCGCTGGAGGCCACGCAGGCGGAGGTGGCCGCCCGTGACGAGCTGGACCGGGCCAGGCAGGCGGCCTCGGAGGCGGCGGCGGAGGCGGGGTTCGGGGACGTGGCGGACGCCGAGGCCGCCTACCGGACCTCGGCGGAGCGGGAACGGAAGGCGGAGGCGCTGCGGCGGCTGGACGACGAGCACGCCGCCGTCACGAGCACCCTGGCCGATCCCGCGCTGGCCGCTGCCGCCGCCGAGCCCGCGCCGGACCTGGCCGCGATCGGGGCCGAGCGGGACGGGCTGGAGGCGACGTACACGAGTCTGGCGAGCGCACGGGACCGGGCCGTGGCGCGGGCGCGGCGGCTGGAGGAGCTGTACACCGAGCTGTCGGCCCGCATCGAGCAGTGGCGGCCGGCGGCGGAGCGGCACGGGCTGGCCGAGCGGATGGCGTCGCTGGCGAGCGGCACGTCGAGCGACAACCGGTGGAACATGAGCCTGGCGTCGTTCGTGCTGGGGGAGCGGCTGCGGCAGGTGGTGGACGCCGCCAACGAACGGCTCGACCACATGTCGGGCGGGCGTTACCTGCTGCGGCACGACCTGCGGAAGACGGCCGGGTCCAGAGGGCGGTCGGGCGGCGGGCTCGGCCTGCGCGTGGCGGACGGCTGGACCGGGACCGACCGGGACCCGGCGACGCTGTCCGGCGGGGAGAGCTTCGTCACGTCCCTGGCCCTGGCGCTGGGGCTGGCCGACGTGGTCACGGCCGAGGCGGGCGGAGCGGAGATCGGCACGCTGTTCGTGGACGAGGGCTTCGGGACTCTGGATGAGGACACGCTCGACGGTGTGCTCGACATTCTGGACGGGCTCCGTGACGGCGGTCGTGCGGTGGGCATCGTCAGTCACGTCGCCGAGCTCCGTTCCCGGATCACCGCCCAGCTCAAGGTCACCAAGACCCGCACCGGCTCCACACTCTCCGCGGTGGGAGTCGCCTGAGCCGACGGGCAGGAGCCCATGGGCGCACCTTCCCGAACCAGCGCGCCGACGTCCTGGCGGTCGCGCCGACCTCGGTCGGGAAGGCACCCTGTCCCACCGCCAACTCAGGATCAGACGAGAATCCCAAGATTCAGGACATTCTCGCCGCTGGATTTCGATCGCAGCCGCCTGGAGCGGAATCGTGATGTCATGACCGACATCACCTCCTCCACGCCCGCCGAAACGCAGCACACGGCCCGCTCTCCGGCAGGCCGTGTGCTGTGGTTCGTCGCAAGCCGATGGCCGACGTGGTGCGGGCTGGCCCTGGCCGTCCTGTCGGTCCTGGACTCGGCGGACGGGCGCGGTCGCGTTCACAGGCCGCGCGCTCACCGATCAGCCTGACTCGGCCCCGTCCCACGGGCCTGAGCACCACTCGCGGGTGGTGTCGCGTTAGATTGCCCCTCATCGGACCTTTCTAAGGAGCAGTCATGCGCGTCGTTGTCACCGGAGCACACGGCAAGGTGGGCCGGGCGGCCGTCAACGCCCTGGCTGCGGCGGGTCACGAGGTGACGGCCGTCGACGTCACCCGCCCGATCTTCGAACGCCCCGACCCCGGCACGCCCCGCTACCAGCAGGCCGATCTGACCGACGCCGGCGCGGCGTTCGCCGTGGTACGCGGGGCCGAAGCGGTGGTGCACGCCGCCGCCATCCCCGACCCCACGTCCAACCCGCCGCACGTGGTGTTCCAGAACAACCTGATGGCGACGTTCAACATGATCGAGGCCGCGGTTCGCATGGGTGTATCCCGGTTCGTGAACATCTCCAGCGAGACCGTCCCCGGGTTCTTCTTCCCGGAGCGGCCGTTCCTGCCCGACTACGCGCCGGTCGACGAGGAGCACCCGATCCGGCCGCAGGACCCGTACGCGCTGGCCAAGCATTTCGGCGAGCAGCTCATGGACGCGGCGGTGCGCCGCTCGGACATCAGGTGCATCTCGCTGCGGCCGAGCTGGGTGCAGTGGGAGGGCAACTACGAGCGCAACCTCGGCCCCCAGGTGCGCGACGCCGCCGAGGTCGGCGCGGGGTTGTGGAGCTACATCGACGTGTACGACCTCGCGGACGCCATCGTCCTGGCCACCGAGTCCGCTCTGCCCGGTCACGAGGTGTTCTACATCGCCTCGCCGGACAACGCGGGCGGGCATGACTTCGCCACGATGCTGCGACAGTACCTGGGCGACCAGGTCGAGCTGCGTCCGCTGGCCCGCCCGGACGCCTCCGGCATCTCCTGCGCGAAGGCACACCGGCTTCTCGGCTGGAATCCCAAGCGTTCGTGGCGCGACTACCTCGACGAGAACGGACACAGCCGAACCGCAAGCTAAGCCAGGGTCTGGCTCGGCCGGCTCCGGGTTGCTCAGGTCCGAGCCGGCTGGGTCTGGGTTGGCTGGGTCTGGGTTGGCTGGGTCTAGGTGGGCTGGGGTCTGGTTGGGGGGCCGGTGTAGGAGGCGCGTAGGCGGAGGAGGGTGCCTCGGTCGTACTCCTCCATGGCGTGTGCCAGCCACCCCGCCACCCTTGCCACGGCGAAGATGGCCTCGCCCGCGCCGCGGGTCATCCCGCTGACGGCGGTGAGGGTGGCGAGGGCGAAGTCGATGTTCCGGTCGGGGAGCCGGCGGCGGCGCATCTCCTCCAGGACGGCCAGGCCCGCGGCGACCCGGTCGTGCCCGGGAGCGGCGTCCTTGACGAGGTCGAGCAGGAAGGCGCCGCGGCCGTCGCCGTTCTTGTAGACGCTGTGGCCGAAACCCGGGATGCGCTCGCCGCGCCGTACCCGCTCGGCGACCGCGCGTGCGGCCTGGCCGGGCTCGGTGATCTCGGCGAGCAGGCGCTCGGCGCCGTACGACGCGCCGCCGTGCAGCGGGCCGCCCAGCACGCCGAGCCCGGTCAGCACGACGGCGTACGGGTCGGCCTTGGCGGACGCGGCGACCCTGGCCGCCAGCGTGGAGGCGGCCAGCTCGTGGTCGGCGAGCAGGACCAGCGCGGCACGTACGGCGTCGAGCAGGGCGGGGGACGGCGGGTGCGGGCACAGGCGGGACCACAGGCGTTCGGCGATCGACTCGCCCTGGGGTTCACTGAGCACGGGAAGGGCGTCGACCAGGCCGGCGATCAGGCGGCGGCCCGTGGCGGAGACCGAGGCGGGGTCGAGTTGGAACCGCAGGGAGTCGGACGCCCCCAGGACGGTGGTGATCACCTGAAGACGGTCGAGCGGCAGGAGGTCCTCGGGCAGCGCCCGCTGCGCGGTGACAGCCGCCCCCAACGCCGCCGCCTCACACCAC
>NZ_JADOGI010000402.1 GCF_015645445.1 Nonomuraea cypriaca | reverse complement strand
GGGTGGGGGTCGCCGTGACGGTCACGGTCGGGGCCGACGACGGCTTGCCGGTGGGCCGGCTCGTCGTACGGGTGGGCACGGCGGTCGGCTCCGTCACCGAGGGAATGCCGGTCGGGACCTCGGGCAGCGGCGTCGGCGTGTCCTTCTGGCCGAGCGCCTCGTCGTACTTGCCGACCCGGTGTCCCCTGCCGTCCTGCTCGATGACCAGGGCGGTCTCGCTGAACTGGTCGTTCACCCAGAGCAGCCCGTCCTTGACGAACACCTCCAGCGGTCCCGCCTTCCCTGTCACCACCTTGTCCGCCTCGAACCGCTTGGCCACGGTGTCGTACACGATCAGCCGCCCCGTGCTCTCGTCGGCGAGGTAGATCCGCCGCCCGAGCGCCTGCGGCGCGCCCAGCTTGCCGCCCTTCACCGCGACGGTGGTCAGCGCGCCGCTGGCGGTGTCGACGAGGACGAGGGCGCGCTGCTTGGGGGCGAGGATCGGCACGACCTGGCTCTCGGCCACGGGCGGGACCAGCAGGCCGCCGCTCCCTGCGTCGGTCACGGTGCTGGGCAGCGAGACCTGGAGCCTGGTGCCGGTCGGGCCGATCACCATGGCGGAGGCAGAGGCGGAGTTCGTGACGAGCGGGACGCCGTTCGCGATCGTCAGGGTGAGCGGGTCGCCGGGCTCGCCGACCGTCACCGCCTTGCCCCGCTGCGCGCCGTTGACCTGGACGAGCGTGCCCTCCTCGGGCACCGGCACCCAGAGCGTGCCGTTCTTGTCGATGCCCGCCTGCCCGAGCGGCGCCTTGAGGGTGATCGCCGTGCCGATCATGTCCACGGTCAGCGGGTCGAGTTGCTGTACGGTGCCGGCCCGCGGATCAAGCCCGTACGCCTTGCCCGCGCCCATGACGATCTGCATGCCGCCGGCGCTCAGCGTGTTCGTCTGGGCGACCTCGAGTTGGGTGGGGTCGATGCGGCTGACCTTGCCGGTGGACTCGTCGACGACGAGCACGTTGTCGCCGTCCTGCACCACCTTGAGCGGCTCGCCCTCGGCGGAGGCGAGGTCGACCCGGCCGTCCACCTGCCCGGACAGGCCGTTGGCGTGCACCACCTCGCCGTTGAGGGCGCTGGCGAGCCACGCGCCGACGTCGGAGAGCTTGGGGCGGGCGCTGGAGACGCCCGTGCCCATGAAGATGGCGGCGCCCACGAGCACGGCGGCCAGGACGCCCGCGACGATTCCCGCCGCCCGCCGTCCCTTCTCGCTCCGCTGACGAATGGCCACCCGATTTCACACTCCCGCGAGCCGCGTACGCATACGTGTCCGCGGACACCCTAGGAGGACACCCGCTGCGCAGGGCTTTCCTTCAAATAACCTGGAAATGTCCCGGCGGCGCCCGGCACCTGACAGTTAGCCATTTCTTGAAGTGTCGGGCGGTGTGGAATCACGCCGCTACCCTCGGGTGGATGTTTTCCGGATACAAGAAGTCACTCTTGGTGATCATGGCGCTTGGCATGGCGTTCGCCGCCGGTCCCGCGCAGGCGGCCAGCGCGGCCGACCTGGGCACGTACGGCGACTTCTCGCAGATGTTCCAGCGCAAAGCCGGGCAGTTCACGTCGGGGACGTGGCGCAACCAGTGGGCGTGGGAGCCGCAGGGACTCAACGTCTCGCACATCAGGTGGGGCGACCCTGACAAGTGGCCGCCGGCGAACTACGAGAAGTTCGAGCGGGCCGGCGACTGGGTGCTGCTCGACGGCTACGGCAACAACGAGGGCATGCTCAAGCAGCGGGTCACCAAGGAGACGATCGGCGACGTCAACTGCCAGAACAAGAAGCCGATCCTGTCGCTGACCGGCAAGCAGCACTACGTGAAGTGGGACACCCCGGCGGAGGCCTACTGCCTCGAAGCGTGGGGGAAGATCCTCATCCCCGGCGGCACCGACGTGGACTTCTACCACAAGCAGGTGTGGTTCCCGCCGTCCGCGCCCAACTGCGCCAACAAGTTCTACCAGGGCAGGACCTGCATCAAGCAGTTCGAGATCTGGAAGGACAACAACCCCGGCAACGGCGGCACGGCGGGCGGGCCGCTGGAGTTGCGGCACCAGCGCGACAACATCTTCGCCAAGGGGCTCGGGCCGGCGTTCATCATCCACAACTACTTCCCGAACAACGGCTGGCAGGCCGAGCTGCGCTCCAGCTGGACCTACTGAGAGCCGCATCGGGATCGTACGCCGGGGCGGTGCGTGATCCGGCACCCCGGAACGCGCACCGCCCCGTCCTACCGTCCTGGGGCGCGGGCCTCGAACTGGTCGAGGAACGCCTCCGCCCTTCGAAAAGCGATCTTCGAAGGGCTCGATTCTCACGGGTCAGCTCACCCGTGAACATCCCCTGCGGTCGCCGTGAATTCCTCGTGGCCCAGCACCGCGAGCAGCCGGATCTTGCCCTCGGCCTCGCTGCCCGGCTGAGGCGTCAGTACGAGGAGCGCCTGCGCCTGGTCCTCGGTGAACAGCGCCTGGCAGTCGACCTCGATCCGGCCGAGCTCGGGGTGCACGAGGGTCTTGTGGTCGGCGAAGCGGCGGGCGACCTCGTGCCGCTCCCAGAGGGCGCGGAACTCCTCGGACTCCGCGAGCAGCACCTGGACCAGCTCTCCGGCCCGCGAGCGCGGGCCCGCCGCGCCATGGGCGGCGCGCAGGGAGGCGACCAGGCTGCGCGCCTGGCGCTCGTGGTCCTCGGGCGGGTAGATCCGGCGGCCGGCCGGGTCGGTGAACCACCGGTAGACGTCGCTGCGCGCCCAGCCGGTGCGCCCGGAGGGGTCGCCGAAGATCGCCGTCGCCAGCCGGTTCAGCACCAGCACCTCGCCGAGCGAGGACAGGATGAGCGCCGGGCTGTCCTCCAGCCGGTCCAGGACGCGCAGCAGGGCGGGCGCCACGTGCGTGTCGGCGGGCGTGCGGCGCGGGACGTTGTGGCCGGCGAGGCGGTAGAGGTGGTCGCGTTCGTCGGCGGTGAGGCGCAGCGCCCGGGCCAGCGCGGTGAGCATCTGCTCGGACGGCTGCGGGCCACGCTGCTGCTCGAGCCGCACGTAGTAGTTGGCGGACATGCCGGTCAGCGCCGCGATCTCCTCGCGCCGCAGCCCGGGCGTGCGACGGCGCGGGCCGGGCATCAGGCCGACGTCGGACGGGCGCAGCGCCTCGCGGCGGCGGCGCAGGAAGTCGGCGAGTGCGGCACGGTTCATGCCCACCATTGTGCGGCGTGGCGGCCGGTCCCAGCCAGGGATCGCCGATCCCCCCATCCGCAGTGCTCTCCCGCGCCGGGCGTACGGCGCGCAGGGTGAAGGCATGAACATCGCTGGCAACACCATCTTCATCCCCGGCGCGACGTCCGGGATCGGCCTCGCACTCGCCCTGCGGCTGCAGGCGAAGGGGAACACCGTCGTCATCGGCGGGCGGCGTACCGACCTGCTGGAGCATCTGGCCGCCGAGCACGGCTTCGGCACGGTCCGCATCGACACGGCGGATCCGGCGTCGATCGCGGAGGCGACGGCGGACGTCGTCAGCCGTTACCCCGATCTGAACGTCCTCATGGCGATGGCGGGCATCATGCGGGCCGAGGACTGGACCACGCCCGGTTTCCTCGCCGACGCCGAGGCCACGGTCACCACGAACCTGCTCGGCCCGATCCGGCTGATCGCCGCGCTCACCGAGCACCTGCGGAAGCGGCCCGGCGCCACGATCGTCACGGTCGCGTCCGGCCTGGCCCACGCGCCGCTGCGCATCACTCCCACCTACAACGCGACCAAGGCCGCGATCCACATGCTCGGCGAGACGCTGCGCCTCCAGCTCGCGCCCGCGGGCGTACAGGTGATCGAGCTCGTCCCGCCGTCGGTACAGACCGCGCTCATGCCAGGCCAGGAGACCTCGGACTTCGCGATGCCGCTCGACGAGTTCGCCGACGAGGTGATGACCCTTCTCGACGCACAGCCCGACGCCACCGAGATCCTGGTCGAGCGGGTGAAGTTCCTCCGGTTCGGCGAGGCGCGCGGCGACTACGACCAGGTGGTCGCCACGCTCAACGCGTCCGACCCGCACACACGCTGAAGACCATCGGCCCCTCAGGAAGGGAACACCATGCCATTCGCCAACCTGAAAGTGCCCGCGGACACTCTCACCCCGGAATCGAAGAAGAAGCTGCAGGACGCCGTCACCGACGCGTTCGTGAACGTGTACGGCGAACGAGCACGGTCGACCACACTCGTGATCCTCGAAGAGGTCGCCGACGGCGGTTGGAGTTCGGGGGGCACCATCCTCAACGAGGAGCTCCTCGGCCGCAGCTGACCGAGGTTTCTCCTGAGGAGGGCTCGTGACTCCGGGAGGCGCGTTCGACGATCTGGGCGGTCAGTGGGCGGTCAGGGCGAAGCGGTGAGCGGTCGCGTGCAGCGGGCGGTCGCGTTTCATGTCCGAGTGCAGGGCGCGGAGCCGGTCGGCATAGGTGTTCGCGTCGAACCCAGGCACCTGCCACGAGACCACCCGCAGGAAGAGTACGAGCGCGCCGACGTCGTGGAACGTCGTGGTCAAGGCGGCCTCCCGGCTCCAGGTGACGTCGAGCCCGGCATCGATGAGGGCGGTCGTCGCCATGGTGAGGTCCCAGTCCCGGCCCTCGTGCGGCGGCCCGCCCAGTGCCGCGTTGATCTCCTCGAGGTCCCGTCCGGCCACCTGCTGGGTGACGAACGTGCCGCCGGGTGCCAGGACGCGGCGGATCTCGTACGGGTCGTACGATTCGTGCCGGTCGACGACCAGGTCGAACGAGCCGTCGGGGAACGGCAGCGCGCCGGCCGCCTCGACCACCTCGACGCCCAGGGGTGCCAGGCGGCGGCGGGCGATCGGCGCGTTCGGCGGGTGGCCCTCGGTCGCCACCGTACGCGGTGGCAGGGGTGCCAGGGATGCCAGCAACTCGCCGCCTCCGGTGCCCAGGTCGAGCAGCGAGGCCGCGAAAGGCAGCCGCGTCCGCACCAGCTCCTCGTAGTCCCATGGCAGGTCGCCGCCGGTGGTCATGCGGCCCTCGAACACACCGAAGTCCCAGCCCTCGAACGGCGCCGCCAGCGCCTCGCCGATCAGCTCGTCGTATGTGACTATTCACGTCGCTTCCTTGTGTAGGACTCTGTGTGGTGACGCAGCATGATCTTGCCCATGGGATGATCTTCGGGTGACTCCGGCCCAGAGCGAGCAACCGTCGTACGGCGAGCTCGTGGCGT